>NZ_QDFI01000120.1 GCF_003254465.1 Meridianimarinicoccus zhengii
ACAGCCCGGACCTCCAGTGTTTCCTCATCAATGCCGAGGTGAATCTTGCGCCAGACCCGTCCTTGGGTCCCCCGTGCTTGCGGGCGTGCCACTCGCCTTCGCCCTCGACCTTGATCCCGGTGCTGTCGATCAGCAGATGGAGCGGGCCCCTGGTTCCGCGATATGGGATGTTCACGGCCAGCGTCTTCTGGCGACGCGACAGCGTGCTGAAGTCAGGCACAGCCCAGTCGAGGCCGACCAGGCGCAACAGGCTTTCGACGTAGCCGGTCGTTTGCCGCAAGGCCATGCCGAACAGTCCCGGGGCTTCGCCCGTTCAGGGCTGAAAACGGTCCACCGGACCGTTTTCCGGGCACCCTTCACCCTTCATCGTTAGGCACGTCTGTATGGCGGTATCGCTGTAGGTCCGCCGCCGGCCACGCCTGCCTGTCGGTGCGGCATCCCAGATCATCTCGGGATCGAACCAGATCGTCAGCGAGCCCCGGCGCTTGAGCGCTTCATTGTAGGCCGACCAGTTCCCGGTCCTGTAGGTCGGGGGTGTGGGTCTGCTCGTGCATCCCAGCTACCACGCTGGATTAACGAGACGAATCGCTCTCAGGATTTGTGCAAAGAGCCGTCACATGGGTCAAATCTCAGTGGAAATTACGCGCGATCCGGATCACTTCTCATTGGCAATCAACACGTTGCGACCTGGACGCGCGACCTTGTGCTGGTCGTCGTCCGAATCTGCCACGGTCTTTTCACCGGTCCGGAGGCGGTTGGGTCGGCAGGCCGACGATCCAGCTGTGAAAATCGCAGTATACCACCGAATGCAGAAAAATTTATTCGAAACAATGGCTTAAAAATGCACAGAAAAACGGCGCCGCAAGCTTGTTTCTCACAAAATGAAGTTGACGAAACATTCGTACGCCTATCTTAAATCAACATAATGGAAGTTCGGACGACCTGATGCCTGTCACCGGTCCATGAAATTGCCGCCAAGCGCAGTGTGAAGACACGGGAAAGGGCAGACGTTGATAAAATCAATCCTAGTCCCGGTGCGTGGCGACGGCATGGTCGCAACCGTCCTTGCGCATGCCGCGCAGCTAGCCAGAAAGCATGACGCAAAGGTCAACGTCGTGCATTGCCGGGCCCAGGCGAAAGATCTGATGCCGCAGGGAGTGCCCCTGAGTGACTTCGCACGCAAAGTCATGATGGAGCAGGCCAGCGAGCTCGCGAACCGGCAGGAAAACCACCTTCGCGGCATACTGCACAAGCTGGCGGCCGAGTTCGGGCTCAACGATGACCCCAAAGCGAACGGCAGCGTGACCTGCACCTTTACAGAGATGCAAGGACGCATGGCGGATGTCGTCAAGCACGCGGGGCGCCTGTCGGATGTCATCGTGCTTCCGAAGCCGCAGCGCGAACGCAACCTCGGTGAAAGTTCCTTGAAGTCGGCGCTGTACGGGGCGGGTAGGCCGGTCTTGATCTGTCCGGCGCAGTTACGACCGGACGAGACGTTTGCGCAGCACGTGGCGATTGGCTGGAACGGGTCGCTGCCAGCCGCGCGGGCTGTCGCATCGTCGCTGGACATCATGAACGGAGCAGACCGTGTCAGCATCCTGACGGGTGGGAAGGTGCAGGCTAACGGCCCTACCGCAGAAGAGTTGCTGGACTACTACGCACTGCGCGGCATCACAGCCAAAATCGTTCGTTTCGACGGGAAAGACCCCGCGACCGAACTGCTCAAGACCTGTCAAAGCATCGGCGCCAGCCTGCTTGTCACGGGCGCCTACAGCCACAGCCACGAGACCGAGATGCTGTTCGGCGGCAACACGGAGCGCATCGTGGATCAAACGGAAATGCCCATCTTGATGGCGCATTAGAACGGCTTTGCCCAACCCACACTCAGGCACGACGGGAGACGTGCCCATGGAGGAGATCCCCGCACATCCAGCGGGAAAGACGCGTCCGAAGGACCGTACAATCAGGGAGGACTACATCATGACACTGACCAAAAGACTTTTCCTTGGGCTGGCTGCAGGCACCGCGCTTGCAACCTTGCCGATCTCTGCCATGGCACAGGAGTGGCAGCCGACACGCCCGGTTGATTTCACGATCATGGCCGGACCCGGTGGCGGCGCAGACCAGATCGCACGCTTCGTGCAATCCGTTGTCGAAGCGAACGACATGATGAACCGCCCCCTGATCCCGACGAACCGCGGCGGTGGGTCTGGTGCCGAGGCTCTGTTGCACCTGAACGAGACCCGTGATCCCGACCATACGCTTATGGTCACGTTGAATTCGTTCTACACCACGCCGATCCGGCAGGATGGCCTCGGCGTCGATATCGAGACCTTCACACCCATCACCATGATGGGCGTCGACCCCTTCGTGCTTTGGGTTCACACGGACTCGGGCATTACGACCTTTGACGAGTTCGTTGCAGCGGTCCGCGAGATGAACGGCGAATATGTCATGGGCGGCACTGGCACGGGTCAAGAAGACTCCATCGTCATCGCCTACATGTCCGGCGTCTACGATCTCGACATCAAATACATCCCCTATGATGGCGGCGGTGCCGTGGCCCGTGATCTTGCGGGTCAGCAGATCATGGCCACCGTGAACAACCCGGCCGAGGCAAACGGCTTTTATGCCGCGGGCGATTTCGTGCCGCTTCTGGCCTTCTCGGACGAGCGCATGGACGCCTATCCGGACGTTCCGACGATGCGGGAGTTGGGGCACGACTTCTCGTACTACAACCAGCGGGCCATCGTCGGCGCGCCGGGCATGTCCGACGAGGCTGCAGCCTACTATCGCGAGGTGTTCGGTCAGGTCTACGAGAGCCAGTCGTGGCAAGACTATTTGGTGTCCGAAAGCCTGTCGCCCCTGCCGATGGATGAAGCCGAGACGCGTGCCTATTGGGCCACGCAGGTGGAAAACCACCGTCAGTTGCTGTCCGAGATCGACGGCTAAACCACGAAAAGGAAAAGGGGGCAGGAATGCGCCAAGGTGAGATATCACTTGCAGGGCTTCTTGCCCTCCTTTCGCTGTATCTGATGTGGAAGAGCACCGAGCTTCCCATCGGATACATCAGCGGCCGTGGGCCCGGTGGCGGCTTCTGGCCATTCTGGTTGTCTTTCGGAATGCTGCTGAGCTGCGTTGCGATCGCATGGAAATGGTGGCGCGGCCTCAGCCCCGCATCGGTCTCGGACGAGCCGCTCATGGATGGGTTCGGCTGGCGCACTGTCGCCCATGTCGGCGGCGGGGTCGTCGGCTTCGTGGCGCTTATTCCCGTCATCTCGATGTACGGCGCGATTTGCGTGTTCCTTGTCTACTACCTGCACTTTCTGGGGCGGCATTCGTGGCTGTTGACACTGGCCGTCGCGATCCTTTTGCCCATCGGGCTTTTCTTCTTTTTCGAGGGCGCGATGTACATCTCGATGCCACAAGGCCTGCCGTTCACGCAGCCTTTCTTCGACATGATGTACGACATCATCTACTGACGCAGCCCTGCACCTAGGATCACCATGGAAGTCTTATCACTCATTGCCGGTGGCGTGACGACGGCTGTTCAACCGATCAACCTGATGTTGATCGTTCTGGGCGTGACCGTCGGGCTCTTCATCGGCGCGATGCCCGGCCTGGGGTCTGTCAACGGGGTGGCCATCCTCTTGCCCGTGACGTTCCTGGTGCCACCAACGTCCGCCATTATCTTTCTTGCGGCGATCTACTACGGGGCGATGTACGGTGGCGCGATCTCGTCTGTCGCCCTTGGCATTCCGGGCGCCTCCACGGCTGTGGCGACGACCTTCGACGGACGCCCCCTCGCGCTTCAGGGGCGCGCGAGCCTTGCCTTGGTGACGGCGGCGCTTGCCTCTTTCGTGGGCGGCACTGTCGCCACCGTGTTTTTCAGTCTGTTCGCCCCCCTTCTCGCAGAAGTGGCGCTGTCGTTTGGCCCGCCAGAGATCTTTGCCCTGATGTTGCTGGCCTTTGCGACCTTCGTCGGCCTTGGTGGCGATGACATCCCCAAGACGATCTTCTCGATCTGCTTTGGCCTCGTGCTTGCGACGGTTGGCTTCGACACCATCTCCGGCGAGCCGCGCCTCGTTCTGTTCGATATTCAGGGCTTTCTGCGCGGGATCGGCTTCATCGTTCTCGCCATCGGCGTTTACGGCATCGGAGAGATGCTGTGGACCATCGAGCAGACACGCGGCGACGTGACCACGACAAACCCCAAGATGACAGTCAAAGGCCTGATCTCGGACAGCAAGGAGGCCGTGCGCCGGGGCTGGAAAGGCACATGGATCGGCTCGGTCCTTGGCTTTTTCGTTGGGGTTTTGCCGGCTGCCGGCGCGACACCGGGATCGTTGATGGCTTATGGCGTGGCCAAGATGACCTCTCGCACGCCGGAAGAATACGGCAAAGGCTCGCCAGACGGCGTTGCCGCGCCAGAGGCGGCGAACAACTCGGCCTCTACGGGCTCGATGCTGCCGATGCTGACCCTCGGTATTCCGGGATCGCCGACAACCGCGATCTTGCTGGGGGGGATGGTCATGTGGGGCCTGACACCGGGACCGCGCCTGTTCATCGACGAAAGCGAATTCGTCTGGGGCCTGATCGGATCTTTCTACATCTCGAACGTGGCGGCGGTCGTGATCAACCTCGCGTTCATTCCGCTGTTCGTCTGGATGTTGCGAATGCCGTTCACCATCCTCGCGCCCCTGATCTTCGTGCTTTCCATCATCGGCGGCTTCGCGGCCTCGCGCAGCATGCATGATCTGTGGCTGATCGTGATCTTTGGGATAAGCGCATTCTTCATGCGCAAGTTCGACTACCCGCTGGCCCCCGCCGTTCTGGCGATCGTCCTTGGCCCCATTGCCGAACCCACCCTGCGCCAGTCCTTGCTCTTGTCATCGGGCGATCCAACGATCTTCTTCACCCGGCCGATTGCCGCTCCGATCATGGTGATCGCCCTCATCTTGATCTTCTTGCCTGCCTTGAAACTGCTGCGCCGCAAGCGGCAGGTAACACAGGACTGAGACACGCGCTTGACCCGCATTGGCGAACGCGCCTGCATATCTCCCATCGATACGGAAAGACACACAATGCAAACACTTGAAGCCCTGATCCAGCGCCATCCCGGCACCGCCAATGCCATCGGCGCACCGGGCCGGGACTGGATGACATACGCGGACCTCAAAGCCCTGACCCAGGACGTTCGCAACAGCTTGAGGGCGGCCGGTGTCGGCGCGCAGGACCGGGTTGCAATCGTCTTGCCCAACGGGCCCGAAATGGCGGCGGCATTTGTCACGGTGGCGCAATCAGCCACCACGGCGCCGCTGAACCCGGCCTACAAGGAGGACGAATTCGCCTTCTATCTTGAAGACCTCAAGGCCCGCGCAATCATTGTGGAGGCTGGCTACGATGGGCCGGCCCGCGCCGCCGCAGCGCGCTTCGACATGACCGTGATCGAACTGACGGCGACAGAACCGGCGGGCAACTTCACCCTGTCCACCGATGTGCAAGGCAGCGCGCCCACGGCCGCGCCCACCGCCGACGATGTCGCCCTGATCCTGCACACATCTGGTACCACGTCCCGGCCCAAGATAGTCCCGCTGCTGCAATCCAACGTCGCGGCGTCGGCTGAAAACATTCGCGTATCGCTCGCGTTGACGGCTGAGGATTGCTGCCTGAACGTGATGCCCCTGTTCCACATCCACGGTCTGATTGCCGCCGTCAGCGCGTCGCTTGCAGCGGGCGCATCCATCAGCTGTGCGCCGGGCTTTGACGCCCTCAAGTTCTACGGCTGGCTCGAAGAGGTGGACCCGACCTGGTACACCGCCGTGCCGACGATGCATCAGGCCATTCTGGCCCGCGCCCCACGCAATGCCGAGATCATCAAGAACGCACGCCTGCGTCTGTTGCGGTCCTCGTCCTCGTCCTTGCCCGGAGCGGTCATGACCCAATTGGCCGACACCTTTGGCGCGCCCGTGGTGGAAGCCTACGGCATGACGGAAGCAGCCCACCAGATGTGCTGCAACCCGATTGAGCCGGGCCGCCAGAAACCCGGGGCCGTGGGTCTTCCCGCAGGACCGGAAGTGCGTATCGCGCATGAAATCGAAGACCGCCTGATCGATGGCGTCGGCGAGGTTTCCATCTCGGGGCCCAATGTGACCCCGGGCTATGAGGCCAATCCCGAAGCCAACGCGAAGAACTTCTTCGAGGCCGACGGCAAGCGCTGGTTCCGAACCGGCGACCAGGGCGTGTTCGACGAAGACGGCTTCTTGTCCCTGACCGGCCGCCTGAAAGAGATCATCAACCGTGGCGGGGAAAAGATAAGTCCCCTCGAAGTGGATGGCATCCTCTCCGAGCATCCGGCCGTTGGCCAGTGCGTGACCTTCGCCATGCCCCACCCCAAGCTGGGAGAAGAGGTGGCCGCCGCCGTGGTTCTGAAAGAGGGCCAAAGCGCCACCGAGCGCGATATTCGCGATTTCGCCAGCGAACGGTTGGCCGCGTTCAAGGTGCCACGCAAAGTCCTGATCCTCGATGAAATTCCGAAAGGTGCGACCGGCAAGTTGCAGCGTATCGGCCTAGCCGAGAAACTGGGTTTGGATTGAGGGGCACAGCATGAAGATCTGTATTTTCGGCGCCGGGGCCATCGGCGGCTACATGGGCGCGAAACTGGCACAGGCCGGGGCTGATGTCAGCCTCGTGGCGCGCGGTCCGCATCTTGCGGCCATGCGCGAAAACGGCCTGCGTCTGATCGAAGAGACGGGCGAGAGAACCGTGACCGTCACGGCCTCGGACAATGCCGCAGACCTCGGGCCGCAGGACTACGTGATTGTCACGCTCAAGGCCCATTCCGTCCCCGCCGTTGTCCCGCATATGCAACCCCTCATCGGCGATCACACCACGATCGTCTCGGGCGTCAATGGCGTTCCGTGGTGGTATTTTCACAAGCTCGGCGGGCCTTTTGACGGCACGCGGCTGGAAACCGTCGATCCGGGCCATGCACAATGGGACGGGTTCGGCCCGGACCGCGTGTTGGGCTGCGTGGTCTACCCCGCCGCCGAAGTGATCGCACCGGGCGTGGTGAAACATATCGAGGGCAACCGGTTTTCCCTGGGCGAACCCGACGGATCGAAATCCGAACGCGCGCTTGCGCTTTCAAAAGCGCTATCGGCTGCTGGTCTGAAGGCCCCCGTGCGCCCGAAGATCCGCGATGAGATTTGGGTAAAGCTGTGGGGGAACCTGTCGTTCAACCCCATCTCTGCGCTCACCCATGCAACGCTCGATGTCCTGTGCACCGATCCCGGCACGCGGGAGGTGGCGCGCAACATGATGTTGGAGGCCCAGGAGATTGCCGAGAAACTTGGCGTCAAGTTCCCCATCGACGTCGATCGCCGCATCCAGGGCGGTGCGGATGTGGGCGCGCACCGCACATCCATGCTGCAAGACCTCGACCAAGGCCGCCCGATGGAAATCGACGCCCTTGTGGGGGCCGTAAAAGAACTCGGGCGCGTGACAGAGACGCCAACACCGACCATCGACACGGTCCTTGCCTTGATCGCATTGCGCGGGAAAACCGCCGGACTGTACGCCACCTGACGAAGGTTCAGCGTATGCATCCGGCGTGGGCCGCGGTCAGGCGGCTTGGCGGAGTTCCGGGGGGTGCCAGTTCCACGGTAGTAGGTCCGACACCTGCGACGCGGTCAGGTCGGGCAGCATGGCGAGGACGTCTGCCAGCCAGGCCTGGGGGTCGATGTCGTTCATCTTCGCCGTGACGATCAGCGAATAATCGCCGTGGCCGCCAATACCGAAGGACGCCGCGAGATCATCGGCCTCGGCATCGGGC
>NZ_QDFI01000121.1 GCF_003254465.1 Meridianimarinicoccus zhengii
ACCCGGCACTGCCGTTGCTGCGGCGGATCGACGGCGACGCCCCCGCCCCACTGACCCTGCGCCGGGCGCTGCGGGACGCGCGCGGCACCGGCATCGCGCCGCCGGTCCGCTTTGCGCAAGGCTGGCTGCTGGAACCGCTCGCTGCGCCAACGCGGCCCGTGTGGATCTGGGGGGCGGGCCACGTGGGCCGCGCGCTGGTGGGGGTTCTGGCCCCGCTGCCCGATCTGGCGATCACATGGGCCGACACCGCGCACGACCGTTTCCCCGACCCGCTGCCCGGCGGCGTCACGGCGCTGCCAGCACCCGCACTGGCGGCGGCCATGGCGCACGCCCCGCGGGACGCGCATCACCTGATCCTGACCTATTCCCACGCACTGGACCTCGATCTCTGCCACGCCGCCCTGAACCACGGTTTCGCTAGTGCGGGCGTGATCGGGTCGGCGACCAAATGGGCGCGGTTCCGCAAGCGCCTCGGCGATCTCGGCCACGCACCGGCGCAGATCGATCTGATCGATTGCCCCATCGGCGACCCGTCCTTGGGCAAGCACCCGCAGGCGATCGCGCTCGGCGTCGCGGCGGCGCTGCTCGCGCGCCCCGCCAAGATGACCGCCAAGGAGGCCCGCGCATGACCCGCCCGACACTGTTGACGCTGGAGGGGCTGACCAAGGCTTATCCCGGCGTCGTCGCCAATGACGACGTGCGCTTCAGCATCGGGGAGGGTGAGATTCATGCGCTTCTGGGTGAAAACGGCGCGGGCAAGTCCACGCTGGTGAAGATGATCTACGGATTGGTGAAACCCGACAAGGGGGCCATGACCCTGCGCGGTGCGCCTTATGCCCCCGACCGGCCCTCCGCCGCGCGGCAGGCGGGTGTCGCCATGGTCTTCCAGCATTTTTCGCTGTTCGAGGCGCTGGACGTCGCAGAGAACATAGCGCTCGGGATGGAAAACCCGCCGAAGCGCCGGGACCTCGCCGCGCGCATCCGTGACGTGAGCCACGACTACGGCCTTCCGCTCGACCCGTCGCGGCTGGTGGGGGAATTGTCCGCAGGCGAAAGACAGCGGGTGGAGATCGTGCGCTGCCTCTTGCAGAACCCCAAGCTGCTGATCATGGACGAACCGACCTCGGTGCTGACCCCGCAGGAGGTGGAGATCCTCTTCGCCACCCTGCGCAAGCTGGCGGCGGAGGGTACGGCGATTCTCTATATCTCCCACAAGCTCGACGAGATCCGCGCGCTCTGCGATGCGGCGACCGTGCTGCGCCGGGGGCGTGTCGTGGGCGATTGCATCCCGCGCGATACGAGCGCGCGGGACATGGCCGAACTGATGGTCGGCAGCGTGCTGCATGTCCCCGAACGGCGCGCGGCCACGCCCGGCGACGTGGCGCTGGAGTTGCGCGGGCTGGACCTGCCCGCCGCGACCCCCTTCGGCACCAGCCTGCGCGACGTGTCGCTTTCGGTGCGGACAGGTGCGATCCTCGGCGTGGGGGGCGTGGCGGGCAACGGGCAGGACGAATTGCTGGCCGTGCTGTCGGGTGAGACGCTGGCACCCCCCGGCACGCTCTTCGTGGACGGTGACGATATCGGTGCGCTGCCGCCGCCCGCACGCCGCCACCTGGGCGTGCTGGCCGCGCCCGAGGAACGGCTGGGCCATGCCGCCGCCCCCGACATGTCGCTGGTGGAAAACGCGCTCCTGACCGGGCAGGTGCGCGAAGGGCTGGCGCCGCGCGGCCTGATCGACTGGGGCGCGACCCGCGCCTTTGCCGACCGGATCATTGCGGCCTTCGACGTGCGCACGCCGGGGAACCATGTGGCCGCGCGGGCGCTGTCGGGCGGCAACCTGCAGAAATTCGTGATCGGGCGGGAAATCCTGCAATCGCCGCGGGTGCTCGTGGTGAACCAGCCCACATGGGGCGTGGACGCGGCGGCGGCGGCGGCGATCCGGCAGGCGCTGATCGACCTGGCCGAAGGCGGCGCGGCGGTCGTCGTCATCAGCCAGGATCTGGATGAACTGATGGAACTGGCCGACGATTTCGCAGCCCTCAACGGCGGGCGGCTCAGCGCACCGCGCCCCACGGCGGGGCTGACCATGGACGAGATCGGCCTGATGATGGGCGGCGCCCATGACATGGAGGTGGCCCATGCCGCACAGTGATCCGACGATGCCCCGCGGCACCCGTGCCGTGCCCCGGACAGCCCGCAAGGTAGCCCGCTAATGATCGCGCTGGAAAAACGCCCCACGCCGTCGCGCGCATGGACTGTGTTGACGCCGCTGGTCGCCGTGCTGGCCACGATGGTCGCTGGCGGGCTGATGTTCGCGGCCCTCGGCAAGGACCCGTTCGAGGCGATCCGGACGATCTTTTACGACCCGCTCTTCAACGCGCAGTTCGCGTCCTATTCCCGTCCCCAGCTCCTGGTAAAGGCCGGGCCGCTGATCCTGATCGCCATCGGTCTCAGCCTCGGGTTCAGGGCGGGTGTGTGGAACATCGGCGCCGAGGGGCAGTACATCATGGGCGCGCTGTGCGGGGCCGGTGTCGGTCTTGCGCTCTACCCCTCCGACAGCGTCCTGCTGTTTCCCGCGATGGTGATCGCGGGCGCGTTCGGGGGCTGGGCCTGGGCGATGATCCCCGCGATCCTGAAGACGCGGTTCAACACGAACGAGATCCTCGTGTCGCTCTTGCTGGTCTATGTGGCCGAGCAGTTCCTCGCCTCGGCGGCTCTCGGCGTGATGCGCAACCCCGAGGGCGGCGGCTTTCCGGGATCGCGCAACTTCCAGCAATGGCCCGCCGCTGCGAACCCGGAACTGATCGCGGGCACCGGCATGCATTGGGGCGTGGTCGCGGCCTTCGTCGCGGTGATCGCGGCCTACGTGCTTCTGGCGAAACACATGCTCGGCTTCCAGATCCGGCTTGCGGGCACGGCCCCGCGCGCGGCGCGCTTCGCGGGCGTGAACCCCGCGCGGCTTGTGGTGATCTGCCTTGGTCTGTCGGGCGCGCTGGCCGGGGCCGCGGGCCTGTTCGAGGTCACGGGACCGGCGGGACAGGTCAGCATCGATTTCGGATCGGGCTACGGCTTCACCGCCATCATCGTGGCCTTCCTCGGGCGCCTGCACCCGGTCGGCATCCTGCTGGCGGGGCTACTGATGGCCCTGACCTATATCGGGGGAGAGCTGGCGCAGTTCATGTTGGGCATCCCGGCGGCGGCGATCCAGGCGTTCCAGGGGATGCTCCTGTTCTTCCTCCTCGCCGTCGATGTCCTGAGCAACTATCGCATCCGGTTCGGCCGGCGGAGGATCGCGTAATGGCGGGCATATCCATCGACCTCCTGCTGGCGTCGCTCATGGTCGCCGCCACTCCGATCCTTTTCGCCGCACTGGGCGAGATGATCGTGGAAAAATCCGGCGTCCTGAACCTCGGCGTCGAAGGCATGATGATCGTGGGCGCGATCTGCGGCTTCGCCACCGCCGTCGAAACCGGCTCGCCCACGCTCGGCTTCGTCGGTGCGGCGCTGGGGGGCGCGGGGCTGTCGCTGGTGTTCGCGTTTCTCACGCAGGGCCTTCTGTCCAATCAGGTGGCGACGGGGCTGGCGCTCACGCTCTTCGGGCTGGGGTTCTCGGCGCTGATCGGGCAGGGCTACGTGGGGATCAAGCCGCCCGCCACCCCGTCGCTCGATCTCGGGTCGTTGTCGGATTTGCCCTTCGTCGGGCGCGTGCTGTTCAGCCACGACCCGCTGGTCTATCTCGGGCTCGCCATGACCGCGGCGATCTGGGCCTTCCTGCGCTTCACCCGCGCGGGGCTGATCCTGCGCGCAGTGGGCGAAAGCCACGACGCCGCCCATGCGCTGGGCTACAAGGTCGTGCGCATCCGCACCGCGGCGATCCTCTTCGGCGGGGCGATGGCGGGTGTGGGCGGCGCGTATCTCAGCCTCGTGCGGGTGCCGCAATGGACCGAAGGCATGACGGCAGGCGCGGGCTGGATCGCGCTGGCGCTGGTGGTGTTCGGCGCGTGGCGGCCGGGGCGCGTGGCGCTCGGGGCCTATCTTTTCGGCGGTATCACCGTGTTGCAGTTGAACCTGCAGGCGGCGGGCGTGGCGGTGCCCGTGGCGCTCTTGTCCATCTCGCCGTATCTGGTAACGATCCTCGTGCTGGTCGTCATGTCGTCCGACCGGCGGCGCGTGGCGATGAATGCGCCCGCCTCGCTGGGCCGGGTGTTCCACGCGGCGGCATGA
This sequence comes from Meridianimarinicoccus zhengii, assembly GCF_003254465.1. Classification (GTDB taxonomy): domain Bacteria; phylum Pseudomonadota; class Alphaproteobacteria; order Rhodobacterales; family Rhodobacteraceae; genus Meridianimarinicoccus; species Meridianimarinicoccus zhengii. The sequence continues at coordinate 4,225 of NZ_QDFI01000121.1, forward strand.
CACCACTGGGCGGCAAGGGAATGCACCGGCGTGACGCGCACCGAGATCCCACAGATCCTCGACGGCACGCACCCGACCGCGCCGCGGACGGTGGCGCTGGCGCATCAGGCGCTGATCTTCGCCTCGGGGCTGGCGATCTCGGTCGAGACGATCCCGGGCCTGCCCGTCTGGGCCGACCGGGTGCTGCTGCAGTTCGAACTGGTCGTGTTGCTGGTCTTCACCGCGGAATACGTCACGCGGGTGGTCTGCGCCGAACGCCCCCTGCGCTACATATTCAGCTTCTGGGGGATGGTGGACCTGCTGTCCTGCCTGCCGCTGCTCGCGTTCGTCTCGCCGGAACTGGCGGCGGTGCGGGTGCTGCGGCTTCTGCGACTGGTGCGACTGCTCAAGCTCTTGCACACCAACGCGGCCCTGAAGCGACTGGAACTCGCCCTCCACAGCATACGCGGGGAACTGGCCGTCTTCGCCGTGCTCGCCTGCGTCGTGATCTACATCGCCGGTGTGGGCATCTACATCTTCGAGCACGACGCCCAGCCCGAGGCGTTCTCGTCGATCCCCATCAGCCTGTGGTGGGCCATCGTCAGCTTCACCACCGTGGGCTACGGCGACATCTACCCGATCACGGCGGCGGGGCGGGTCTTTACTGCGGCGCTGCTGTTCGTCGGGCTGGGCGTGATCGCGGTGCCCACGGCGCTGATCTCTTCGGCGCTGATCCGCTCGGACCTGTCCGCGACGCGCGACAAGACCCTGCACGACGACATCGAACGCGAGGTCCGCAAGGAACTCGGCCCCGTCAAACGCAAACCAACACGGAGATGACATCATGAAGACACTCACGACCCTGCTGGCCGGGGCGGCGCTTGCCGCCGGGCTGGTGCTGCCCGCCGCCGCCCAGGACGACCCGCTCAAGGTGGGGTTCGTCTATGTCGGGCCCGTCGGCGACGGCGGCTGGACCTATGAACACAACCAGGGCCGGCTGGCCGTCGAGGCGCATTTCAGCGATACCGTCGAAACCGTCTACCAGGAAAGCGTGCCCGAAGGGGCCGATGCGGAACGCGTACTGACCCAGATGGCGCTGTCCGGCGCCGACCTGATCTTCACGACGTCCTTCGGCTACATGGACCCCACGATCAACGTGGCCCAGCGGTTCCCGGACGTGAAGTTCGAACACGCCACCGGTTACAAGACCGCCGACAACGTGGCCACCTATTCGGCGCGCTTCTACGAAGGCCGCACCGTGCAAGGCCACATCGCGGGCAAGATGACCGAAAGCAACATCATCGGCTATATCGGCTCCTATCCGATCCCCGAGGTGATCCGCGGCATCAACGCGGCCTTCATCGCCGCGCGCAAGGCCAACCCGGACGTGGAATTCCGCGTGGTCTGGGCCAACACCTGGTTCGATCCCGCGAAGGAAGCCGACGCCGCCACCGCGCTGATCGAACAGGGGGCGGACGTGATCCTGCAACACACCGACAGCACCGCGCCGCTGGCCGCGGCGGAAAAGGCTGGCGGCGTGATCGGCTTCGGGCAGGCTTCGGACATGGCGGAGTACAAGCCCAGCCCGCGCGTCAGCTCGATCATCGACAACTGGTCGCCCTATTACATCGACCGGGTGCAGGCGGTGATGGACGGCACGTGGGAAAGCCACCAGGTCTGGCAGGGCATCCGCGAAGGCATGGTCCAGATCGGCGAGATCACCGACGCCGTGCCCGAGGACGTGGCGAACGAGGCCCGCGCGCTGATGGATGCCATCGCCAGCGGCGATTACCACCCGTTCACCGGCCCGATCAACAGGCAGGACGGATCGGTCTGGCTGGCCGAGGGCGAAACCGCCGACGACGGCACCCTTCTTGGGATGGATTTCTACGTCGAGGGTCTGACGGGCACGATTCCGAACTGATCGGAACCTCGTGTCTGCATGCCGCCGGCGACCGGCGGCATGGTCCCGCTTCGGGTCATCCGGCCGGTTCCGGCCGGGTGACTATTGCGCGGCAATCGCCATGGCGGGCATGGGTGACGGGCGGGTGTTGTATTCCCGGAACCGTTCGAACATGACCCGGTACTCGGTCGGGATTTCGCGCATGGACAGCATGCCGACCGCCGCGCCGTCCCGCGTCACCGGCAAGTGGCGGAACCCGCCGCGGATCATGGCGCCCATCGCGTCGGCCAGCGGCGCCTGCGCATCGATCGTCACGGGATCCGCTGTCATGATCTCCGCGACCTGCGTCTGGTCGGTGCGCCGCCCCCGTGCAAGACATTTGCGGATCACGTCGCGCTCGCTCAGTACGCCCAGCAGCGTGCCGTCCGACATGACCGCCAGCGCGCCCACATTCGCGGTGTCAAGCCGCATGCAGGCCGCGCGCACGCTTTCGTCCGGTCCGATCGTGTGGAACGGGCGTCCCGAAACGATCGCGTCAATACTTCTGATGATCATCCTGTTCTCCCTCGACCCGATCGCTGAAACCAATCACTCGTGAACACCATGGCAGCCATCCTGCACCGGCAAGCGGGGATCGACAGTGCGCTGCGGCACACTGTCGGCAAGCCGGACAGTTGCGCCTGCGTGACACATTGGCGTCGAACCGCCCGTCGGGCCAAGTAGGCAATACCGGACCGCGGCCCCACCGTGCAGCAAGGGAAACGACATGACCTGGACCGACAAGCTGGCCGACATGCGCAACGGCCTCAAGGCGCTCAACAGCCTGCAACCCGACATGGCCAAGGGCTTTCAGGCGCTCTCCAAGGCGGCGAAGGGCCCGGGCACGCTCGACGCGAAGACGCTGGAATTCGTGGCGCTCGGCATCGCCGTGGCGGATCGATGCGAGCCGTGCATCGCGTTCCATGTGGACGCGCTCGTGCGGTCGGGGGCCACGCGTGACGAGATCGGCGAGGTGCTGTCGATGTGCGTCCAGATGGGCGGCGGTCCGTCGCTGATGTATGCCGCCAAGGCGCTTCAATGCTTTGACGAGTTGTCCGGCGCTGCGGAAACCTGACCCGGCGCACGGGACCGCGCCGGGCGAAGACCCGGCGCCGCCCGCCGATCCGCGCGACGGTCGGCCCTGTGCGCGGGGGCCCGACGGCCCC
>NZ_QDFI01000122.1 GCF_003254465.1 Meridianimarinicoccus zhengii
ATACTCGGTGATCGCGTTGCCGCCATTCTCGGGTGCCGCCGGCCGCGGGAACCGGATCGCGGTGGCGCTCAGCACATCGGGCACCGGGGCGGCCATCGCGTCGGGCACCTCGTAGGCCGGAACCGACGCGGTCACAGGGTCGGTCTCGAACTCGCCCGCCGTGTTCGTGACGGCCCACACCGCCGCCAGCGCCTGCACGGCCAGCGCCTTCGGGATAATCGCCTCGCCGTCGGTCACGGCCAGCACACCGCCGTCGATCGTCGCCGCAAGGACCGCGCCCGGCGCGGGCACGCCCGACAGCTCGGGCTCTGCGAAGGTCGCCCGCACGGTCGTGCCGAGGTCCTCGATCTCAATGCGGCCGGGCGTCACCACTGCCGGCGCGCTGGGCGTGACGGTGAAGGTGAAACTCAGCGACACGGACCCGGCGTCGTTCGATCCGGTCACCTCGACCGTCTCCCCCGCGATCACGGCACCCGTCGCCAGCGTCACGATACCGACCGCGTCCACGCTGGCGCCGGTGCCGGTGACCTCGAAGTCCGTCGCACCGACGATCACCGCCGCCGCGTCGATCGTCCCCGGCGCGGCCCCGCCCGCCAGCGACACGTCGGCGATGGACCCGAGCGCCACGGGCGGCGACACCAGCGTGCCGATCGCGCGCTCCAGCGTCAGGTCCACCCGCGCGCGGCGGGTCACGTCGCCCAGCGTGAGCCGCGTGACCAGCGTGTAGCGCCCCGCAGCCAGCGTGAAGGCCGGCTGCACGATCTCCACCGTCCCGTCGGCCGCACTGACGATGCGGGCCGGCAGGCCCAGCTCCGCGCCCTCCGCATCGACCAGCCACGCGGTCGCGTAGCCGCCGGTGATGTTCACGGGCTCCGGACCGTCGCGCCAGCGCACCAGCAGGCCCAGCGTTTCGTCCCGGCCGATGGTGACCGGGCGGTTGCGCCGGGGCGCGTAGCTTCCGAAATCGGCGTCGATGACATGGATCGGCATGGCGGTCTCCTCAATCGGGGGCGGGCGGGCGTTCGAGATCGAGCTCGGTCACCAACCGGTCGGTCAGCACGTGGTGGGCGCGGTTCACGGTCCAGTCGCCCGCCCATTCGGGGCGCAGTTCGGCGAAGCGGACGCGCGCGCCGGCGAAAGCGGCGGGCTGGAAGCGGGCCAGCGTGATCTGCGCGGTCTCCGCGCCGCGGCGGGCATCGTCGAGTGCCGCCTGTGCGGCCCGCGCGGCCTCGGCCTCGGTGGCGTGGACGTGGCGCAGCACCCGGCGGGGCTGGCCGTCGCCCACGATGACCGTGTTCACGGCCGCGGACCCAAGTTCCGTCCAGGAGGCGGCGACCGACCCGTACCGGCCCCGGTCGGCCGTGCGCCACGACCAGGACGATGCGGCGCCCATGGGAAACGTCACGGGGGACAGCGGCGTGCCGTCGGCGGCCGTCCCGGCCCCGCGGCGCGCCAGCACCAGCCGCCCGTCGGCGGGCTTCACGATGCCGCCCACGCGCCGCGCGATGCGGGTCAGCAGGTTGAGATCGGACTCGGCCGTCTGCGCGACATAGCCGGGCGCATAGGCGGCGAGCCGCGCGTCGGCCTCGGGCTGCAGACCGGCCTCGCCCGCGATCGTGCGCAGCATGTCGCCCAGGGTGACGCCCTCCCAGGCGCGGGTGCGGGGCGCGCGGATGGCGCTGCTCATGTCGGCGGCGGTGGCGCGGATGCGCATCTGGCGGGTCGGGCCGGTCAGCTCGGTATCGTCCACCCGGAACGCGCCCATCGGCGTCAGCGGCACCGCGCCCGCGCCCGGCCCCGACATCCCGAGCCACACCCGCACGAGCGATTGGTGCGGCGGCACGATCAGCCGCCCGTCGCGATCGTCGAGCGTGAGCGACAGCGTGTCGGCCTCGATCCCCGCGGCGTCGAGGATCCGCAGCTCCAGCAGCCGGTCGCCGACGGGCGCGGTCACGTCCTCGCCCTCCGCCACGATGCGGAACACGGGCTTCACGCGGCACCCCACAGTCGCACGACCGGGGCGGCGGATGGCGCGGGCAGATCGGGCAGGATCACGCGGGTGCGGTAGGGCAGGATCGGCCCCAGGTCGGCCAGGCCGGGGTTCGCCTCCAGCACGTCGGGGATCACGTCGGCGCGGCCATAGGCGGCGATGCAGATTTCGTCCAGGACCTCGCCGCGCCCGGTCAGATACTCGGCCATGCGCCGTCCTCCCCGTAGCTCTGCAGCTCGACCGAGAAATCGATCCGCCGGGGCGCGCCGTCGCGCAGGAAGGTGCGCTTGTTCTCGGACACGCGCAGGATCACCCAGCGCTGCAGCGCAAAGCCGAGCCCGTCCACCAGGATCAGCGGCTCGCCTGTGCGGGCCACCAGCCGCATCGCTTCGACCTGCCGCAAACCGCCCTTGAAATGCGGATAGATGACGCCGTTCAAGGTGATCGTCTCGATGCCCGGCCCAAGGTACTGCGCGGCCGGATCGCGCCCCGCCCGGTCGAGCGTCGCCCAGCGATACGCGGCCGTGCGCTGCAGCGCCTGGTAGGTCGCGGTGTTCACGCCGAACCGGAACCCGCCCAGTGCCAGCATGGTCAGCTGCGGGATCATTCCATGTCCTCCGGCGTGTCGGACAGCCGCTGCACCGACGATCCCGCGCCGCCGTTCTGGCGCAGGTAATCCGCCGTGCGGCGCGCCAGTTCGTCGGTGCTTTCACCGGGCTGCTGCTGGATGTTGAACGTGTTCGTCTGCACGAAGTTCTCGTCGGCGCGCGGCGGAAGCATGGGGCCGGTCATGTCCACGGCGGGGGCGGTCGAGCCGCCGCCCGCTTCCATGCCGATGTATTCGAGCCAGCTTTCCGGGATGATCCCCCGGATCGTTTCCTTGATGCTTTCGACCATCTGCGACAGCAGGCTCGACGCCCCGTCCCACAGCGTCCGGATCATCTGCTTGCCGCTGTCGTACAGGCTGAAGCCGGTGAAAGCGTCGTCGATGGCCGCGATCCAGCTCGCGACCTCTTCGCCCCAGTACGCGGTCAGCCCGGTCAGTGCGTCGTAGATCAGACCCAACGGATTGTACTGGATCCAGACCTCCAACAGACCGCTGACAAAATCCTTCTCGAAAGCAGCCTTGATGGCGAAGAACTTGTCCGAGAAGTATTTCACGATGCCATCGAAACTGTCGTAGATCGTGTAGATCAGTGCGAGCACGCCGACCGCCATCCAAGCGAACGGGTTCAACCGCGTGGCCCAGATGAACAGGTTTCCGAACAGTCGCAGCACCCATCGGATCGGCTGCAAGAACGCCACGAAAGCCAGCCGCGCGACGATACTGCCGATCGCGAACGCGGCCAGCCAAATTACCAATTGCCCAAGCGCACCGACGATCTCGGGATTTGCCTGCATCCATTCATTGAGGCTCCGCAGGATTGGGGTCAGCCCATCCAGCAGATCGCGCAGCGCCGGGAGCATGAAGTCTCCGATGGTGAGCGATAGTTCGGTCGTGATGCTGTTGAGCGCCTTCATCGCGCCGGCCACGTTGTCGTTCTGCTGTTCGGCGACCCGCGCGGCGCTGCCTTGTTCGCGCATCTCGCCCGCGAACTCGCGCAGGGCACCGCTGCCCGCCTGGATCATCAGGACCTGCGCGGCAGCACTCGCCTCTTCCCCGAAGATCGCCTTGTTCAGCGTCGCCTGTTCGGCGCTGCCGAGCGCCTTCATGGCCGCGTCCATCTCGGCCAGGATGTCGATCATGGGCCGCAGGTTGCCGTCCGCATCGGCGGTCTCGATGCCGAGTTGCTCCAGCGCGTCGGCTGCGGCCCCGGTCGGCCCCGCGAGGCGCGAGATCATCGCCCGCAGCGCGGTCCCGGCCATGCTGCCCTGGATGCCGGCATCGCCCAACTTGCCCGCCATGGCCGCGGCTTCCTCGAGAGACAGGCCCACGGCGGCCGCTTGCGGCGCCACATACTTCATCGTCTCGCCCAGCATCGCGAGGTTCGTGTTCGAGTTCGTGAACGCGTTGGTCAGCACGTCGCCGACGCGGCCCGTCTCGGACGCGTCGATGTTGAACCCGGACAGGATGTTGCTGGCGATGTCCGCCGTGGTGGCGAGGTCCGTCGCCCCGGCGCTGGCAAGGTTCAGCATTCCCGGCATGGCCGCGATGGTTTCGTTCACATCGAACCCGGCCATGGCGAGGAACTGCATCCCCTCGGCGGCCTGGCTGGCGGCCCAGGGCGTGGTGGCGCCCAGTTCGCGCGCGGTGGCGGTCAGGCGCGCCACCTCCGCGTCCGACGCGTTCGCGACCGCGCCCACCTTGTCCATCGCCGCTTCGAACTCCGCCGCCGGGCGCAGCAGCCCGTAGGCGGCGGTGGCCAGTCCTGCGATCCCCAGCGCCTGGTTCTGGACGATGCCCAGCTGCTGCGCCTGCACCGCGCCAAGCCGGTCGGCTGTGTTCAGCATCCCGCGCCCGGCCCCGTCCACCGCCACGCCGACCTCGCGCATCGACGCCAGAACCCGTTTGCTGGGGCCGGTGACCTGGTCGACCAGGCGCAGGATCATGGCGATGTTCAGGTCGGACATCGGTCAGCGGTCCTCGGCCTGTGCCCGTGCGCGGGCGCGCCAGCGGGCAAGTTCCGGCAGCGTCATCGCGCACATCTCGGCGTGGCCGAAACGGTAGATCAGCGCGATGTCGGCCATGGCGTCCTCCACGTCGTCGGGGATCAGCCCTGCGTCTCGGGGGCGAAAAAACCCACCACAGCGCCACCCGCGCGGGCAAGGTCGCCGGGCGACAGCTTCGCGGCCTCGGGGCCGGTCAGTCCTTCGACGGTGATCCGCGGCAGCAGCGTCAGCAGCGCGGTGACGTCGAGCTGCAGTACGTCGGTCAGCTTGAGCCCGCGCAGATCGCCGGTGCCGGGTTCGCGGAGGGTCAGCTTGGCAAGGTCGCCCTCGGCGCGGTAGATCGGGCGGGTCAGTGTGACGGTCTTCGTGTCCATGTGAACGCTCCTTGAAAGGGGGTTTTCAGGGCGCGCTCATCGCGCCTTGAAGCGGGTGATCCAGTCGGTCAACCAGCGCCATCGTTGCGGCGGTGCTGGTTCGGGCGGCGGGGGGTCCTTCCATGGGGACCAGGCCCTGCGCGCCCACTTCTGGTAGGCCCTCTGGCGGGCGGCGCGGCGGCGTTTGGCGCGCGCGCCCATCAGATGCCCATCGCCTGGCGGATGCCCTCCAGCTGGTCGATGCCGCCGATCACGCGCTTGCCGTTCTCGACATCGATCTCGAATAGTTCGCGCCCGTTCATTTCCATCCGGAAATAGTCGCAGGACGTGGTCAGCTTCAGCGGCGCGGCCTGGCTGGGGCGCAGGTTCGTGGGCTCCATGGTCGACCAGCGCCCGCCGATAGTGGCAATGAACGTGTCGGCGCTGAAATCGTTCTCGCCCATGGCGCCGGGGCGCAGCACCAGCCGCTGCTTCGTGCCGAACAGGGTGATCAGCTCGGGCACCCATTCGTGGAAGCTGATCTCGGCCGACATGGCCTGAAGCCCCATGTCCACGGCGATGGGGGCGTCCATGCCTGCGCCGCGGTGATCCTCGGTCTGCAGCTGCAGCATCGGCATCTTCGCCTCGGCCACGCGCCCGAAATACGACACACCGTCGATGAACGCGTTGAAGTTCCGGATCGTGCGGGGATACATGGCGCTCTCCTCAGGTTGCGCTGGTGGCTTCGGCGATCAGGTCGGAGTAGTAGTCGCCGTTGCGGTAGGCGTGGAACGTCAGCCGCTCCAGCGGGGCGGGCGGCTCGAAGTCGTAGTTCACGAACAGCTGCCCCGCCTTCAGCGTCGCCTCGGTGTTCAGCTCGGGATCGAGCCAGCAGGTCCCGCCCAGGATCGCGCCCTGCGCCTGCAGGGTCCGCAGGAACGCCGCCACGCTGTCGCGGATGTCGCGCAGCAGCTGCGCCGAGAACGGCCGGTCCATCGCCCACAGCTGTGCCGCTTCGATGCTTTCCTCGATCGCGTCGGCGGTGCGGCGGACCGACAGGAACGCCCACAGCTGGTCGGCCGAGGTGCCGCGGTTGCCCCACAGCCGCCAGCCGCGATCCTGCACGATGGTCGTGACCTCGGCCGCGTTGAGCAGGTTGGCGCGGGTGTTCGGATCGTTCAGCGCGAAGGACACGGGCCGGGTCGTGCCGGTGATCCCGTTCATCAGCTTGTTCGACGGCGACCACCAGAAGCCGCGCTCGGCGTCGGTGCGCGCGATGATGCCCGCAACGCGCGAGCTGGGCGGATCGGCGACTTCGGTCTGCACGACCGGGTCGAACACGGTGACCCACGGATCCACGACCATCAGGCGCTGCGATCCGAAGTTGTCGCGGAACTGGATCGCCTGCGCGTCGGTCGTGTTCGGCCCGTCGGCGATGACGATGGCGCGCAGCCGGTCGGCGACGGCGATCAGCTCGGCCGTGACGGCGACGTTGTTCGTGAAGCCGGGGCAGATCAGTATCTTCGGCACCACGCCGGTGTTCGCGCGGGCGTCGAGCAGCGCCTGGATGCCGGTGTTGTTGCCCGCGCCGTCCACGCCGCCGATCACGTTGGCCAGCGTCTCGGCCGTGTCGGCGCCTTCGGCCACGCGCACGATCACGATCCGGGCACCGGCCTGGTCGAAGATCCCGTCGATCGGTTTCGCGTAGGGGATGTAGCCCAGCGGCGCGGCCTCGGCCCGGCTGGTGACCAGCACCGGCGTGTTCAGCGGGAAAGGCTCCGCCGCGCCGCCGGCCAGCGGCCGGGGGGCGAGGGTCCGGCGCAGCGGCAATGTGCCCGTACTGCCCGTCGGCAGTGTCGCGGCGACCAGGGCCCCGGCGTCGGGCTCGCCCTCGATCAGCCCGATCAACTGCATCGGCGTCGTGGTGATCGCGCTTTCCGTGTCCGTGGCGAGCGACACGCGGATCGCGCTGTCGGTCACGTCGATCGACGCGGCGGCACTGGCCGCGCCGGGATCGACCAGGTCGATGGTGATCGCGTTGCCCGCGGTCCCGGCCGTGGCGGCGGTCAGCGTGACCGCGGCATTGCCGACGCCCAGCGTCAGGCTGGCGGCGGTCGCCGGGGCCGCGTCGGGGGCGACGCCGACGATGCCGATGGTGGACGTGTCCAGCAGCGGGATCGGGCGCAGCCCGTCGTCCTTCTCGATGGTCTCGACGCCGTGCAGGAACATGGCGGTCTCCTTTGTTTCAGGGCCAGTAGGCGGGATCGGTGAAATCGGCGGGCACGCCGGGGCCGTCGGCCCAGGCCCA
>NZ_QDFI01000123.1 GCF_003254465.1 Meridianimarinicoccus zhengii
CGACCCGGCCCATCTTGCGCCGCTGCCGGACACTGCCGACGACGCCATGGCCGGAACCGGACCGCGCAGGCACCTGCCGGGTCTCCATGCGCTGGCACGGGCAGCGCGCATCGGGCGGCGCGGTGCGGCGGCGCTTGTTCTGCTCGCCGCGGTCGGTGCCGGGCTTGCCGCGTTCCGTGGCAGCGCGCCGGTCGGACCGACGGACCTGGCCCCGGACTTCGCCACGCTGGCGCGCGGGCCTGCCACCGGGTCCGTCCCCGAGACCGTCGCCGTGGAACCCCGCGCCGTCCCGCCGGTGCGCACGGCCACGCCCGCCATGGATGCCGCACCCGATGATCATGCGCGCACGGCGCCCCGGCCCGCGCGACAGGCCACGCTGTCGGCGATGGATGCACCGCCGGGGATGATCGCCGACGCCACGTTCTACACGCCGCCGTTCCGGCTGGCCGATACGGCATCAAGCGATGCCACGACGCTGACGATCCCGGGGCTCGACCCGGTGTTCCGCACGGATGCCCTGGCCCTGGCCGCGATCGGCATGCCCGAGCGCGAACCGCCGGCGCGCCGAACTTTCACCGCCCCGCCGTCCCGCGACGAGGTCTACGTGTTCGACGCGCGCGGCCTGATCCGGCCAAGCCCCGAAGGCCGCCTGTCCCCGGACGGATTCACGGTGATCGCGGGCCAGCCCCCCGTGGCGACCCGTCCGCGCCCGGACCGCCAGCAGGCCGAAGCACAGACCGTACTGGTTCTGCGCCGCGCCGATCTGGCCGAGGACGATCCGTTGCGCAGCCTGTCGCCCAGGGCAAGGCCCGGCGGACTGGCCGAGGCGCGCGAACGGGACCAGCTCGGCGGACGCACCGCGACGGAACTCGCAGATTTCGTGCCCTTGCGCCGTCCGGTGTCGGAACAGGAACGTGCCGGGAGCACGATCATCGCCTCCGTCAGCCCGGCCACGACCTTTGGCCCGCGGCCCGCGCCGCGCGACGCCACCGTGATCGCGCGTGCCCGCGCGGACGCGCAACAGCCGACAGGTCCCGCCATCGCGCCCGTCGACGTGGCGCGGGTGTCCGCCCCGACCCCGTCGGGCACCGCAGACAGGGCCACGGCGCGGGTCGGCATCAACCTGTCCGAGATCAACCTGCTGGGAACTTTCGGGGCCGCCAGCAACCGCCGCGCGCTGGTGCGGCTCCCGTCGGGACGGGTCGTGAACCTTGCCGTGGGCGACCGGGTCGATGGCGGGCGCGTGCAGGAAATCGGGGACGGCCGGCTTGGTTACGTGAAATCCGGACGCACCGTGACGCTGAGCATGCCGCGCGGATAGGCGCGCTGCCGCCATCGGGCCGCACATGGCCCCGCATCGCACCCCTCGCGCTTGAATTGCGCCGTCCCGTGGCCTTTACAGGGACCGGCACGAAGACCCCTTCGGGCCACCCCCCCGCGCGGCCGGCCGGCGCCGGATCCGCCCAGCAAGGACTGCGCGATGGACACGATCCTGTTTCCGCTTCTCGTCTATCTCGGTGCTGCCGTCCTGGCCGTGCCCGTCGCCGCACGGCTGGGGCTGGGATCGGTGCTAGGCTACCTGCTGGCCGGGGTGATGATCGGCCCCGTGCTGGGGCTCGTGGGACAGGAAACCCGCGACCTGCAGCATGTCGCCGAATTCGGCGTCGTGATGATGCTGTTCCTGATCGGGCTGGAACTGGATCCCCGCGCGCTCTGGGCGATGCGGCACAAGTTGCTGGGCCTCGGGGGCCTGCAGATCGGGCTGACCACCGCCGCCGTGACCGGCGCGGGCATGGCGTTGAACCTGCAATGGGAGGTGGCCCTGGCCGTGGGCCTGGCCTTCGCGCTGTCGTCCACCGCGATCGTGCTGCAAAGCCTGACGGAAAAGCGGCTCATGCAGACGCAGGGGGGGCGGTCCGCCTTTGCCGTGCTGCTGACACAGGACATCGCCGTGATCCCGATGCTGGCCGTGCTGCCGCTTCTGGCGGTGGGGGCGGGCACGGGCGGCGGGCATGGCGGCGACCATGGCGCCACGGACCAGCCCGTGATGGAAATGGCGCAGGCCGCCACCCATTTCGTCGATACGCTTCCGGGCTGGGGGGCAGCACTCGTGACGCTGGGGGCGATGGGCGGGATCGTGCTGGCAGGCATCTACCTGACCCGGCCCGTGTTCAGCTTCATCCATGCGTCGCGCATGCGCGAGATGTTCACGGCGCTGGCGCTGCTGATCGTGGTCGCCATCGCGGGGCTGATGCTGATCCTCGGCCTGTCGCCGGCACTGGGAACGTTCCTGGCCGGAGTCGTCCTCGCGAACTCCGAATTCCGCCACGAGATCGAGGCCGACCTGCAACCCTTCAAGGGTCTCCTGCTTGGGCTGTTCTTCATCACCGTGGGCGCGGGGATCGATTTCGGGCTTCTGTTCGGCGATCCGCTGCGGCTGGTCGGGCTGACGCTTCTGCTGATGCTGGCGAAGGGGGTGATCCTGTTCGTCCTCGCGCTCGTCTTCCGGCTGCGGGGCCGGGACCGGTGGCTGTTCACCCTGTCGCTGGCGCAGGCGGGCGAGTTCGGCTTCGTGCTCACGGGCTTCGGCGCGCAACGGGGAGTGTTCGATACCGACCTGTCGCAGCAGCTCTATCTCATTATCGCTCTGTCGATGCTCATCACGCCGTTGCTGTTCATCGCCTATGATCAGCTCAGCCGCCGGATGCGCCACGACGCACCCGATGCAGCCGCCGACGAAATAGACCACGCGGCGCCCATCATCATCGCCGGGATCGGGCGCTTCGGGCAGGTGGTCAACCGGATGATCGAGATGGCCGGGTTCCACGCCACGGTGCTGGACCACGATCTTGCCACCATCAACCTGATGCGCAAGTTCGGGTTCAAGAGTTTTCTCGGCGATCCGACCCGTCCCGACCTGCTCCACGCGGCGGGCATAAAGGAGGCGCGGATCCTGGTGGCCGCGATGGACGACAAGCAGGCCACCACCCGTATCGTGCGTTATGCCCGCGGACTACGGCCCGATCTGCACATCGTCGCGCGCGCCCATGACCGGGTGCATGTCTATGAATTGTACGAGGCGGGGGCGGATGACATCGTGCGCGAGATGTTCGACAGCAGCCTGCGCGCCGCGCGCTACGTGCTCGAGAACATGGGGCTGAGCGAATTCGAGGCTTCGGAGATGGAAAAGCTGTTCTACAAGATGGACCGCGCGTCCATGCTGGAACTGGCCAAGCTGTGGAAGCCCGGCGTCCCGATCGCCAACAACCCCGAATACATCGCCCGCGCGCGGGAACTGAACAAGGAATTCGAGGCGGCACTCGTGGCGCAGCTCGACGACAGGATGGACCTCGATCCGCAGACGCAGAGCGACCCCGACCCAGATGCGCCGCCGCAGATGCCGGGATAGCCCGCGCCGCGCGGCTGCCCCGTCGCCGCTGCCGGGACATGCACCATCGCCGGCACGCCGCGGCAAGCGTGACAGGTGCCGCCCCGCCCCATGCCCCGCCCGTTCGGGACGCGGGCACCCGCGGTGCAGCGGGCTGGCCGCTGCCGCCCCGCGCGCGCTCAGGTGTCGCTGACGCCTGCCTCGTCGAAGGTGGCCATGCCGGAGAGGCACGCCACCGCCCCGCGCAGGATACCGATGGCGAGCGCGGCCCCCGACCCCTCGCCCAGTCGCATGTCAAGATGCAGCAGCGGTGGCTTGCCCATCGCCTGCAACAGGCGACCATGGCCGGCTTCCGCCGACATGTGCCCCGCCACCGCATGATCCAGCGCGCCGGGGCGTTCGACATCCAGTGCGGCGGCAGCGGCGCAGCAGATGAACCCGTCAAGAATCACCGGGATCGACAATTGCCGCGCACGCAGGATCGCCCCGGCCATCGCCGCGATTTCCCGCCCGCCGAGGCAGCGCAGGGTCTCCAGCCCTCGCCCGGTGACCGCTGCATGGCGCGCGAGGGCCTGTCCGACCACGGTCGACTTGACGGCAAGACGCGCATCGTCAAGCCCCGTGCCGCGTCCCGTCCAGTCCGCCGCCGCCCCGCCATACAGCGACGCGGCCATGGCTGCCGCCGCCGTGGTGTTGCCGATGCCCATCTCGCCCGCGACGAACAGATCCGCGCCGGGATCGACCGCACGCCAGCCCGCCGACATGGCCGCGCAGAATGCGTCCTCGGTCATTGCGGGGGCTTCGGTGATGTCCGACGTGGGCCGGTCGAGATCGAGCGGCACCACGTCGAACCGCGCGCCCGCAGCCTGTGCCAACTGGTTCACGGCAGCGCCACCCGCTTGGAAATTGGCGACCATCTGCGCCGTGACGGCGGGCGGGAAGGCCGACACGCCGCGCGCCGCGACCCCGTGATTGCCCGCGAAGATGACGATCTGCGGCGCCTTGATCGCGGGCCGGTCGGTGCCGCGCCAGCTCGCGTACCAGATGGCCAGATCCTCAAGCCGTCCCAGCGCGTGCGGCGGCTTGGTCAGCCGGGCGTTTCGGGCGCGTGCGGCCTTCAGGGACGGTGCATCCGGCGCGGGAAGATCGGCCAGCGCCGCACGAATGCTGGCCATGGTGGCGAAAGGAAGCGTGGACATGGGCAGCCTCGGGACTTGGGCGTGGATCTGGGGCGTTGATCTCGTCAGGGCTGCACGCTACCGCGGGCAAGTCTCGGGGGAAACCGCCAAAGATGCCACGCTCGCCGCTCTTGTCCCGTCACGACCTGCCCGCCGCGCTGGGATTGCTCACGCGGCTGCCGGTGCCGGTGGACGGCGATCGGGCGACGGCGCGTGGGGCGGCAGCCGCATGGGCCTATCCTTTGGCGGGCGCAGTCGTTGGGGCCTTGGCCGGTGCCGTGCATCTGCTGGCCGGGTGGCTGGGCCTGCCGCCGCCACTGGCCGCGGGACTGGCCGTGGCGGCTTCGGTGATCGTGACCGGCGCGCTGCACGAGGACGGGCTGGCCGATACCGCCGACGGGCTGTGGGGCGGCTGGACGCGCGACCGGCGGCTGGAGATCATGCGCGACAGCCGCATCGGCACCTATGGCATGCTGGCGCTGATCCTGTCGCTGAGCCTGCGCACAGGGGCACTGGCTGCGCTGCCCCCGGCCATGGCGCTGCCTGCGCTGATCGCCTGCGGGGCGTTGTCGCGGGCGGCGATGGTCGCCGTCTGGACCGCACTTCCGCCCGCCCGGCGCGACGGGCTGTCCGCGGGCAGCGGGCAGCCGGGGGCGATCACCGCGGCGCTGGCGCTGGCGCTGGGGACCGCCGCGGCGATGCTGGCCTGTGGCGGACCGGGCGTGGTTGCACTCCTGATGGGTCTGTGCGGTGCCGCGCTTGTCGCGCTGGCCGCCCGCGCGAAGATCGGTGGCCAGACGGGCGACATCCTTGGCGCCGCGCAGCAACTTGCAGACATCGCGGGGCTTCTGGCGCTCGTGACGCTGCTCGGCAGCTGAAGCACGAAAAAGGGCCGCGCCCAAGGCACGGCCCGGAGTATCGAATCGCCGAAGGTCAGGCCGCGCGCGACAACAGCACGTCACCGACCTTGCGATGCGCGTCGCCTTCGTCCGCGCCGCTGACGGCGGCGATCTCGCGGGTCAGGCGTTCCAGCGCGGCTTCGTAGAGCTGACGCTCGGAATAGCTCTGCTCGCGCTGGTCGTCGGCGCGGTGCAGGTCGCGCACCACCTCGGCGATGGCGATCAGGTCGCCCGAGTTGATCTTCTGTTCGTATTCCTGCGCCCGGCGGGACCACATGGCCTTCTTGACCTTGGCCTTGCCGCGCAGGATCTCCATCGCCTTCGACACCACGTCCGGCGAGGCGAGCGCGCGCATCCCGACATCCGCCGCCTTGTGCGTCGGCACCCGCAGCGTCATCTTGTCCTTCTCGAAGGAGATCACGAACAATTCCAGGCTGATGCCTGCGATTTCCTGCTCCTCGATCGACACGATCTGGCCCACGCCATGTGCCGGGTAGACGACATAGTCATTGGCACGGAATTCGGACGCTTTCGCTTGGCTCATGTGGTTTTCCATCCTAACGATCCGCCCGCCAGTCCCGGTTCCCACCGGGATCGAAGGGCAAAAAAGAACGTGCTCGGCCATGGATGGGCGAGACGTTCCGGGTCACCTTGGTATTTTGAAAGTTATGTGTAACACATTTCACGCGCCCGGCAAAGCCCCGTGACGGGCCGGTCACGGGAACGGGATCGCAAGGCCGCGTTGCACGCGGCGAGGGGCCTCGCCGGCCCGGTGGATCGTCTCAGCCGCCTTCGCCCGGTTTCTCCGAGAATATCGTTGCCAGCTTGTCGGGCGTGCCGTCAAGGTCCTCTGCCGTGGGCAGCGGGTCCTTCTTGGTGTAGATGACGGGCCACAGTTCGCTGTACTTGCGGTTGAACTCCACCCACTTGTCCATGTCCGGTTCCGTGTCCGGGCGGATCGCGTCGGCGGGGCATTCCGGTTCGCAGACGCCGCAGTCGATGCATTCGTCCGGGTGAATCACCAGCGCGTTTTCGCCTTCGTAGAAACAGTCAACGGGACAGACCTCGACGCAGTCGGTGTATTTGCAGCCGATGCAATTGTCTGTGACGACATAGGTCATGGGGTGTCTCGCTCTGTTTGGTGGCGGATACCTATTGCGGTGGCTCGGATCAATCAAGCGGCCCCTGCCGGGAAAGCCGCGCGGCGCGACGTTCTTTCCGGTCCACGCGGCCCGGCACGCGCTGTGGCGCCCCCTGTTCCGCGGCGGATGGCGGCGGTGGCGGCGACAGGTCATCGTAGCAGGCGCGCGCTTCCGGTGCCGGGCCGCGACGCATGGGCAGCGCGACGATGCGCACGACGCGGATCGCGCGGCCCTGCGCGAAGGTCAGCGTATCGCCCGCACGCACGGCCTGGGCGGGTTTTGCCGCGCGGGCACCGTTGACACGCACATGGCCGGCCGAGACTTCCCCAGCCGCGATGCTGCGCGTCTTGAAGAAACGCGCGAACCAGAGCCACTTGTCCAGCCGCAGGCTGGTCGTTCCGGACGAGCCGGCGGCGCCGCCGGCACCGGTATCGGGATCGCGGTCAGGTCTTGTCACGCAGCCCCATCAAG
Organism: Meridianimarinicoccus zhengii; assembly: GCF_003254465.1. Classification (GTDB taxonomy): domain Bacteria; phylum Pseudomonadota; class Alphaproteobacteria; order Rhodobacterales; family Rhodobacteraceae; genus Meridianimarinicoccus; species Meridianimarinicoccus zhengii. Next base: position 7,079 of record NZ_QDFI01000123.1, read on the forward strand.
GCGGCGGCGAACGGGTTGTCGGGGTCGATCTTCTTCTCGCTGCGCGGCGGGCGCGCGGCAAAGGTCTTGGCGCCCTGCCCGGCCCCGTCCTGCGGCGGGCGCTTGCCCTTCGGCTTGCCGCCCTTGGGGCCGTCGCCGCGCGGCTTGCCGCCACCGGGCTTGCGCTC
>NZ_QDFI01000124.1 GCF_003254465.1 Meridianimarinicoccus zhengii
CGGGCCGGGCGGCGCGTTTGCCGTGCCGCGTGTGGCCGCGGCCCGCCCGCGCCGCCGTGGTGATGCGAGGGCCCGTGACCGCGCGGCGGTCAGCGCACCGCTTCGATGGGGCCGTCGGCGCTGCCGGTGATGAACTGGCGCAGGTAAGGGTCGTCCGCCGCGTCCATTTCCGCCACCGGGCCGGTCCAGCGGATCTTGCCCGCATGCAGCATCGCCACCTTGTCGGCGATGGTGCGCACGCTGGTCATGTCATGAGTGATGGTCATGGTGGTCGCGCCCATTTCCACAACGATCTCGCGGATCAGGTCGTTGATGACGCCCGACATGATCGGGTCGAGCCCCGTGGTCGGTTCGTCGAAGAAGATGATCTGGGGGTCCGCCGCGATGGCCCGCGCGAGGCCGACGCGTTTCTGCATGCCCCCCGACAGTTCCGACGGGTACTGGTCGGCCACCGCCGCGCGCAGCCCCACCCGGCGCAGTTTTTCCACCGCGATCTCGCGCGCCTCGGCCCGGGGGCGTTTCAGGCGTCCGCGCAGCAGCCGGAAGGCCACGTTTTCCCACACGGTCATCGAATCGAACAGCGCGCCGCCCTGGAAGAGCATCCCGAAATGGCTCAGGAATTCGTCCCGGTCGGCCTTGGTCACGTCCTCGCCGTCCACGGTGATGGTGCCGCTGTCTGGCGTCACCAGCCCCAGCACGCATTTCAGCGCCACCGACTTGCCTGTGCCCGACCCGCCGATGATGACCATGCTTTCGCCCTTGGGCACTGCCAGGTTCACGCCGCGCAGCACGTGGTTGTCGCCGAAGGATTTGTGCAGGTCGGAAAGTTCGATCATGATCCGAAGAATGCCTCTGTCAGCAGGTAGTTGGAGGCGAGGATCAGCACCGAGCTTGCCACCACAGCGGCCTTCACAGCAGCCCCGACCCCTTGCGCGCCGCGGCCAGAGTTCATGCCATGGTAGCAGCCCATCAGCGCGATGAGAAATCCGAAGACCGCGCCCTTCACCAGCCCCGACCCGACATCCCAGAATTCAAGGAACTGGTAGGTGTTCGTCAGGTAGGCCGCTTCGTTGAACCCCAGCCGGGTGATGCCCACCAGATACCCGCCCATGATCCCGATCACGTCGCCCACGGCCACCAGCACGGGCACCGTCAGGGTCGCGGCCAGCACGCGCGGCGCGGTCAGATACTTCATCGGGTTGGTGGACAGCGTCACCAGCGCGTCGATCTGTTCGGTCACCTTCATGGTCCCGATCTCGGCGGCGATGGAGCTGGCCACCCGGGCGGCCACCATCAGCCCGCCCAGCACCGGGCCCAGCTCGCGCGTCATGCCGATGGCGACGATCTGCGGCACCACCGCCTCCGCGCCGAAGCGGCCCGAGCCCGCGTAGATCTGCAGCGCCAGTGCTGCCCCGGTGAAGAGCGCGGTCATCCCCACCACGGGCAGCGACAGCCAGCCGATGGCGATCACGGCATGCCAGAACTCGCGCCCGTAATAGGGCGGCGTCACGATATGGCGCAGGGTCGCCGCGGCGAAGATCGACACGCGCCCCAGCACGGCGACGCTGCGCAATGTGCTGCGGCCCAGGCGGGCGATGGGGGCGGTCACGGCCATGGGCGGTCTGCTTTCGTGCATCTGCGGCATGAGTGGGGACTTAGCCGACGGGGGCGGGCGTGTCGAGCGCGGGGCCGATCAGGCCGCGGGCCCGTCCGCGATGTGGCGGGTATAGCGCGGGCCGAGCGCCGTGAGGATTTCATAGCCAATCGTGCCCGCCGCGTCGGCCACCGCGTCGATCCCCTGGTAGGGGCCGAGCAGGTCGAGCACGTCCGGGTCCGCGCCGTGGCGGTCGCGGTAATCGGTCACGTCCACGGTCAGCAGGTCCATGGACACCCGCCCCGCCAGCGGGCACGCGACCCCGCCCGCGTGCAGCAGCGCCTTGCCCGACATCGACCGGATGATCCCGTCGGCATAGCCCGCCGCCACTGTGGCGATGCGGCTGCGCCGCGCGGCGACCCATGTGGCCCCGTAGCCCACGCTTTCGCCCGGCGCCACGTCGCGGCACTGGATCACGGGGATGGTCAGCGTCACCACCTGCAGCGCGGTCGAGAACGGCGCACCGCCATACAGCCCGATACCGGGCCGCGCCAGGTCGAAATGATACGCCGCGCCCATCAGTACCCCGCCCGTGGCCGCCAGCGACCGGCGCAGGCCCGCATCGTCGGTCATCGCCCGGAACGTCGCCAGTTGCGCCGCGTTCTGCGGGTGGTCTAGCTCGTCCGCGCAGGCCAGATGCGACATCGCCAGCCACGGCACCCCCGGCAGCCCCGCGGCGCGCAGGGCCGCCCAGTCCGCCGGTTCGATGCCCAGCCGGTTCATCCCCGAATCGAGCTGCACGCCGAAGGCCGCGCCGGGCAGCGCCTGCGCGTGCCTCGCCACCTGTTCGGGGCTGTTGAGCATCGGAATCAGCCCAGCGTCCCGGATCAGGTCGGCGTCCCCCGCCATGTGCCCGCCGAACACCGCGATCTCGGGGCCGTCACCAAGGATGCGCCGCAGCGCCGCCCCTTCCTCGGCCACCGCCACGAAGAAGGTGCGCACACCGGCGGCGGCGAAGGCCGGGGCGATCTCCGCCGCACCCAGCCCGTAGCAATCGGCCTTGACCACCGCGGCCGTCTCGGTCGCGGCGCCCGAGCGGGCATCGAGTGCGCGCCAGTTCTCGACGACGGCGTCGCGGCGGATTTCAAGTATCGGCGTTCCCATGGAACACTCCAACTATGCCGCGCCCGCGCGGTCAAGGCCGACAACGACCCGCGCGCCACGCTTTTCTTCGCGCCCGTCTTGTTCTAAGCCGCTGCGGCAACGGAGGCCGCGATGACCCGACTACGCCTGCACAACACCGCCACGAGAAAGACCGAGGATTTCACCCCCATCGATCCCGGCGACGTGCGCATGTATGTCTGCGGCCCCACGGTCTATGACCGGGCGCATCTCGGGAACGCGCGGCCTGTGGTCGTGTTCGACGTGCTCTACAGGCTTCTGCGGCATATCTACGGCACGGATCACGTCACCTATGTGCGCAACTTCACCGACGTGGACGACAAGATCATCGCGCGGGCGGCGGAAAGCGGGCGGCCCATCGACGACATCACGTCCGAGACGACGCAATGGTTCCTCGACGACATGGCGGCACTGGGCGCGCTGGAGCCCGACCACATGCCCCGCGCCACCGCCTACATCCCCCAGATGGTGGCGATGATCGAGGATCTGATCGCCAAGGGCCATGCCTATGCCGCCGAAGGCCATGTGCTCTTCGCCGTGGACAGCTACGCCGCCTATGGCAAGCTGTCGGGCCGGTCGGTGGACGACATGATCGCGGGCGCCCGGGTGGAGGTCGCGCCCTACAAGCGCAACCCGATGGATTTCGTACTCTGGAAGCCTGCCGCCGAGGGCGAACCCGGCTGGGACAGCCCGTGGGGCCATGGCCGCCCCGGCTGGCACATCGAATGCTCCGCCATGGCCCATGAATTGCTGGGCGACAGCTTCGACATCCACGGCGGCGGCAACGACCTGATGTTCCCGCACCACGAGAACGAGATCGCGCAGAGCTGCTGCGCCCACCCCGGCAGCGGGTTCGCGAAGGTCTGGATGCATAACGAGATGCTGCAGGTCGAGGGCAAGAAGATGTCCAAGAGCCTCGGCAACTTCTTCACCGTGCGCGACCTGCTGGACAAGGGCTATCCGGGCGAGGTGATCCGCTTCGTGATGCTGTCGACCCACTACCGCAAGCCGATGGACTGGACTGAGGAAAAAGCCCGAAACGCCCGCAAGACTCTAAGTCAATGGCATTACTGCACGCTCGATGCTTGCGAAACATCGCCTACCAAAGAGTTTGTCGATGCGCTTAATGCTGATTTGAATACAGGAAGTGCTTTGGCGATGTTGCACAAGCAGCATCGTGCTGTAATTACGGATGACTTTTCCAGTGGCGAATTTCTCGCAAATGCGCGGCTAATAGGACTGCTTGTTCCAGAAATTGATGACTGGTACGAGATTCCTGTAAAAAGTGGTATTGTAAGTGGCAAAGGGTCCCAACAACGCTTGTTTCCATTGGCTGAATCTATCGCTAGAAGGTGGAATAAATTAAGGCAGGAGAAAAATTTTAAAGCTGCTGATGCTCTGAAAAGTGCGGCAATGGAGGCTGGTTTGGAATTAAGTGCCGGTATAGAGCAGCCCTACGCCGCTCTAGAACCAGACGCAGACCCCGCCAAGCTGGAGTCGCTGAAATGAGCACAATCGGCAGGCACGGTGCGCAGACCCGAGGGCCGGGTCCGGCCGCGGGGGGGCGCAATCGCGCCCGCCCGGGGGGGCGGCCGGGCGCGGTCCGGGCCGCTGGCCCGGACGGTCCTTCTGGCAACGGCCCGCGTCACACCGAAACGCTCAACAAGACGCGCCAACGCAAGGGCAGCGCACGCCCCGGGGGCGGAGGCCGTCTTGCAAACCGTCCAGTGGACGGTTTGAGGCCGGAGCGGGCGCGAGCCCCGGGCGCAATAGCGCCCGCCCTGGGGGCGGGTCGGGCGCTGCCCGGGAGGCTTTGGGCCTCCCGGGCCACGAGCGGTTGGCTCATCGCCTTTAAGACCAAGCGGCAGGTCGTGTTGCGCGCATTTTGTTCGGAGATCTTTGCCCGGACGGCGGCGGACACACCGACGGAGACCAACCCATGACCCGCGACCGCCTCTACCTCTACGACACCACCCTCCGCGACGGGCAGCAGACGCAGGGGGTACAGTTCTCCACCCATGAGAAACACCGCATCGCCGCCCTGCTCGATGCGCTCGGCGTCGACTACATCGAAGGCGGCTGGCCCGGTGCCAACGCCACCGACAGCGCCTTTTTCGCCGATGCGCCCCAGACCCGCGCGACCCTCACCGCCTTCGGCATGACCAAGCGCGCGGGCCGGTCGGCGGAAAACGACGATGTGCTCGCCGCCGTCATCAACGCAGGAACGCAATCGGTCTGCCTCGTGGGCAAGACCCATGACTTCCACGTCACCACCGCGCTCGGCATCACCCTCGACGAGAATATCGACAACATCCGCGCCTCCGTCGCCCACCTCACCGCGCTGGGCCGCGAAGCCCTGTTCGACGCCGAACATTTCTTCGACGGCTACCGCGCCAACCCGGACTACGCGCTCGCCTGCCTGCACGCCGCCCACGACGCCGGCGCGCGCTGGGTCGTTCTGTGCGACACCAATGGCGGCACGCTGCCGGACGAGATCGCGGCGACCGTCCGCGCCGTGATCGCGTCCGGCATCCCCGGCGACCGGCTGGGCATCCACACCCATGACGACACCGGCACCGCCATCGCGGGCAGCCTTGCCGCCATCGACGCCGGTGTCCGGCAGGTGCAGGGCACGCTCAACGGGCTGGGGGAACGCTGCGGCAACGCCAACCTCACGACGCTGATCCCGACCCTGCTGCTGAAACCGCACTTCGCCGACCGGTTCGACACCGGCATCACCCGCGCGGCACTCAAAGGGCTGACCAAGGCATCCCGCCTGCTTGACGACATCCTCAACCGCGTGCCCCTGCGCAGCGCGCCTTACGTCGGCGCGTCGGCCTTCGCGCACAAGGCGGGGCTGCATGCCAGCGCGATCCTGAAGGACCCCACGACCTACGAACACATCACGCCCGACACCGTGGGCAACACCCGCATCATCCCCATGTCCAACCAGGCGGGCCAGTCCAACCTGCGCCGCCGCCTGTCCGAGGCGGGGATCGAGGTCGCGCCGGGCGACCCGGCGCTCGCCCGCATCCTCGACCGGATCAAGGACGCGGAAAACGAGGGCTATTCCTTCGACACCGCGCAGGCGAGCTTCGAGCTGATCGCCCGCGACGAACTGGGCCAGCTGCCGCATTATTTCGAGGTGAAGCGCTACCGCGTGACCGTCGAGCGCCGCAAGAACAAGTATGACCGCATGGTCAGCCTGTCCGAGGCCGTGGTCGTCATCAAGATCGGCGGCGAAAAGAAGCTTTCGGTGTCGGAATCGCTCGACGCCACCGGGTCCGACCGCGGCCCGCTCAACGCGCTGGCCAAGGCGCTGGCCAAGGATCTCGGCCCCTATCAATGCGTGATCGACGACATGAAGCTCGTGGATTTCAAGGTCCGCATCACCAATGGCGGGACCGAGGCCGTCACCCGCGTCATCATCGACAGCGAAGACGGGCAGGGCCGGCGCTGGTCCACCGTGGGCGTGTCCGCCAACATCGTGGATGCGAGCTTCGCCGCACTTCTCGATGCGGTGCGCTGGAAACTCGTGCGCGACGCCGCCACCCCCGTCGACAGCCTGCCCGCGGTCGCGCAGGCCGCGCCGTGACGGCCCCGGCCCGCCCCGCCGCGCCATGAGCCTCGACGCCTGCGCCGAACTCGTGGAACGCGGGGACCCGGACCGTTTCCGCACCCTGCTCGCCGCCCCGCTCGACGCGCGCCGCCGCCTCCTGCCGCTCTACGCCTTCAACGTGGAGGTCTCCCGCGCCCCCTGGGTGACGGCGGAACCGATGATCGCCGAGATGCGGCTGCAATGGTGGCGCGACGCGCTGGACGAGATCGCCGCGGGCGGTCCCGTCCGCCGCCACGAGGTCGCAACGCCCCTCTCCGAGGTGCTCGACCAAGAAGGGGCACACCGGCTCGACGCGCTCGTGGCGGCCCATCGCTGGTCCTGCTACCGCGACCCGTTCCCCGATGCCGCGGCCTTCGACGCCCATATCGCCGCGACAGGGGGCGGGCTGATGGTCGTCGCCGCGCGCATCCTTGGCGCGCCCGATGCGCCCGCCGCCGAGGATGCCGGTTACGCCGCCGGCCTCGCCAACTGGCTGCTCGCCGTGCCCGATCTCGAATCCCGCGGCTGCCTGCCGCTCTACGATGGCCGCCCCGCCGCCGTGGCCGCGCTCGCCCGCGACGGGCTCGCGCGTCTGGCCCGCGCGCGCGCGG
>NZ_QDFI01000125.1 GCF_003254465.1 Meridianimarinicoccus zhengii
GGCCACCAGGGATCACACCGTCGACGGTGCCGAAATTACACCACGTGCTCGGACGCTACCATCAAACCCAAGGACTCTCGTTATGAACGAGGGACGACCGGGGGGCAGGGCACGCCCCATACATTCATGCGGGGCTCGCGGTATCGGGCATGTCTGGCTTGACAGCACAGCGATGCACCCAGCGCTAAAAAAGGAACGTCCCTGCGGAAATCGCGATCAGCAGCCCGTAGCCGCCGGCCACCACGGCGCCATCCTCTGCCATGAGCCCCATGGCGAACACCGCGACGGGCAAACCCATAAGTGGGACCAGAACGGGAATGACCCCGATCACAAGCAGCGAGAGCCCGGCAAGGGTCACCAGAAACCCGATGGCCACGACCGAGACGCGCCCAGCGGCAAGCCACTGCCACCGCGCTTCGAGAAAGCGGGCCAGAAAAACGCTGAACGGATACACTTTGTCGGCGATTGCCGTCACCCGCGCGGCCGACACGCTGCGCTGTCGCGCGGACCGTGGCATCCAGATGCCGTCGCGCCCGGCGATCATCTGAACGCCGATGGCCGCCGCCAGAAGACCAAGCGCGCCACCGACGCCGGGGATCATGCCCACCGGAACGATCATGAGGATCGACACGATCATCAGCAGCGGCGCATGACCCTGCGCGCCGAACGCGTCTACCAGGTCGCCAAGGTTGATGTCCCTTTCGCGCGCCCCGAGCGCCCGCAAGCGATCCACCGCCCCCGGCAGGGCCTGCGGTCCCCGCGGGCGCGGCCCATCGGCAGGCGGGCTTCCGTCGTGTTCTTGCCGTTTCGTCATGAGCGCCCCTTTCCGTTCGCCGCTTGCAGGGCCAGGCAGCGGGTTTCCGGCGCGCCTGCGAAAGGCGGCCGGTCCGCACACGCCCCGCAGTCTGACACGCGTGTATCCATCAGTAATGTGATGGCACTGCAACGCCTCCGGCCTAGGATTTTCTGCTATACCGATGCGGCCCGATGCGGCGCCGGGAGGGGGGCATGGGGGACGAACGGCGCACGCGCGTCATCGTTGGCGCGCGGACCCGACATCACTGGGGGTGGTCGGATGTCAACGCGCCCGACATGCGCAGGCTGGCCAGCACGTGTGGGCACCGCCCGCCGCGGGTCATCCATTCGATCGTCGGCGCTTTGAAAATTTTATGGCGTACCCGTGACAGGCTGAAAAGGCTTGCATGCGCGCGTTTGCGGGCGCTGCATTTCGGCGCTTGGCGGGCCTGGGCGGGTGGTGCATCGTCCGGGCATGACCGACCTGCACCGCACAGTTCGCCTGCTCTACACCGGCAACAGCCAGCGCGCCCGGCGGTTTCGCTACGGGCTGATCGTCTTCGACGCGCTGACGATCGTGTATTTCATCGCCGTCGCCGCGCTGCCCGTCACCCCCCTGACCACCGCCCTGAACACCGCGTTGGGCGTGGTTATCCTGATCGATCTCGCCGCGCGGTTCTGGATTTCCGACAACCTGCGCAGCGAACTGTCGCGGATATACACCATCGCCGACCTGGTCGTTGTCGCATCGCTGCTGCTCGCCCCGCTGCTGACCGAGAACCTCGCCTTTCTGCGCGTGCTGCGGGGCTTGCGGCTGATTCATGCCTACCACCTGCTGCGCGATCTGCGGCGCGAAAGCCTGTTCTTCCGGCGCCACGAGGATGCGATCCTCGCGGCGGTGAACCTGGTCGTCTTCATCTTCGTGACCACGTCCTTCGTGTTCGTGGTCGCGTTCGACGAACACAGCGGGATCGGCGGGTATATCGACGCGCTGTATTTCACCGTCGCCACGCTGACCACCACGGGTTTCGGCGACATCACCATGACCACGCCGCTTGGCAAGCTTCTGTCGGTGTTCATCATGGTCGTCGGCGTGGCGCTGTTCGTGCAGTTGGCGCGGGCGATCTTCCAGCCGTCCAAGATCAAGTACAAATGCCCCGAATGCGGCCTGAGTCGGCATGACCCCGACGCGATCCACTGCAAGCATTGCGGCGAGCCGCTGAAGATCGAAACCGACGGCGACACCGCCACCTAATCCGCCCGCAACATCCCGCTGCCGGGGACAAGGAAACCCGAAGATGTCGTACAAGATCGATCTCGACCGCGACGAAAAAGAGCACATGAACGAATACGAAAGCGTGCCCTCGCATGTCATCTTCGAGGCCATCCGCCGCGAGGGCGAACACGAACTGTCCCGCCCCTTCAGCGCGCTGTGGTGGTCCGGGGTCGCGGCGGGGTTGGCCATCAGCACGTCGGTGCTGGCCAAGGGCTTCCTGACGGCGATCCTGCCCGATGCGGCCTGGGCACCCGGCATCACGAACCTCGGCTACACGGTGGGGTTCCTGATCGTGATCCTCGGCCGGATGCAGTTATTCACCGAGAACACGATCACGCCCATCCTGCCGCTCTTCATCGCACCGACGCGGGGCAAGTTCGCGCAGACCGCGCGGCTGTGGGGGATCGTCTTCGCGGCCAACATGGTCGGCTGTCTCGCCGCGGCGCTGGTGCTGGTGTATGGCCATATCCTGCCCGGCGCGCGCTTCGACGGTATCCTTGCGGTGTCGCGCCACTATGCCGAGGCGACGCCGCTGCAGCATTTCGCCTGGGGCATCCCGGCCGGGTTCCTGATCGCGGCGCTGGTGTGGATTCTGCCCCGCATGGAGCACGCGGGCGAGGTGCTGATGATCGTGATCGTGACCTACATCATCGGCCTTGGCGACATGTCGCACGTGGTGGCCGGGTCGACCGAGCTGTTCATCCTAGTGGTGCGCGGGGAACTGGCGCCGGGTGCTGCGGTATTCGGCGGCATCCTCCCGGCGCTGGCAGGCAACGTGCTTGGCGGCACGGGCATCTTCGCCGCCCTCACATATGCGCAGGTGCGCGAGGAAATCTGATCGCGGTCAGTCCTGCTGCACCTCGTCCAGTCCCCGTGCCAGCACCGCGCCGAGTGCCGCGATGACAGCGAAGGTCAGCAGGACCGGCGCGGGCCCGAACCGGTCCGCCGCCAGTCCGAACAGTCAGCCCGCCATGAGTGCAGCACCGATCACCGTGTTCGACAGCGCCGTGTCGCGCGCTCGAAACCCGTACTCGGCCATGTCGGTCAGGTGCAGCTTGCGGCCCGCGCGGACGCCTTCATAGGCGATCTGCGCGGCAAAGATCGCCGCCGCGGCGCCCATCGGCCCGCCGATCCCGCCGACAGCCAGCCTGACGCCGCCGACCACCGCGAAGACCACGGCCCCCAGCGCGCCCGCCGCCATCAGGGTCTGCCGCTGGACCGGTCCGACCGCCGCCCCCAGACATAGGACGCCAGCACCGACGCTGCGGTCAATGCCATCATCAGCGGACCCAGATCGTCCAGCGCGCTCCGGCCCGACGCGGCTGACAGCATCACGACGAAGGGCGGGGCCAGGCCCGTGATCGCGCCGCGCCGCCGCTTTGTGATGGTGCGCGCCAGCGCGTCCTTGTAGCTGACGGACGAAGCCGCGCGCGCCACAGCCAGCACCGCAAGGCAGGCCACGATCACCGTACCAGCCGCGCGCCCGACAGCAGCAGTGCCGCCGCCGCCATGCCAATCGCGGCGATGCCCTGCGGGCAGCGCGAAAAGCGCGGCAAGCGCGACGGCGCGCAGCATCTTCATGGGGATCATGAAGGTCTTCCTCACTTGAACCGTGACATGGCGGTGTTGAACGCCTCGGGCATGCTGTCCATCGCCTTGTCGAAGTCCGATTTCATGTCCTTTCACGCGTCGTCGCTGGCCGCGCGTATGCCCTTCAGTCTGGTCTCGGCCTCGTCGCGCTGCTTCTGGTACGCGATGCGGGAATTTGCCTCTGCCTCGTCGACCTTCGCCTTGGCCTTCTCGATGTACTGGTCCCGCTCTGACATCCGGACCGTCCCTTTCCGATTGTTGCGCGTTCAGATGCAAGAGTTTGCATGTTATTTGATTGCACTGCGGCTGGATAGATGTTGAGTTTGGATCAGGCACGTTTTTCATGCGAGAGGAGACCCCCATGTCCGAGACCAGCAAGCTCACGCTGGCCGTTGTCGAACTCGCCCGCGCGAACGAGGAGTTCCGCAAGGTCCTGTGGACCGGCGATCAGACGCAACTGGTGCTGATGGCCATCCCCGAGGGTGGCGAAATCGGCGGCGAGGTGCATGAAGGCCATGACCAGCTGCTGTATTTCGTGGCCGGGTCCGGCGTGGCGAAGATCGGTGATGCAGAATGCGACGTGGCCGATGGCTATGTCAGCATCGTGCCGTCCGGGTCGTTTCACAACTTCCGCAACACCGGGTCGGGGATGCTGAAGCTTTACACCACCTACAGCCCGCCCGAGCACGAACCTGGCACCGAGCATGCCACGAAATCCGAGGCGGACGCCGACGAATGATCCCGTCGTGGATCCCGTCATCGTTGGCGCGGGCAGCGCGGGTCTGTCCGCGCTGCGCGAGGTGCGCCGGTATACCGACGACGTCCTGCTGGTGAACGACGGGCATTGGGGCACGACCTGCGCGGCGGTCGGCTGCATGCCGTCCAAGGCGCTAATCAAGGCGGAGAACGCCTTTCACCGGCGGGGGGCCTTAGAGGAACTCGGCGTTCGGGGCGCGGATGGCCTGCGCGTCGATATCCCTGCCGTACTGGCCCGCGTGCGCAAGATGCGCGACGGCTTCTTCAAGGGGCCGGAATCGACACCCGACAAGCTGGGCGACCGCGCCGTGTCGGGCCGCGCGCGGCTGCTGGGTCCGGGGCGGGTGCAGTTGAACGGTGTCACCGTGTCGGCCCGCGCGATCATCCTCGCACCGGGGGCACGCCGGTCATGCCGGGGCCGTGGCGCGCGTTCGGCGACCGTATCCTGACCACGGACACGCTGTTCGAACAGACGGACCTGCCGCGCCGCATCGCCGTGATCGGCATGGGCGCCATCGGCGCCGAGATCGCGCAGGCGCTGGCCCGGCTGGGGCTGGAGGTGGCCGGCTCCGACGCGGTCGAAGGCTTGTCTGGCATCGACGATCCGCAGGTGCTGGCGGCGTTCCGACCGCTCATCGGGGCCGACGTTGCCCTCCATCTCGGCGCGCAGGCCGAACTGGCGGCGGCAGGGGATGCGATCCGCGTAACCGGCGCCGACGGGTCCTTCGATGCGGACGTGGTGCTGGCCGCGATCGGCCGCAAGCCGAACCTCGACGGGCTTATGCTCGACACGCTCGGAGTGCCGCTTGACGACAAGGGGATGCCCGACATCGATCCCGCGACCCTGCGCCTTGGCGATCTGCCGGTGTTCCTCGCGGGCGATGCGAACGGCCATCGCCCGCTGCTGCACGAGGCGGCCGACGAAGGCCACATCGCGGAGCGCATGGCCGCACCGGATGGCGGCGGCGCAGGGCTGTGTCGCCGCACGCCGCTTTCGATCGCGGTCGCCTCCCCGCAGGTGGCGCGCGTGGGGCCGCCCCTGTCGGCGCTGGACCACGCAGCGATCGTGACCGGCACGGTGGATTTTTCGAAACAGGCGCGCGCGCATGGTGCAGTCGGCCGCGGGTGTCCCTGCGTATCCACGCCGATCGCGACAACGGGCGGCTTCTGGCCGCCGAATTGTGCGTGCCCGCGGCCGAACATCTGGCGCACCTGCTGGCTCTCGCGGTGGACCAGCGCCTGACCATCGCCGACATGCTGGTGATGCCGTTCTACCAACCCGCTCTGGAAGAGGGTTTGCGCGGCGCGCTGCGGGTTCTTGCCAGCGACGTGCCCGGCGCAGGCGGATCGGACCTGTCGGCCTGCGCGACGCTTGGCCATGACGCCCTCGACTGACGCGCGGCGCGCGCCGGGCTGCGTCAGGAGTGCGACGTTGGACGGACGTGAGCGGCGAATGGAAGGGCCGTTTCGCGTCTGTCCTCCGTGACATGCCGGGCAGGCCCGCGCCCCGGGCAGGCGCCTTGCGCACTTGTCCTGTCCCGGGTTTTCCATGATACCCGCCGAAACGACCAATCAACACGCCCAGCGAGGGAGATGCATCATGTCTGCACCCAAGACAAACATCGAAAAGCAGAAGCGCCGTCACTGGCCCGCCATCCTGGGCATCGCGGCGGCGGTCGCGATCGTTGTGGCGATCCTGCTGGGGCTCGGTGTGTGGGACCGTGTGCCGCTTGACGAACAGGCTGCACCTGCTGCGGCCAGCGGGCAATAACGCGCGGGCGACGACCTGCGGTGCTGTCATGGGTCCCGTGTCTCACGGCCTAATATCAACTATAAGACCTACGTGATGACCTATATCCATGCTGCCGGTCGATGAATGACTCGCGGAGTGCTTAATTGTGGCCGTAGTTTGTCGCCGGGACAGAAACGACAGTTCTCGCCGGGACCCTCAAGCTGCCTTCGGTCACACTTCTGCTCTGTTCGCAACTGCCTGAAGGTTTTTCGATGCGGGCCGCGGCGCGACTTGGGCGGCCGGGAGGTGGCGGCCCGC
>NZ_QDFI01000126.1 GCF_003254465.1 Meridianimarinicoccus zhengii
CCAGCGCTCCAGCGTGATCTGCGCTGAGAATCAGTAGGTTAGGAATTGTTCAGGGCGAACTAAAGATGGTCTTGTGGCCGGTGACATCCATGTCGATGCTGTCGCGCGCTATCTTTACCATATCGAGGAAGGCGGCACGGCGATGCGCTATGGCGTAGCGATTGCTCGTGGCAAACTTTATGAGCCAGGCGTCTACACGATCAAGCGCAAGGTCAGGTGGCCGCATTGGCAGCCAACACAGAACATGATTGACCGCGACCCGGAGCTCTATGCCGACATCGCTGACGGTATGGAACCCGGACCTGAGAACGCGCTCGGGTCACGGGCGCTTTATCTCTATGTCGGGGACCGAGACACCTATCTGCGCATCCACGGTACACCACAGCCGCGAAGCATCGGCGGCCGAGCCAGTTCCGGTTGCGTCCGGATGGTCATGGCGCACATAAACGATCTGTATCCGAATGTGGAGATTGGCTCGACGGCGTTCCTATATTCGGCCGAGGACAGCGTGACTCCGCAGAGTTGACCCAAGCCGCGCCGTCAATCCGACGCTTGGACGCGTCAATCAGGATTGGCGTGCGACGCAGATGGGATTGCCGCCTGCCGATCGCAACGGGACCAAGGTCGTTTCCACCGGCCCACTATGGGCATACCAATAGCAATTATCTTCGGGACGTAGCCGTGCCGTGATGAGATCCTGGTCGGGTGCAGCGAGGGCTGCGACAGATTCTGGAACATTGCCGATCCTGAATGGATCGTTGTCTTCCTTAGAAGGCACCGCGCAGCCAGCCAGGGCCAATGTTGCAACCATGATCACCGCATATTTTTGAAGCATATCTATCTCACTCTTTGGCAGGTCAGCCGCGTCCTCAGACTTAGCGGCGCGTTTCAAGGTTCCGCAGGTCTGTGTCCTTATTTGACCAAGTTTCTGTTTTTGCTCTTGAAGCTCTAGTTACTGTAGGGGCTATCTCAATGTGGAATGAACGAATCCCGAGGTCAATCCCATGTCTTCCAATGGCCACCGCCACGACCACAAGCACAGCTCTGACTGCAGTCACGATCATGGTGATGATCACAAACATGCGAGCGTAGTTCCCCACTCTCATGGAAAAGGTGCTGCGTGCTGCGGTGCTGGAGCCAACACGGGACCGGCACAATCCATCCCCTCGAATGGGCGAAGTTTTCAAGTTTCCGGTCTAGATTGTGCCGAAGAGGTGGCAATCCTGAATAGGGTGGTCGGTCCAAAAGTCGGCGGGACTGAGCATCTGGCGTTCGATGTCATCAATGGTCGGATGACGATTCTGGATACCGCAGTCGGAATTTCGGACAACGAGGTTTCGCAACTGGTCGCGAGTACCGGCATGAGCACAAAACCGTGGGACGCCGACAACGCAGCAGAGGATCAGGCCGCGCATCTGGCACGTCAGAAGCGCTTTACCTCGTTGAGCGGCGGCTTCTGGGCGGCGGGGTTCCTTTTTCACATTGTCGAGACCGGCATGGGCGGCGCGCTCGGGCTCTTTGCGGGGCATGGCGAGGTGCCTATGCCTATGGCGGAAGCAGGGATCTTCGCCGTCGCGATCCTCTTTGGGGTCTGGCTGGTTGCGCCCAAGGCATGGTCTTCGGCGCGGCGACTTTCGCCAGACATGAACCTACTGATGGTGGTGGCCGTTGCAGGAGCCATCGGGCTCGGCGAATTCTTCGAGGCCGCGACGGTCGCGTTTTTCTTCTCTTTGTCGCTCTATCTTGAGAGCTGGAGTGTCGGTCGCGCACGCAACGCGGTTTCATCTCTCCTCGATCTGGCGCCGCCAACGGCGCGGGTTCTTTACGACGACGGATCTGAATCCGACGTTCCGGCCGCGGCCGTGGCAGTCAATGCAAGGTTTATCGTGCGCGGCGGCGACCGGATCCCCCTCGACGGTGAGGTCGTGGACGGGGCAGGGGCCGTCGATCAGGCCCCAATTACTGGGGAAAGCGCGCTAGTGCCCAAGGAACCCGGCGACGAGGTCTATGCCGGCACGATCAACGGCGAGGGCACACTGACGGTGCGGGCGACGAAGGCCGCCTCGGACACGGTGCTCGCGAAAATCATTCGCATGGTGGGCGATGCCCATGCCCGCCGCGCGCCGGTCGAACAGTGGGTGGCCAAGTTCGCGCGCATCTACACACCCATCGTGATGGCTTTGGCGATCGCCATCGCGCTGGTGCCGCCACTGCTGCTCGGCGGCGCCTGGGACTACTGGTTCTACAATGCTCTGGTCCTTCTGGTCATCGCATGTCCTTGCGCGCTGGTCATTTCTACGCCGGTTTCTATCGTGGCGGCGCTGACCGCGTCGGCACGGGCGGGGGTGCTCATCAAGGGCGGCGCCTATGTCGAGGCGCCGGGGCGGACCACGGCACTGGCGATGGACAAGACCGGGACGATCACCATGGGCGAGCCTGAGGTGGCGGCGGTTCACCCACTGGTCGGCGTTTCCGCACGCGATCTCATGGCGCTGGCAGCAAGTCTGGAGGCGCGGTCTTCACACCCGCTGGCACGCGCCATCCTCTCGCGCGCCGAAGCCGATGGTGTTTCCGTGTCTGCCGCAGAGGACACCCGCACCGTGCCCGGGCGCGGTCTGGAAGGACGCGCCGACGGGCGCGCTATCTGGCTCGGCTCGGATCGCTTCGCCGAAGAGAAGGGGTTCGGCAATGCCATTCCGGCGGATCTGCGGGATCGGATCGAAGGGGCAGGGAGCACCCTCGTTGCCGTGGGTGACGAGACCGGCGTGACCGGCGTACTGGAGCTTCGCGACCGCATCCGCCCAGATGCAAAGGGGATCGTTGCGCGCCTACACGCGCAGGGCGTGAAGACAATCGTCATGCTGACCGGCGATAACGAGCGCACCGCGCGTGCAGTGGCGGCCGAGGTCGGCATTGACGAGGTGCGTGCCGATCTCTTGCCAGAAGACAAGGTGACGGCCATCGAGGAACTGGTGGCAACCCACGACATGGTGGCGATGATCGGTGACGGCGTGAACGACGCACCGGCGATGGCGCGGGCGCATTATGCCATCGCCATGGGGGCTGTCGGTTCGGACGCGGCCATCGAGACGGCCGATATCGCGCTGATGACCGACGATCTGGCTCGAGTGCCGTGGCTGATTGCTCACTCTCGCCGGACAATGACGATTATCCACCAGAATATCGGTATATCGCTGGCAACCAAGGCGCTGTTCGTCGGGCTGACCGCGTTCGGGATGGCCTCGATGTGGGGCGCCATCGCTGCGGATGTAGGCGTATCCCTGTTGGTGGTCGCCAATGCGCTGCGGCTTTTGAACGGGCATCGGATCAAGGACGGGCCTTCGGGCGGTGAACCGGTGGGCGAGCAGATGGCGAAGGGAGCACTGGCGCACGGTCATTGATCCGACGTCTTCGTTAGAGTAACCTCTGGCACCAACAGACCTCGCAAAAAGGGGCGTCGAGCAGTGACAAACACCAGATTTCCACGGCGCGCCTTTTTGATGGGCGGATTTGCCGCCTTCCTGTCAGGCTGTGCCAGCAAGTTCCGGTCGTACAACGGACCCGAAGTGGCCCGGCTACGCATGTACAAGGCAGAGCGGTTTCTGGTTCTGGACGGGGCGGATGACGTCTTGCGGACCTATCCCATCGGATTAGGCTTCGCGCCCGAAGGTCACAAGCAGTTCGAGGGGGACGGCCGTACGCCGGAGGGTTCCTACGTGATTGATCGGCGCAACCCGGACAGCCTCTTTCACCTGTCAATCGGCATCTCATATCCCAACGCGGCAGACATCGCTTTTGCGCAGGCCCAAGGAAAGTCGCCCGGTGGCGACATTTTCATCCACGGCGGACCGCGCAAGGGGACTGACCCAATGAATGTCCGCGACTGGACAGCAGGCTGCATCGCCGTCACTGACCGCCAGATCGAGGAAATCTATGCCATGGTCAGGGACGGGACACCGATCGACATATACGCTTAAGGATCAGGTGAAGCGGCGCCGCAGCGCGACGTTGATCGCCTCAATGGCGATGACCATGGCGACGACCGCCATCGTGACGCTGGCCGCCTTATCATACTGGAAAGAGCGCACGTAGGTCTGGATGTAAAAGCCTATCCCGCCCGCGCCGACAATGCCGAGGATCAGCGACTCGCGCAGGTTCAACTCGAACCGGAAAATCGTGTCGCGGGCGACGACCGGCGCCATCTGCGGCCAGATCGCGTATCTGAGCCGCACGAGCGGCCCGGCGCCCGCGCTTTCCAGTGCGGCGATCGGCGCGCGGGACACGCCGTCGATCGCCTCGGCATAGAACTTGGCGAGCATCCCCGTTGCATGAAAGGCGACCGCGATGATGCCGGGCAGCGGCCCGAGCCCCACAGCGCCCACCATGAGCATGGCCACGAGGATCAGCGGAATCGCCCGGATGAAGGCAAGCAGCGTTCGGATCGGCCGGAACACCGCAGGCGATACCATCGTTTCGGAGGCGAGGATGGCCAGAGGGATCGACAGGATCACAGCGCCGAGGGAACCGAGGATCGCTATTCTCAGCGTTTCCGCGCTGCCCTTCCTGATCTCGGCCATCACTGTCGGATCGGGCGGGAACATCCGCCCGAGAAAGTCAGCGATCCGCGGACCGGCCGAAACGAGACGCGACAACTCGACATCGGTCGTGGCGAAGGACCAGAGGATCGCGCCGGCGATCAGGGCGCTGGTAACGAACCCGCCAAACCCGCCAAACTGCATCAGGACACCGCCCTGAGGCTGAGACCGGGCAATGGTTCGACCTCGCGGTAGAGCTCCGCCGTCGCATCATCGTTCAACTCGGAGGTCGGTACATCGAAGGCGATCCGCCCATCCCGCATGCCGATGATGCGCTGCGCGAAACGCCGCGCCAGGTCGGGCTGGTGCGAGGAAAACAGCGCCGTTGCGCCGCGCGCTTGCGCCGCCCCGGTCAGCAGCGCCAAGACCTCCCCAGCGCGGGTGGGGTCGAGGTTGCTCACCGGCTCGTCGGCGAGGATCAGCCGTGGCTCCTGCGCGAGACACCGCGCAATGGCCACGCGCTGCCGCTGGCCGCCGCTGAGACTGTCGACCCGGCGTTCGGCGAGATCGGCAATGCCGCAATCGGTGAGGGCTGTGCGCGCAATGTCGAGATCATGTGGCGTTGGCGACCCCAGCAGGGCGCGCAGGGGCGCCATCCGGCCTAGGCGGCCGTTCAGCACGTTGCGCAGAACCGTGGAGCGTTCGACCAAGGCGAATTCCTGAAACACGAAACCGGTATCAGGTCGGCTTGCGCGCGGCGGCGGTTGGTCGGGATCGAGCGGCGCACCCAAGACTGAAACGCGCCCGCGCCAGCCCTGAAGCCTGCCGTCGAGCAATGCCAGCAGCGTTGTTTTTCCTGCCCCGGACGGGCCGAGCAAAGCGACGCTTTCGCCGGTCGAAATTGTAAGCGAGACCCGCTCCAGCGCCGGAACACTCCCGCCCGGATGGGCAAAGTTCAGGTCGTCGATCCGGATCGCAATGTTCATTCCAGGAGCCCATATCGCCGTGCCATGTCGCGCACGCCGCCATAGGCGGCGGAGTCGGCCCTGACATAGCCGTCCGGCCCGTAGAGATAGCGCAGCTTGTCGCGGTTCTCAGGTTCGTTGAGCTGCAGCATCGCGTTGGTGAAGCGGTCTTGCACCTCGGCATCCAACCCGGGTCGCGCGATCACGACATGGCTCGGGATTGGCGGGCTTTCCGCGATCCATGTCACCTGTGCCTGCTGCTGCGGCGTCAGGAGCAGGTCCGCATACTGGCTGGCACCCGCGGCATCGACCAGACCTTCGGCCATCGCCTGCATGGCCTGCTGATAGCCGCCTGCGAAGAAGACGCGGCCGAAGAATGCCTCCGCCGCGCCCGGACCGTCGATCAGCCCAGCCTCGACGAATTCGGCGAGCGGATAGAGATAGCCAGATTCCG
>NZ_QDFI01000127.1 GCF_003254465.1 Meridianimarinicoccus zhengii
GTCGCATCGCCGTCTCGGCATTGATCAATCTTTGCGAGGCGCTTTCCCGTTGGCACGCATGCGCTGCGCAGCCATCGTGGTTCAGATCCTCTCGCACTACCGCCGCCGGCACTTGAAAGCTGCTGCGTTGGGGGCGCATGTCCGGTCTGATGACGGCGCGGCGCAGCGACGACGTCTCGGCGGCGAAACGCTTCCCGACCCGCAATCCCGATGAGGTCCTTCGCAGGGCAGCTATGACTGAGTATTCGCAGCAAACGGCACGGAGGTTTGCGCTGCTGCCCTTCCAGCGCAAGAAACGCTGCACAATGCACGGATGGTCGGATGGCCGGTTCGGTGACGCCGCAAGGCAGCCCATGACACTTGGCCATGGGTCGGGTCCGGGCCGAGTACGTCGGTCAACTGAGGCCGCCCGCAGACTTACTTGCTGACCGCCGCAAGGCGGCCCCGAGTCCATACTGAATCAGGGCTCTGCAAAGTAAATCCGCACATACTGCGAAGGTTGCAAGTTCTTGGCAGCCCGACGCTGTCGCATGACGTGCAACTTTCCGCTGCAAAGCGGCGCCATGAATGTGGCGTCCTCTGCCCGGCGCCGACTTTCAGAGTTCAACGCAAACATCGGGCCACGAACCCGGGTTCAATCGCTGTCGGACGTGTCGAATATCTCGGAAATCACCCGCCGCAACCATCTCTGTCCGGGCTCCCGCTCGGTTCGCAAATCCCAACACAGGTCGAACGAGAACACGACCTCCGTCAGCGGCAGCGGCGCCGAGAGCAGATGGCCCAGCCGAGGGTCCAGGGACAGGAGCCTGCGCGGCGCAATAGCGATCAAGTCGCTGTTGGCGACGATGTCGGGGATGTCGAACCAACTGGCGACGGTCATGGGCAAGCTCCGCTTCAATCCGCGCGCCGCCAGTGCGTCGTCGATGACCGTGGTGCCGGTGGCGGATTGCGACAACTTCACATGTGGCAGTTCGGCATAGAGCTCGGCTGTCATCGTCTCGCCCGCGCGCGGGTGGCCGGGCCGCATGAGGACAGCAATTTCGTCGGCCAGAAGCCTCTGGCTGCGCACCATCTCGGGTTTCAGTCGGCCTGGCGTCAGGCGGACCTGCATGTCGACCCTGTCCCAGACGCTGTCGGACGATACCGAGAAGGGCAAGATGTCGATGGAGAGACCCGGCGCCTCGGACTGCAACCGCTGCGCAAGGCGCGGCAGCAGAAATCCCGATACGTAATCTGCCACCTGGAGCGTAAAGGTCCGGCGGGCCGTACCGGGCACGAACCGGTGCTGCTGCGAGATGGCGGTCGAGATGAAGCCCAAACCGCGTTCGATGTCGGCGCTCAACTCACGGGCCCTGTCCGTGGGCTGCACGCCATCGGCCGACCTGAAGAACAACTCGTCATTGAGCATGATCCGCAACCGGCCGAGCGCGTGGCTCACGGCCGAGGGCGACAGGCCGATTTCCTCGGCGGCTCCGGCGATGGAACCCCGGTTCATGATCGCGCGGAAGATCACCAGCAGGTTCAAGTCGAAATTGCGCAGGTTCACCATGCGGGGGACCTCACGAAAACCACGCGACGACGCTCAGGGTTACCGGCGGGATGAAGGCGACCATCAGCAGGACCGCAATCATCACGCCCAGCATCGGTACGAGCGGGCGCGCGATCTGCCCGATCCGCAGGCCGCTGATCGCGGCACCCACGAAGATCGTGTAGCCGAAGGGCGGCGTCGCCATTCCGATGGTGAAGTTGATCGCGACCATCGCACCGAACTGCACCGGGTCCATGCCAAGCTGCTCGCCGATGGGCACGAGGAAGGAGGCCAGCACGATCATCGCCGCAAGGTTGTCCATGACGCAGCCAATGGCCAGAAGGGTCGCGTTCAGCATCAGGACGTAGAGCACGGGCCGGTCGGACAGCCCCGCAAGGCTTTCCGTCACCCTGACGGGAATCTGCTCGAACGCCATGATCCAGCCGAAGCCGTTCGCCAGTGCGATGATGAACATCACGATGGTCATGGTCTTCAGCGCGCCGCGCGTGACCGGCCCGATATTGGCGGGTGTCAGTTCCCGATACACGCCGAACCCGAGGATCAGGGCGAAGACAGCCGCCACGATCGCCGCCTCGGTCGGGGTGACGATTCCGCCGTAGATGCCGCCCAGGACAACGATGGGCCCGCAGAGCGCCCATTTCGCGTCGTTGAATGCACGCCAGACCTCGGCTCTGGAGGCCTTCGGCTGCGGTGCGATGCCGTGGCGCCGGGCATGCAACCAGCAAAGCGCCATCAGGCCGAGCGCCAGAAGCAGACCGGGCACGATCCCGGCGAGGAACAGGTCGCTGATCGAGGTTTCCGACATCACGCCCCACACGACCATCGGGATCGACGGCGGCAGCATCGGGCCGATGATACCGCCGGCCACGGCCAACGCGGCTGCGAAAGGTCTGGAATATCCGCGCTTTTCCATCTCGGGGATCATGATGGCACCGATCGCGGCGGTCGTGGCAGGGGCGGACCCCGAAAGTGCGGCGAAGAACGCTGCCGCAAGAACCGCCACCATGCCAAGCCCGCCGGTGCGATGGCGCACGAGGACATCGGCGAAAGCCACGAGGCGGCGGGAAATACCGCCCGCGGTCATCAAGTCACCGGCGAGAATGAAGAATGGGATCGCCAGAAGGCTGAAGGATTGCGTGCCCGACACCATTCGCTGTGCGAAGATCATCATGTCGATGTCCGCGGCCCAGAGCGCCGCGATGGTTGCGAGCCCGATGGACAGCGCCAGCGGCACGCGCAGCACCAGCAGTATCGGCAGTCCGACCGTCAGGACCATCAGGGTCATGTTCATGGCAGGACCACCGTCTCGTTCCGTTCCTGCGGTGCAATGATCAATGCAGCCCCATGCAGGATGAAAAGCGCGCCGCAGACCGGGACGGAGAGGTAGAGAACCTCGATGGGGATCTGCAACGCCGCGGTTTTCTGACCGCCCGTCCGGTCAACATAGGCCAGCCCGGCGGTCAGAATGACCCAGCCGAAGACCCCCGCCAGCGCGGCGACCCAGCGGTCGGCCCACCGCCGCAGTCGGGGCCATCCTTCCGGCACCGTCTCGATCGCGACATGGAATCCCTCGCGCAGGCCGACGGTCGCATAGAGAAGCACCAGCCATGTAAAAAGGATGATCGCCAGTTCTTCGGTCCAACTGGGGGGCGCGCCGAGGAAATACCGCATCAGAACCTGTGTCACGAGCAACCCCAGCATCACGTAGATGATCGCGATGCAAAGGGTGGCCACGAGCCGCGACATCGCGCGGCTCGTGGCAACGATCATGAATGCGACGCGGCGCATGACGCGGACCTATTCGGCCGCGACGGCGTCGAGCGCGGCGTTCAGCAGGTCGCTGCCGATGGTCGGCTCGAACCGTTCATACACCGGGCCGACCCTGGCGCGAAACGCACCGACATCCTCGATATCGTTGATTTCCATGCCCTTGTCCCGGAGCGCCGCAACCACCTCGGCCTCGGCCGCGGCGACCGCTTCGCGCTGCGCAGCGATGGCAGCCTCACCCGCATCCAACACGGCCTGCTGAACGACATCGGGCAGGCCCTCGAAGGTGCGCTCGGCCATCAGCAGGTGGATCGCCGAATAGGTGTGGCGCGTGAAGCTGAGATATCTCGTGACGTCCGCGTAGTTGTTGGAGTTCACGACCGACGCCGGGATCTCCAGCCCGTCGACTGTGCCTTGCTGCATCGCGGTGAACACCTCACCCCATGCCATCGGCACCGGGTTTCCGCCCAGCGACGAGAACATCTCGATGAAGACCGGGTTCTGCATGGTGCGAAATTTCACGCCCGCGACATCCTCGGGCGTGCGCACGGGGCGGGTGTTGTTGATCATGTTGCGAAAGCCACCTTCGGCGGCACCGAGGGAGACGACACCATGCGCGCGAAGATTCTCCGCCAGTTGCTGACCCACGGGGCCATCCAGCACCTCATGGGCTTGCTCGGCACTGCCGAACAGGAACGGCAGATCGACCAGCTGATAGGTGGGTTCGAGATTGGCGACCACGGCATTCGTGATGATGCCCATGTCGATCGTACCGAACTGAAGACCCTCCAGGATTTCCTTGTCGTCGCCCAACTGTCGGTTCGGAAAGAGCGCGACCGCGACGCGATCCGGCATCGCGGCTTCGATCTCGTCCTTGAAGGCGTGTGCCGCGATGGCATAGGGATCCGTCGGGCTGTCGGCTGTGAGCCAGGCAAGCTTAAGTTCGATTTCGGCGGCCGGCGCGGCGCCGGTCAGCGGCACGATGGCGGCCAGCGCGCAGGCCACGCGCTTCGCGAATGTCATGGTCATGGGTCCTCCTCCTCTTGGTCGACCGGGTCGGCCCGGTAATCGCCAGTAGTCAAGGGATACGGGATTCCCCTTATTGCAGGCAGTGCATATTTATCACCCTCACATGCAGGTTGTGCATGTCGCCCCATGAATTCACTGCAGGTGAGGTTGAGTGTAATGAATTTCCGCCAACTGCTGCCAAGCTATAGAACAGCCGTGCCGACGCCAAACAGGGAGATCCGCCATGACTGACAAGGGACACGCCGTCGACACGCGGTCCATGCCTGCGGGATTCTCTTGGCCGGATGGCCGGCGGATCGCGGTGGTCTTCAACGTGGCGCTCGAAATGTGGTCGGACGGCGCGACCTCCGGCGTCGGCCCGATGGGCAACGTGCTCGTGGACGGCGTCTTCGACCCGAACGCGGATTCCTACGGGCGCTACAACGCGGCGTGCGGCGCGCGACGTCTGCTCGGTATTCTCGAACGGCGCGGGATCGCCGGAAGCGTACTGACCTCTGGCAAGGTGGCCGAGCAGCAACCTCAGATGGTGCGCGCAATCGCCGAGGCGGGCCACGACGTCGTCGCACATGCCTATGCGCAGGACCTGCTTGGCCCAACGCTGACCGTCGAGCAGGACGCCGAGTCAATCAATCGCAGCACCACCTTGATCGAGGCTGCGACCGGCAAGCGCCCGGAGGGCTGGGTCAGCCCACGCGTGACATCGTCGATCGACAATCAGCGTCGCCTTGTCCGCGCGGGATACCGCTGGCACGGTGATGCGCTGGATCGCGATTTGCCCTACATTCAGGTCTTCGCCGAGGGCGAGATCCTTGCGATCCCGATGTCGGTGGAATTCAACGACCTGCCGCATGCGATGCGGTTCGGCCGCACACCCGGTCAGTTCGTAAACTTGTTCACCGAGGCGCTCGACGGCATCAAGTCGCAACCCGCCGAGACCATCATTCTGGACGTCTTCGCGCATGGACATTGCTACGGTCGCCCTGCCGCCGCATGGGCGATAGACGAAATCGCGGCCATCTGCGCTGCGGACGCTGCGCTTTGGCCAACGACGCGTGCAAATATCGCGGATCACTGCCTGACGCAGATGACGTCGCAGCCTGACGCCGAATACTCGATGTGCACATAAAGGGTCAGGGTGTTGATTTTCAATGAGAAGTGACCCGGGTTTTCCATCGAGAAGTAACCCGTCTTTGACTATGGATTTCGTGTCAGTTGTGGGTTAAGGGCGGGCGTTACTCCTTCTTTATTCGAGCTGCTTCGGCTGAGCTTGCCTTGAAGCGGAAGCCGTCGCTTCCCGTCTTGGGAGGCTCTGTTGCACAAATCCTGAGAGGGATTCATCTCGTGAATCCAGCGTGGTAGCTGGGATGCACGAGCAGACCCACACCCCCGACCTACAGGACCGGGAACTGGCCAGCCTACAATGAAGCGCTCAAGCGACGGGTCTGGCGCAAGATTCACCTCGGCATTGATGAGGAAACACTGGAGGTCCGGGCTGT
>NZ_QDFI01000128.1 GCF_003254465.1 Meridianimarinicoccus zhengii
CTCCGTTTTCGATCTTGAATCAGAAATGAGACCAAACGGGAATCCCTTGATTGCAGACACGGCCTAAAGGCCCTGCACGACGCGCTGCGCCATTGTCTCGATCATCTGCGCCGTTCGGGCGCACCGGTCCCCAGTGACTTGCGCGCACGGCTCGCGGCCTGCGAAGCCGACCTGATGGATGCCCGGTTCGACAACATGCCGGTCTGATCTTGCAGGTGCAGCGGCATGCAGCTTGAGGATCGTGCGTTTAACCTCTGATGTATAACGGCAAGCCAAGCAGAAGCCGCAAAGCGGCCCAACCTGAAGACCGCCACGCAAGCACCTGGAAATATGGGCTGACCGCTCAGAACCGCCACTGGGCCACGGCGACCGCGTTTAGCGCCGTTTCGCCGGGAATGTGGCCGTGGTTCCATGCATGGCGCAATCCGAAACCGAAGCTGGACGACGCGCCCATCGGTGCAAGATAGTCCAGCGCCAGGTCGATCTGCCGCGTGTCGGGAGCAAGCCCCACCGGCACATCGGCAAAGCGCACGGCCCCGCCCGGACCGACGCCCGCTGCAAGCCGCAGGTCCGCGCGGCCGGCCGTGATCGCAAGCGGCTGGCGCAGCGACAGGCCAATCGTATCGCCCGCCCGCGCCACATCCGCCAGATCGATCCCGATCTCATAGGCGCTGTACCGCGTATCCTCGAACCCCGCGACGACCCCCGCGCCGGGCCCGTCCGCGAGCCCCCATTCCCCGCGCGCGCGCAGCGCGACGCCCGGCGCGGGGCGCCAGCCCAGCCCGAACTGCAGAGACAGCGTATCGGTGTGCATCCGTTCCACCGCGCCGGGCACCACGATCCCGAGCATGGAGCCTTCGGCGCGCGCCATCTCGATCCCCGCCTCCAGGGCCAGCGGACCGAGATCGCGCCGGTGCAGCACGGCCAGCCCGGTCGCCGCACTGTCGTCGCGTGGGACATAGGCGCGCATCGCCCAGCCGGTGCCGGGGGTCGCGCGCCCCGCCTCGGCCATGGCGAAGGGGATCGTGACCGGGTCCAGCCCCGCGAAGGTCGCCGCCGACGCATGGCCGGGCAGCAGTGACGCCCCCCCGGCCACAAGCGCGGGTCCGGTCCCTGCCAGTCCGGCACGCCGCGCCGCCAGCGCCGCGCGCTGGTCCAGCGCCATGGCATCGTTGAGCAGGTCGGCGTCATCGTCTTCGCGTGGCATCTGTGCGGCCAGCGAAGACGCCTGCGCCGCGAACGCCCCGCCAAGGCTGTCGGTCACGACGATCCCGCGCGCCGACAGGCCCTCGACCAGCGCGTCGCCGCTTGCCCCGCCCGCCACGACGATCGGCACGGATACCGGCTGCGCGGGCGCGTTCTCCACCGGCACGGCAACGGGCCCGATCGGCAGCAACGCCGCGCGCAGGTCGATGAACCCGTGTCCGAATTCGCGGCTGTAACCATGCACCAGCCCCGGCGCGAAGCTCACGCTGCCCTCGGGCGTGAAGAAGCTGTTATCGGCGGTAGCCAGAAGCCGGTCGCGCAACTGCTGCGCCGACAGCTGCGGAAACGCCTCCGCCAGGATGGCGATGGCGCCCGCGACCTGCGGCACGGCAAAGGACGTGCCCGCCACCGCGCCATAGCCGCCCGTATCCGCATTGGCCGCCCAGAGAGCACCGTTCGCGGCGATGCAGAAGGCCGCCGCCTCGTTGCAGGCGGCGGATTGGCGGAATGCCGCCACGATCCGCCCGTCGCGCATGACCGGCACGGCGCTCATGGCGGCGATCCACGACCCCTGCAGATCGGGGAACGCGATGGGCAGGCCGTTGAGTTCGTTCACGCTGCCCGCGTTGAAATCGTTCTGGACCCCGAAGACGATCACGCCGTTCTGCGCGAAACGGCGCATGGCATCGAGCAGGTCGCGCCGTCCGCCGGTCAGGTAGTCCCGGTAATCGGTCGTGGCGAAGGTGCTGCCCGCAAGGTTCCAGCTGTTTGAACTGACAACCGCGCCAAGCGCCCGCGCATCGTCGAAATATCCCCCGATCTGTTCGAAGGTGACACCGATCATCGGGTCGAAATCCAACTGTCCCACATGCAGCGATGCGTTGGGCGCGACGCCCATCATGTCGCCCGACGTGTTCGACCCCGCAAGCACCGACGCGACCGCGGTGCCATGGAACCGCTCGGCCGTGGCTGCGCCGGAGGTCGTGATCGACTTGCCCGCGAATTCCGGGTGCGTCACGTCGATGCTCGTGTCGTTGATCGCCACAAGCTGCCCCAGCCCGGTCAGCCCGACGGAATGGGCGTATTCGACACGGGCCGCCTCGAACGCGTTGTTGACGATGGTGACACCCGCAAGCAGCGGATTGCCGGTGAAGCCGTAGTCGATGTTCAGCCGCTGAATCGCGAAGCGGGCAGAGGCCCGCACCGCGGCCACGTCCGCCAGCAGGAACTCGGTCACGTAATAGGCCGACGCGGCGTCGACCGCATTGCGCTCGTCCCGCAGCGCGGGCGGCAGCGGCGCATCGTCGGCGCCGCCGCCACCGCCGCCCAGGCAGCCGGACAGCAGCGTCGTGACGAGGGTCAGCGCCCATGCCGGTATGGTTCTGTCCCGTCGCACCGCGCCCGCGGTCCTTTCGATTCGTGCCACGAACGCCGCCGCAGTGCAGCGCGCCAACGCCATCCTGCGTAGCAAATGGCGACGCCCCCGCCTAGTATTCGAGGGCACATCCATGGCGGGAAAAAGCCAAGGTCATTAACCGCCGTGCGACGCTGGCCGGACGACACCGTCCCACCCGGGCAACGCCGCGCTGCAAACCGCTGCAGTCCGCCGCCGCGCCGGATGCCTGCCCGCCTGTCTGCAAGCGGCATGCCATAGTCGGAACCGCGGAACCGGGTTTCAGCCTTCGGGCCCGGACCATGTCTCGTCCAGGATCAGGGCATCGAGCGGCAGACGTGACCGCCAGCCGCGCCGCTCCAGTTCCGGGGCATCGAACAGCCGGTCTACATGGCCGAGGCACAGATAGGCCACGATCTCCACGTGGTCGGGCAGGCGGAGGATCGCGCGCAGGTCCGCATCGCGGAAGATGCTGACCCAGCCCACGCCGATCCCTTCGGCCCGCGCGGCCAGCCACAGGTTCTGCACCGCGCAGACCGTGGAATAGAGATCCATGGCGCGGTTGTGGGTGCGTCCCAGCACGACCGGCCCGCCGCGGGTGCGGTCGCAGGTCACGGCGATGTTCAGCGGCGCATGCCGGATCCCTTCGAGCTTCAGCGCGCGATAGGCGGCCTGCCGCTCCGGCGGGAACATCTCCGCCGCGGCGTCATTGGCCGCGGTGAAGGCCGCGTGGATCTCGGCCCGGCGGTCGGGATCGCGCAGCAGGATGAAGTTCCACGGCTGCATCAGGCCGACGGACGGGGCGGCATGGGCGGCTTCGAGAATTCGCCGCAACACGGCAGGGTCGATGGGATCGGGCAGGAATTCCGCCCGCACGTCCCGCCGCGCGGCGATGATGTCGTACAGCGCCTGCCGCTCGGCCGCGCTGAAGACCCTTGCGTCGGTCGGGGCGGGCGCAGGAACCGGGTCTGCGCCCGGTTCGGCCCCGCGCACCCGGTCGCCGGCATGCGCGGGCAGCGGTCGGGGTTCGGTCCGGGTGGTGGAAAAAGGGTGTCGGGCCATGGCGGTCTCCTCGCAGGGCAGCGACCCCGCGCTGTCCGGGCGCGTGGGTCCATGCCGCCAGGCCGGTCTTCTGGCTCGGGATCGTCCGGTCCGGACGCCTTCCCGGGGCGCGCCCCAGTGGCGATTGTCCGTACCGTCCCCCTTACAGCGGCGGGCCCGCGCCGGATTTCCACCGGCTTCCCGATTCTCCCCGAAGGGCACCTGGCCAGTCCAGTTTCGCCCCGCGCGTCATCGCGTGCAAGCGGGGTCTAGATGCCCTGTGCCATCCGTGACCGCCGACTGGTGGACAGTTTCATGCCCGGCGCGTTCAGCCGTGCCTCCGGGCCAATCCAGGCATAGGCCAGCAGGCAGGGATCGAGATCCGCCGTCGTGATCCGGTGTTCGTGGGCGGGCCTGTTGAGGATGAGCGACCCGGGCGCGTGGACCGCCGTGTCGTTCTCGGACCACGCCCCGGCGATAGAGATGTAGCTTTCCTCGATCTCGGCATGGCTATGCTGTGGATAGGTCGTGCGCGGCGCGAGCAGCACGAAGCCCAGCACCAGCCGTTCCGTGCGCACCGGTCCGCGCGGGCCCGCCACCTCGCAATAGGCGTATTTCTGCGCGAGCGCGCGGGGCACCTTGTCATAGCCGTATTCCCAGGTCAGCGCCGGGGCGACGCGACCCAGCGACCGGGCCAGCGCATCCACGGCGCCACGCGCGCCAAGATCCAGCGCGCGGGGCAGGTGAGCCGTCACCGGCTTGGGCGCAGGCTGGCGGAATTCCATCGCCGGGTTGGCATCGATGAGCTGCGACAGCGCATCGCGCACCCGCTTGCGGTGGGCACGGATCAGGCGGCTGCCCCCGGCCGAGCCATGGCGATAGAGCGCATCGAAATCCCTTAGCAGGTACAACCAGTCTGGCGTGTCGAACAGCCGCGGGGCGGTCGATGCGGGTGGCGCGCCGGCTTCGGTCGCGTCGGCGGGCAAGGTTTGCGGCGTGGATGACATGGATGGCAGGCTCCGGTCGCGGGGCGCCGGACGCGCCCGTTCCGGCCAGAAGACCGCAGCCGGACCGGTACTGCGTGGCGATATGCGACCCGATCCGCCGCGCAGCGACATGCAGCGCCGGTCGCGGGGTCAGCAGCGCAATTCGATCAGCGACGGTCCGATGCCCTCGAACCCCGCGCGCAGGGCTGCGGCGAAGCCGGTGGCATCGTCGGGACGGCAGGCGGGGATGCCATGCCCCCGCGCCAGGGCCACCCAGTCGAGCAGGGGGCCGTCCACGTCCATCATCGCCGCCGCGTTGCGCCCGCCGCCCGCGACGCCGACATTGACCATCTCGTCGCGCAGGATCTGGTAGCCGCGATTGGCGAAGATCACGACGGTCACGTCCAGACCCTCGCGCGCCATGGTCCACAGCGATTGTAGCGTGTACATGGCCGATCCGTCCCCGGTCAGCGCCAGCACCTTGCGGTCGGGGCAGGCGATGGCCGCCCCCACCGCCGCCGGAAGGCTGAACCCGATCGCCCCGCCCGCGACGCCCATCAGGTCATGGGGCGCCGCCATCGCCAGATGCGGCATCAGTTCCCGCCCCGAGGTCAGGGCTTCGTCGCTGACGATCGTGCGCTCGGGCATCAGCGCCGCGATGGCCCGCCCCGCTGCTGCCAGCGTCAACGCGCCGTCGGGCAGGGCGGGCCGGTCCAGCGGCACCCGCGCGGGCTGCGTGGCCGGGGTCACGCCCACCGCGTCGGCTAGCGCCGACAGCGTCCAGCCGATATCCATGTCCGCCCGGCAAAGCGCGGTCACGGTGCATCCGGACGGTTCGGGCAGGCTGGGCTGGCCGGGATAGGCGAAGAAAGCCACGGGCCGGTCGGTGCCCACCAGCGTCATGGACCGCAGGTCCGCCATCTGCGCGATCTTGGGGGCCAGCGGATAGACAAGCTGGTCGATCCGCGCCGTCCCGGCACCCAGCGCGATCCGCCCGACCAGCGCATCGGCCACCAGCCGGCAGCCCGTGGCCGCGGCGATGCGCCCCGCGAGATCCCGAAGCGGTCCGTGCAGCGCAGGGCCGCCCACCATCAGCGCGGCTCCCGGCGCACGCAGGCGGGCAGCCGCCGCG
>NZ_QDFI01000129.1 GCF_003254465.1 Meridianimarinicoccus zhengii
CGCCGTGGACCGCACCGCGGCCGGCTGAGCGATGGCGGACCCGGCCGGCCAGCCCCGCGGCGCGCCCGGCAGCGCACGGTCCTTGCGGCTTCGGCGCAATGCGCGGGGCGGCGGGGGTATTCTCCTGGCATCGGGCGCACGCTGTGCGCGGCTTGCACGGAGGATCGCGGCGATGGCCATCTTGATCGGTATGGGACTGTCCGGGATGTCGGCGCAGGCCGGAACGGAGCCGCCGGCCGCCATCGGCCCGGTCGCCGCGGTCGCGCCCATGGCGGTCGCCGACGCGGTGTTCGACAGCGGCGCCGCGCAGGGCGCGAACGCCGCCGACATCCCGCTGTCGGGCACCACGACCGCGCCGGACGGCGCCCAGGTCGAGGCCCGGATCGTGCGGGCCGATACCGGCGCGCAGGTGCATCCCTGGACGACGGTCGCCAGCGCGGCGGACGGGGCCTGGTCGGGCACGGTCGCGGATGTGCCGCGCAGCGTGCACTGGCTCGGGGCCGAGGTCCGTGTCCGCGGCAGCGCGGCACCCGCGGGGCGGATGGCGGGCCGGTTCGGCGTGGGCCATGTCTGGGCGATCTGGGAACAGTCGAACTGGTCGCGGCTGCTGCTGGGCTATCCCGGCTATGCCATCGCGCCCGAGACGGTCACCCATCCCGACGACGTGCAGATCTGGCGGGTCAGCCGGTTCGAGGGCAGCACCGCGACCGGGACCGCCAGCAAGGCGCCGGTGAACGACGCGACCGCGGCGGCGGGGCAGGTGACGCCCGCGGCGGTCGCCTTCGCCAACACCCTGACGGCGGCCCGGCCGGGCGAGAAATTCGCCATCGCCGGTCACCTTGTGTCCGGCACGAGCCCGGTGGACATGATAAACCCGGCCGATCTGAGCCGGAAATGGGCCGACGAGGTCGTCCTGCACGACGCGTTCACCGCCCATGGCACCCCGGTCGGCATCGCCTTCAACAACGGCTGGGTGGCCTGGGACACGAGCCCGCGCAACGTCCAGAAGATGGTCCCGATCATGACCGGCAAGCTGGTGGACGGCACGCCGGTCGCGCTGGGGGAGACGGTGGATCTCGGTCCGGAATCCTTCGTGCTGCATCACAGCATGACCGAGCTTTACGACCTGTCCTACACGAAGATGGGCTTCATCGGCCCGCAGGGCCGGTTCGTCGCGAACGGGCCGGACGTGAACACCTTCTCGCTGACGCTGCTGTCCGAGATCGCCGACCCGAATTACGAGTCGGTGCGGCAGGGCTGGTCGGCGGTGCTGGCCGACAAGGCGAATTTCCCCGAGATGCTCGACTACCAGTGGGAAACCATCGGCGCGCAGCGCGGCGTGGACGACGGTGCGGGCGGCTGGGAGGACACGTCCCATTTCAGCGCCGAGGACGATGACGGGCTGCCGCGCCACGGGCGCATCGGGGCCAACCACATGCTGCGGGCGGCGGGGCTGCTGGCGTTCGACCGGCCCGAGATCACCCATTCGGACTGGACGCCCACCCATATCGACCTGTGGAACCCGGACCACGACATCACCACCGAGCGCACCCTGCGCGGCGGCACGTCGGCGGCGGTGCGCGGCTTCGCCTTCGCGGGCACCCTGCTGACGACCGAGGCGCAGCTCGTGCCGGACGCGGGCGGATCGGGGCGCCAGGGCATCCGCATCACGCCCGCGGGCGGGGTGGACGGGTCGGAAACCCTGGAATTCGGGCGCGGCAGCCTGCCCGGCGCGACCGAGGGGCCGGCCTTCTACAGGGACAAGCACATCCTCGACCTGCCGGTGATGGATGTGGGGCAGGCGGGCCTTGCCGCCCTGCCGGTCGTGACCCGCCCCGCCATCGTCAGCAATCTCGCGGGGGCGACCGAGATCGTCCGCGACGGATCGCAGGCGGCGTTTTCCGATCCCAACCCGCTGGGGTCCGGGGTCACCGGCCTGACGATCAAAGGCGAGATCCGCCGCGCCACCGGGGTGGGGGGGACGATCAGCTTCGGTTCCGGCAACATCTACAAGCTGGAGATGCTGTCGGACGGGCTGGCGCGCATCAGCGTGAACAGTTCTGGCGCGACGATCGGGCAGCAGCAGACGGCGAACACGGTCTTCACCGATGGCGCCTTCGTGCCCTTCGTGTGGACGGTGGACCTGGCCGCGGGAACCACGACGATCTGGTACGGCGACACGGGCATGGAGACCTTCGCGCTGAGCGGGACGGGCGGCACCCTGTCGTCGGGCCGGGCGATCACGCTGCTGCCGACCAGCCTTGTCGCCGACGTGCGGTTCGTCGAGGTCTGGAAATCCGCCACGGCCGTCCGCGACACGTCCGGCCTCGGCGCGCCGCACAAGCGCATCGAGGCCGGCGCGGGCGGCGCCCCGGTGCAGATCCCGGCCCTGCCGTCCTGGTGAACGGTTCCCCCCCGCCCCCGCGTCGGGGCGGGGGGACGGATCAGGCCACCTCGGGCCAGGCGAAGCCGGCATGCAGGTCGATCTCGACCAGGTGCTGCGGCGCCGAGGCGAGGCCGAGCACGAGGGCGGTGCCGCCCGCGTCGAGCGTGGCGGTCATGATGCCCTGCGCGACGGCATCCTGGATATCCGCCACCGACGACAGCCAGACTTGGTCGAGCCCGTCGCCCTGGATGAACCGCACCACGTCGCGATCCTCGAAATCGAGATCGAGAATCCGGTCGGTCTGGGCGCGCTGCATGTGCCGCATGTCGAAGACGAACTGGTCGGGCCCGGCACCCCCATGCATCACGTCATCGCCGACGCGGTCGCGCAGCCGGTCCCAGCCATCGTCCCCCACCAGCAGCGAGCCGCCCCGGTCGGCCCAGATGTTCGGGCTGTCCGGATCGGATTCGTGCAGGGTCAGCGGGGATGTCCCCGCGGCGATGTCGGCGCGCAGCGTGTCGAGATCGGGCCGGTCGAGCCGGGCATCGTCCTCCGGGGCGGGGGCCATCCCCGCTTCGGGGGCCTGCTGGCCGTCCGGGGGCGTGGCGAAATCGTAGAGGCCGGGATCGGTGCGGAACTCCAGCCGTTCGAGCACCGCGTCGAAGGCCGTGTGGCTGAACGGGCCGCCCAGCGTCACGTCGCGCGTGCTGCCGCCGATCAGCGGGCCGACCCCGTCGGTGGCCGCGTTCAGTCGGCCGTCGATCCAGATCTCCAGCCGGGCCGCGGCCGTGTCATGGACCAGCATCACGTCGTGCCACGTCCCGCTGCCCAGCTGCGCCCCGCTGCTCGTGACCGAAATCCAGGTCTCGTCCGCCTGCTGGATGGCCAGCTTGATCTCGCCCTTCCGGACGACGACCACGAACACCTCGTGCTGGCGCATGATCTCGCCCGAGCCGTCATTGTCCGGCAGCGCGGCGAGGCGCATGTCGATCTCCATGCGGCCGACCGCGTGCACCGGGTCGAGCAGGCCGGAGGGCAGCGTCAGCACGTCGTCGAGCGCCCCGAGATCGAGCAGCCGTGCCGTGCCGCCGGGATCGTCGGCAAGCGGCGCCTCCGCCAGCGTCCGCGGCCCGTCCGCGCTGTGCATCACCAGCGTGCCGGCCGCCGCGTCGAAGGACATGACCGTGCCGCCCTGCACGGTGGCGACGGTCCGGGCGGTCGCGGTCGTGCCGTCGGCCATGGTCACCGTGAGCGTGCCGGTATGGGTGCCGGGTCCCGTGAACTGGTGTTCGACCCGCAGGCCGCGCGCGGTCGTGCCGTCGCTGAAGCTCCACAGGAATTCGGCCATGCCGTCATCGACCCGGCCCTCGGGGCCGGTCGTCATGGCGGCGTCGAAGACATAGACGGCGCGGTTGTCGGCCTGCTGCTCGGACAGGATCCGCGGTGTCAGGCTGTCGCTCGCATCGGTCTCGCGCAGCATGGAGGCCCCGGCGCCCTCTTGCGCGATCACGCTGTCCGGGCGCACGGTGAGCTTGGCGAGATCGAGCGCGAAATCCCCGGTCGGGTCGAGGAAATGCGCGCTGTAATGGGTCGGCGTGTTCGGCGATCCGTTCTGCACCGCGATCGTGCCCGACACCGTCCAGTCGGCCTGGCCCTCGTGCCCGATCAGCCCGCCCGTCACGTTGTCGGCGATGGTGACGTTGCGCGAATCGGGATGCACCTGGATGACCGGCACGCTGTCGCCATAGGAGGTCTCGACCAGCGGATCGGCATGCAGCACCGTGTTGTTGCGCAGCACCAGCCCGTCGATCTGGCCCACGACCAGCCCGTTCCAGTGGGCGTTGACGATCAGGTTGTCCTCGATGACGAAGTCCCGGTAGAACATCTCGGGTCCGGCGCCGTCGCGCGCGGCGTTGTTGCTCAGGAACAGCGACTGGGAGCCGGTGCCGCCGGCGATGTTGATGACGTTGCCGCGGATCGTGAGCCCGGTCGTCGGGCTGTCCGTGCCCGCCGAGGTGAGCTGGATCATGTCGTTGTGGTCGCCCGATCCGGGTGCGGCGCGCATGTCGTGGAAATGGTTGTCCTCGATCAGCGTGTCCGTCATGCCGCCCATGGTGATCCCGTCCGAGCGCAGCCCGTGGAAATCGTTGCCGCGGATGACGACATCGCTGTTCTCGCCCATCCTGAGGCCCTTCCAGAAGCCCGTGATCTCGGACCCTTCCAGAACGATGCCGCTGCTGCTGCCGATCCCGAGCCCGGTGGCCGTGCCGTACCCGTCGTCGACCGTGCCGGTGCCGAAGGCGTCGCCCCCGTCGAACAGCGCGTTGCGGATCGTGATGTCCCGCGATCCCGAGATGGAAAAGGGCACATGCCAGAGCGGATGGCCCGCCTCGGGCGTGTAGTCGAAGACCAGCCCGTCGAAGGTCAGCCCCTGCGCGTCGTCCAGGTCGAGTCCGCGCAGCACCGCCGGGGCGTCGCGATCCGCCACCAGTGTCACGTCCTTCGAGAAGCCGGACAGGGTCAGCGTGCCGTAATCGCCGGCCAGAAGCCGGATCGTGGCGCCCTCCGGCGCCGCGGCAAGCGCCGCCTGCAGGTCGTCGGCATTGGAAACGGTGATGTCCGTGAGCAGGCCGATCTGGTCGGCCGGGAAGGTCGAAACCTGAGCCATATGTAAGCAACCCTGACTATCGCGGCACCGGATGTCCCGGAATCGCGTCAGCCCCCACGGGGACCGGTCGTAGGTCGCGGTCTCTAACGAAAGGTTAAGGGCCGCCGGCATGGGGGCGGCCGGGGCGGGCAGGGCGAGCGCCGCGGCCAGCGCGATTCCCCCCGCCGCTTCCCGCCATGACCTGCCCCGCGCGGCCGGTCCCTGCACCGGGGCGGCGGGCGCGGCCTGGATCGAACTGGCCATCGGTCATCTCCCTTCCCTGGTCCGGTCCCGTGCCGGACACCCGTGTCGCGGCCCGGCGCGTCAGTGGAAATGGCGCGCGGGGCCTTTTGTTTCCAGGCACATGGCAAGGGGGGCCGGCCTGCCGGGTCGTGGCCGTGCCGCCCGGCCCGTGCCCCGCTCCGTACCCCGGATCCCGGGCCGGTCCCGCCCGGCCATGGCCCGTCCGCCAGCCGGAAGCCGCCGGCATCCGGCGTGCCCGGTGCAGGCGGTGCAGGCGGCGAAGATGGTGAATGCCGCGCTTACCCTTCCGGCAGATCCCGTGCCGGGCCGCGCTGCGAAACCCGGCCCGCGGCTCATTCCGGCGGACGGGGCGGCGCGCCCCGGATCGCCTGGTCCAGCATCCAGGCCCCGCGTTGCGCGCGCAGGCGCAGCAGCATGGCCGCCGCCCGGCGCCGTTCCGGG
>NZ_QDFI01000013.1 GCF_003254465.1 Meridianimarinicoccus zhengii
GCGGCACGTCCCACGCCGCCGGCGGCGCCGTGCCCGGCCGGCCCGCCTCAGGCTGCCGCACTTGTTGCGCGCGCGGCGCACCAGTCCCGGATCGCCGCCCCCGCCTGTGCCGCCTCCGCATCATGCATCAGCATGTGGCCCGCCCCCGGCAGGATCACGGGCCGCGTGCCGTAATACCCGGCGGTCAGCCATGTGTCCGTGGGCGGCACCACCACGTCGCGCCCGCCCCCGATCACCAGCACGTCTTCGCGCGGGCCGGGCAACGGCGCGAAGGGGGGCCAGCCCGACGCCTGCACCAGTGCGGCCAGCGATTCGTCGCGCAGGTTGGCGACCAGCGCGAGAAAGGTCCGGTCGCGAACGCCGCCGGGAAAGAACACCTGCCGCATCAGGTCCATGTCCGCGGCCGCGGGTCCCTCCAGCGCGAAACGGCCCAGCATCCGCCAGACATGCGGCGCCGTCAGCGCCAGTTCGGCCGAGGCGCGCCACGTGCCATAGGGCGGCACTGAAGCCAAAAGAACCGTACCCGCCGGGGCCATGCCGCGTCGCAGCAAAAGCTGCGCCACGGCACCCCCCAGCGAATGGCCGACCACCACGGCGGGGCGGCCCACCTGCGCCAGCGCGCGCGCCAGCGCATCGGCGAAATCGCCCAGGTCCGGCCCGTCGACCAGCGACGCGCCCGGCAGCGCACGCACTAGCATCCGCAGCGCGCCTTCGCTGTCGCCGGTCTCCATGGCATGGGCCAGCGCGCGGTCGATCACGCCGGGGTCGCGGCTGATGCTTCCGCCCCCGTCGCGGCCCGGCAGGGTCATGGTCCAGACCGCGTAGCCATCTGATGTGAAACCGGAAATCCAGTCCTCCGGCCATATCCATGCGCCCGCCGACATGCCGTGCAGCAGCACGATATCCACGTCGCGCGCCGGTCCCGCCACCGCGCCATGGCGGGTCAGCGCCCAGCCCTGGTGCACCGCGATATCCCCTGTCCCGGCGGCGCCGGGCGGCATCCGCGTGAGATGCGGTTCTTCCGCCTGTGTCTGTGTCATCACCGTCTCCTCACAACGCTGGCGAGCATGCCGCACCCGCAATGCGGCAACGCGGCAATCCTATCCCGAACACGGGCGCCTGTCGCGGGTCTTTGCATCCGGATCGCCGCGGGCGCGCCAGCGGACCCCGAAAATTCCCCCGTGACAGCCCCGGCGGGCTGTGTTTTACACGGACGTCAAAGACAGGGGCGCCCCCGACAAGGGGCTGAGAAGCACCCTTTGAACCTGACCCGGTTAGCACCGGCGGAGGAAGTCTTGGCAGACCGGCCCCGCAGGCCGTGCCCGCCCGGCTTCCCCGACACCGACGGAGGCCAAGATGACCCTGACGACCACGCCCGATGCCGCCCTGACGCAGATGCGCGCCGCCCCGCCGCTGGTGCATTGCATCACCAATTACGTCGCCATGAACATCGCCGCGAACGTGCTGCTGGCCGCCGGGGCCTCCCCCGCGATGCTCCACACGCCCGAAGAGGCCGAGGATTTCGCCGCAATCGCAGGCGCGCTCACGATCAATTTCGGCACGCTCTCGCCCAACTGGGTCGCCGGAATGCACAAGGCCATCGACGGCGCCACCGGCGCGGGCAAGCCATGGGTGTTCGACCCGGTCGCCCATTACGCCTCCCCCTGGCGGGGCGGCATCGCGCGCGATCTGCTGGCCCGCACCCCCACGATCCTGCGCGGCAACGCGTCGGAAATCATGGCGCTGGCGGGCATCGACACCGCCAGCCGCGGCCCCGACGCCGCCGACAGCGTGGCCGCGGCCGAAGACGCCGCGCGCAGCCTTGCCGGGACCCAAGCCACCATCGTCGCCGTCACCGGCGAGGTCGATTTCGTCACCGACGGCACGCGCGCCGTGCGTGTCGAAGGCGGCGATCCGATGATGTCCCGCATCACCGCCATGGGCTGTTCGCTCACGGCCCTGACCGGCGCCTATGCCGCGACCGTCCCGGACCCGTTCGACGCCACCGTCGCGGCCCTTGCGCATTTCGCCGCCGCGGGCAACGCCGCCGCGGGTGCGCCCGGCCCGGCGTCGTTCCAGGCGCTCTTCGTCGATGCGCTCTACACCGCGACGCCCGACACGCTCGCCGCCATCCCCGTCACCGCGGCCTGAGCGATGCGCAGCCTGCCTGACCTGTCGCTCTACCTCGTCCTAGACCCGGCGCTTTGCGACCGGCACGGGCACGGCATGGTGGACACCGCCCGCGCCGCGGTGGCGGGCGGCGTCACCGCCGTGCAACTGCGCCACAAGACCGCCACGACGCCCGAGCGGATCGCCCTGGGCCGCGCGCTCATGACCGCCCTCCACGGCACGGGGGCCGCGCTCATCGTCAACGACGATGCCGACGCCGCCATCGCCATCGGCGCGCATGGCCTGCATGTCGGGCAGGACGACACGGACCCCGCGCGCGCCCGCGCCGCCATCGGACCCGCCATGATCCTCGGCCTCTCGGTCGAAACGCCCGAGGCCGCCGCCGCCATCGACCCGCGCGTCGTGGACTACGCCGGCGCAGGCCCGGTCTTCGCCACGCAGACCAAGCCCGACCACCGCCCGGCCACCGGCTGGAACGGGCTCATGCGCATCATCGCGGCCTGCCCCGTCCCCGCCGTCGCCATCGGCGGGCTGAACGCCACCCATGTCGCGCCCGCCCGCGCCGCCGGGGCCTGCGGTCTGGCGGTCGTGTCGGCCATCTGCGGCCAGCCCGACCCCGAAGCCGCCGCCCGCACATTCACGGAGCAGCCATGACAACCATCCGCAACGTCCTGTCGATCGCAGGCTCCGACCCGTCGGGCGGCGCGGGTATCCAGGCCGACCTGAAAACCTTCGCCGCGCGCGGCACCTATGGCATGGCCGCGCTCACGGCGCTGACCGCCCAGAACACCCAAGGCGTCACCGGTATCCACACCGTGCCACCCGAATTCGTCGCCGACCAGATCGCCGCCATCTTCGACGACATCACGGTCCACGCGGTCAAGATCGGCATGATCGCCAACGCGGACATCGCCCGCGCCGTGGCCAGCGCCCTGCGCCCGCACCGCGGCATCCCCGTCGTGCTCGACCCGGTGATGGTCGCCAAGGGCGGCGCGCGCCTGCTGCCCGACGACGCGGTGGCCGCACTCCGCGACGATCTCTTGCCCCTGGCCACGCACCTGACGCCCAACATCCCCGAAGCCGCCGTCCTGCTGGACGCGCCCGAAGCGACGGACCGCGACATGATGCAGCTTCAGGCCGCCGCCCTCGCCGCGCTCGGCCCGCCCGCCGTCTTGCTGAAAGGCGGGCATCTCGCGGGCGACGACAGCCCCGACGTGCTGGTGATCGAAGACGCCGCCCACTGGTTCACCGCCCCGCGCACCGACACCGCGAACACCCACGGCACGGGCTGCACGCTCTCCGCAGCACTCGCCGCGGAACTCGCCAAGGGCCTGCACGACACCGACGCCGTCGCCGCCGCGAAGACCTATGTCGCGGGCGCCGTGGCCCAGGCCCACCGGCTGTCGGTCGGCCATGGCCACGGCCCCACCCACCATTTCCACGCGCTCTGGAGCCAGCAATGACACGGATGACACATTTCGCCCTCGCCGCCGCCCTGTTCGCCACGCCCGCCGCGGCACAGGACCGGATGACCCTGATCCTCGACTGGTTCATCAACCCCGACCACGCGCCGATCATCGTGGCCGAGGAACGCGGTTACTTCGCCGACGCGGGGCTTGAGGTAGACATCGTCCCCCCCGCCGATCCCGCCGACCCGCCCAAGATGGTCGCCGCGGGACGCGCCGATCTTGCCGTCTCCTACCAGCCGCAGCTTCACCTTCAGGTGGCCGAGGGGATGCCGCTCGTGCGCGTCGGCACGCTGGTCGCCACGCCGCTCAACTGCCTTCTGGTGCTCGAAGACGGACCCATCGAGACGCTCGCGGATCTCAAGGGCAAGCGCGTCGGCTTCTCCGTCGCGGGGGTTGAGGAAGCCCTCCTCGAAGCGCTTCTCGCGCAGGCGGACCTGACCATGGACGACATCACGCTCGTCAACGTCAACTGGTCGCTCTCGCCCGCGCTGATGGCGGGCAACGTGGATGCCGTCCTTGGCGCCTATCGCAATTTCGAGCTGAACCAGATGGATATCGAAGGCGTGCCCGGCAGATGCTTCTATCTCGAAGAACACGGGATCCCCGCCTATGACGAACTGATCTACGTCGCCAATCCCGACACCATGGACGCGGACATGATCCGCCGCTTCCTCAAGGCCACGGAACTCGCCACCCATTACATCGTGAACAACCCCGACGCGGCGTGGGAAATCTTCTCGGGCACCGCCCGCGAATTGCAGGACGAACTGAACACCCGCGCCTGGGCCGACACGTGGCCGCGCCTCGCGCTGTCGCCCGCGGGTCTCGATGCCGGGCGCTATGCCGCGTTCGAACAATTCCTGTTCGACGGGGGCCTGATCGACGACATGCGCCCCGTCAGCGCCATGGCCGTCGATCTCGGCGCGCAATGACTTACGGGACCACCTTCCCCCTCTGGCGCGCGTCCTGCGCGCCGGACTGGGAGGATTACACCCGCCACCCGTTCGTGGCGGGCATGGCCCACGGCACCCTGCCGCGCGATGCGTTCCTGTTCTACATGCGGCAGGATTACCTGTTCCTGATCCATTTCGCGCGGGCATGGGCGCTGGCCGTGACCAAGGCCGGCAGCATCGCCGACATGCGCGCCTGCGCCGCCACGGTTCACGCCCTGATCGACGACGAGATGCGCCTGCATGTCTCCACCTGCGCGGCGCTGGGTCTGTCCGAGTCCGATCTGGAAGCGACCCGCGAACACCCCGCCACCCTCGCCTATACCCGCTACGTGCTCGACGCCGGGCACGCGGGCGACATGGCCGACCTTCTGGCGGCCCTCGCCCCCTGCGTGCTCGGCTATGGCGAAATCGGCGCGCGGCTGGCGGGCACGGGCGGGCCTTACGCCGACTGGATCGCCACCTATGCCGGCGACGACTACCAGCAGACCTGCGCCGATGTGAGCGCGCTGATCGACCGGGTCATCGCTGCGCGGCTGGGGGCCGACCCGGCGGCATCGCCGCGCTGGCCCGCGCTCTGCGACCGTTTCGCCGTGGCGACCCGGCTCGAACGGGACTTCTGGCAGATGGGCTGGGACGCTGCGTGATGGCCGGGAACGTCGGCTCAGATTCATATGAAAGTCATATGGGAGTCATACGCGATTCATACGACGCGCCGGGGCTGCGGCTGGCAGGGTCGGTGCGCTTCGGCGGCGTGCCGCTTCTGGCCGACGTGACCCTCGATCTCGCCCCCGGCGGCTGGACCTGCCTGCTCGGCCCCAGCGGGTCCGGCAAGTCCACACTGCTGCGCCTGATCGCCGGCCTGGACACCGGCGCTGATTTCGACGGCACGATTATCCCGAGCGATGACAAGGACTTGTCGGGCCGCGTCGCCTACATGGCGCAGGACGATCTGCTGATGCCGTGGCTGGATCTGCGCGGCAACGTGGCGCTTGGCGCCCGCCTGCGCGGCGATCCGGTGGACTGGCCGCGGCTCGATGCACTGGTGGACCGGCTGGGCTTGTCGGACCATGCTGCCAAGCGCCCGGCCAAGCTGTCGGGCGGGCAGCGCCAGCGGGTCGCGCTTGCCAGAACCTTGATGGAAAACAAGGACTTCGTGCTCCTTGATGAACCATTCTCCGCGCTCGATGCCCGCACCCGCGCCGACATGCAGGACCTCGCCGCCCGGCATCTGGCGGGCCGCACCGTTCTCCTGGTGACCCACGACCCGATGGAGGCCGCGCGTCTGGGCCACAAGATTTACCTGATGGAAAACAACGCCCTGTCAGAGATACCTCCAGCTCCCGGCGCGACCGTCCCCCGCCCCGGCGATGATGCCGCGATGCTGTCCCATGGTGCGGCACTGCTCGAGCGGCTGCGCACATGATCCGCACCCTCACCCCCCTCGCCATCGCCGCCACCGTCCTGCTCGCATGGCAGGCGCTGGTGACGCTGGCAGCCCTGCCGCCCTTCATCCTTCCGGGGCCATGGCGCGTGGCCAAGGCCTTGGCGGAAAACGCGGATCTCATCGCGTGGCACGCGGGCGTCACGCTGACCGAGGTGATCCTCGGCCTCATCCTCGGCTCGCTCCTCGGGGCCGGGACCGCCCTGCAACTGGCGATTTCCCCCGTCGCCCGCCGCCTTTTGCGCCCGGTTCTGGTGCTGACACAAGCGCTGCCGGTCTTCGCCCTCGCCCCGATCCTGACGCTCTGGCTCGGCTACGGGCTGGAATCGAAGA
This sequence comes from Meridianimarinicoccus zhengii, assembly GCF_003254465.1. Classification (GTDB taxonomy): domain Bacteria; phylum Pseudomonadota; class Alphaproteobacteria; order Rhodobacterales; family Rhodobacteraceae; genus Meridianimarinicoccus; species Meridianimarinicoccus zhengii. The sequence continues at coordinate 6,327 of NZ_QDFI01000013.1, forward strand.
TCCTGATGGCCGTGCTCATCATCTATTTCCCTGTTACATCAGCCTTTTTCGACGGGCTGATGCACACGCCGCGCGGCTGGCTCGACCTTGCGCAGACGATGCAGGCCCGGCCCCGCCACGTCCTGTGGCGCATCCGCGTCCCCGCAGCCCTGCCCTCGCTGGCGTCGGGCCTGCGGCTTGCAGCTGTCTATGCCCCTATCGGCGCGATCATCGGCGAGTGGGTCGGCGCAAGCCAGGGGCTCGGCTATCTCATGCTGCTGGCCAACGGGCGCGCGAAGATCGACCTGATGTTCGCCGCCCTCGCCGTGCTCGCGGTGATGACGCTTCTGCTGCACAAGGCTGTCGGGATCGCCTGCGACCGGCTGGTGGCGCGGCTGAACTGACCGCGGGCGCGGCCCCCAACACCTTGCCCTTTCACGAAAAACCCCCGCCTCCGGGACGGAGACGGGGGATGACGTTTCGCGGGCGAAACACGCCCGACAGACGGATTACTGCATCCGCTCCAGAAGATGCACAAGATCGGACACCATCTTGTCGGCCCCCGCCTTGTCGTGATCCACCGCGTCGCTTGCCGCCTTCCGCGCGTCTTCAAGATGCGCCTCGATCGCCGCGCGGTTATCCGCGTGGCGCTCATAGGCCCGTTCCGCCAGAACGGTCGTGCCCTCGGGCGTGATTTCCGCGAACCCGCCCGTGACGGCGAATTCGGTCACGCCATCGGGCGCGGTCACGGTCAGGATACCCGGACGCAGGATCGTGATGACCGGCGCGTGGTTGGCCATCGCGGTCATGTCGCCCTCGGCGGCCGGGATCTGCACCGCCGTCGCCGGGCCGGAGGCAAGGCTCCGTTCCGGCGACACGAGGTCGAATTGCATGGTATCGGCCATCGGTGGGTCCCCTTACGCGGCGGCTGCGGCCAGTTTCTCGGCCTTGGCGACAACCTCGTCGATATCGCCCACCATGTAGAACGCCGCTTCCGGCAGGTGGTCGAACTCGCCCGCGACGACGCGCTTGAAGCTGTCGATGGTCTTGTCGAGCGGCACCTGGATGCCGTCGGATCCGGTGAAGACCTTCGCCACGTCGAAAGGCTGCGACAGGAAGCGCTGGATCTTCCGGGCGCGGGCCACGGTCAGCTTGTCCTCTTCGCTCAGTTCGTCCATCCCGAGGATCGCGATGATGTCCTGCAGCGACTTGTAGCGCTGGAGGATCCCCTGCACGTCACGGGCGACCTTGTAGTGCTCCTCGCCCAGAATGGCGGGGTCCATCAGGCGCGACGAACTGTCGAGCGGGTCTACGGCCGGGTAGATGCCCAATTCCGAGATCGCGCGCGACAGAACGGTCGTGGCGTCGAGGTGGGCAAAGGTCGTGGCCGGCGCGGGGTCGGTCAGGTCGTCTGCAGGCACGTACACGGCCTGGATCGACGTGATCGAACCAGCCTTGGTGGAAGTGATCCGTTCCTGCATCGCGCCCATGTCGGTGGCCAGCGTCGGCTGGTAGCCCACGGCGGACGGGATGCGGCCCAGAAGGGCCGACACCTCGGACCCCGCCTGCGTGAAGCGGAAGATGTTGTCCACGAAGAACAGAACGTCCGACCCGGACTGGTCGCGGAACTGTTCGGCCAGCGTCAGGCCGGTCAGCGCCACGCGGGCCCGCGCCCCCGGCGGTTCGTTCATCTGGCCGTAGACCAGCGCCACCTGCGATTCCGACAGGTTGTCGGGCTTGATGACGTTGGATTCGATCATCTCGTGATAGAGGTCGTTGCCTTCGCGGGTCCGTTCCCCCACGCCCGCGAACACCGAATAGCCCGAGTGCACCTTGGCGATGTTGTTGATCAGTTCCATGATGAGAACTGTCTTGCCCACGCCCGCGCCGCCGAAGAGGCCGATCTTCCCGCCCTTCGCATAGGGCGCCAGCAGGTCGATCACCTTGATGCCCGTCACGAGGATGTCGGACGATGTCGACTGCTGTTCGAAGCTGGGCGCGGGCTGGTGGATCGACCGGGTCTCGGACGATTCAACAGGCCCCTTCTCGTCGATCGGTTCGCCGATAACGTTGAGGATCCGCCCGAGCGTCGCGTCGCCCACGGGGATCGAGATCGGCGCACCGGTATCGGTCACGGGGGCGCCGCGCACGAGCCCCTCGGTCGCGTCCATCGCGATGGTGCGGACGGTGTTCTCGCCCAGGTGCTGGGCCACTTCCAGAACCAGTTTCTTGCCGTTGTTGTCGGTCGTCAGCGCGTTGAGGATCGCGGGCAGTTCGCCTTCGAACTGCACGTCCACGACGGCGCCGATGACCTGGGCCACTTTGCCATTTGCTTGAGCCATGGGGGTTCTCCGGTTCCTTTAGAGCGCCTCGGCGCCCGAGATGATTTCGATAAGCTCGTTGGTGATGACGGCCTGGCGCGAGCGGTTGTACTCGATGGTCAGGTCCTCGATCATTTCACCGGCGTTGCGGGTCGCGTTGTCCATGGCGGACATCCGCGCGCCCTGTTCCGACGCGGCGTTTTCGAGCAATGCGGCGAAGATCTGCACCGCGACACCGCGCGGCAACAGGTCGGCCAGGATGCCTTCTTCGCTGGGTTCGTAGTCGTAGAGCGAGCTGGCCGCGGGCGCATCACCGTCGAACTTCGCCGGGATGACCTGCTGCGCCGTCGGCACCTGGCTGATCACCGTCTCGAAGCGCGAGAAGAAGATCGTGCAGATGTCGAACTCCTCCGCGTCGAAACGCGTCAGCAGATCCTTGGCGATGGCCTGCGCGTTCTCGTAGCCGACGCGCTTGACCTCGGTCAGGTCCACATGGCCGACCAGATAGTCGCCGTAATCCCGCTTGAGCTGTTCGCGGCCCTTCTTGCCGACCGTGACGATCTTCACGGTCTTTCCCTCGCCCAGAAGCTTTTCGGCCCGCTGCTTGGCCAGCTTCACGATGGACGAATTGAAGCCGCCGCACAGGCCGCGTTCCGCCGTCATCACGACCAGCATGTGGGTCTTGTCGGACCCGGTGCCGCGCAGCAGCTTGGGGGCCGTCGGGCTGTCGCCCACGGACGCCGCAAGCCCCGACATCACGTCGTTGAACTTCTCGGTATAGGGGCGCGCCATCTCGGCCGCCTCCTGGGCGCGGCGGAGCTTTGCCGCCGCGACCATCTGCATCGCCTTCGTGATCTTCCGCGTGCTCTTGACGCTGGAGATCCGGTTCTTGAGATCCTTGAGATTTGCCATTGGCCTGTTCCCTTTCGCCCCGCTTACGCGAAGGTCTCGGCGAACTCGGAAATGGCGGCCTTCAGTCGGTCGGCGGCATCACCCTTGATCTTCGGATCGTCCTTGGTCAGCCAGTCCAGCAGGTCCTTGTGCTGGTTGCGCAGGTGCGACAGCAGCCCGGCCTCGAACTTGCCCACGTCGCCGACTGCGATCTTGTCGAGGAACCCGTTGGTGCCCGCGAAGATCACGCAGACGATTTCCGCGTTGGTCAGGGGCGAATACTGGTTCTGCTTCATCAGCTCGGTCAGGCGCGCGCCGCGGTTCAGAAGCCGCTGGGTCGATGCGTCGAGGTCCGAGCCGAACTGCGCGAAGGCCGCCATTTCGCGATACTGCGCCAGTTCCAGCTTCACCGGCCCCGCGACCGACTTCATCGCGTTGGTCTGCGCGGACGAACCCACGCGCGACACCGACAGGCCGGTGTTCACCGCGGGGCGGATGCCCTGGTAGAACAGTTCCGTTTCAAGGAAGATCTGCCCGTCGGTGATCGAGATCACGTTGGTCGGGATGAAGGCCGACACGTCGCCGCCTTGCGTTTCGATGATCGGCAGCGCCGTGAGCGAGCCGTTGCCATGGTCGTCGCCCAGCTTGGCCGAACGCTCCAGCAGGCGGGAGTGGAGGTAGAACACGTCGCCCGGGTAAGCTTCGCGGCCCGGCGGACGGCGCAGCAGCAGCGACATCTGGCGATAGGCCACGGCCTGCTTCGACAGGTCATCGTAGACGATCAGCGCGTGGCGGCCGTTGTCGCGGAAATATTCCGCCATCGCGGTCGCGGCATAGGGTGCGAGGAACTGCATCGGCGCGGGGTCCGACGCGGTGGCGGCCACGACGATGGTGTAGTCGATGGCCCCCGACTCTTCGAGCTTCTTGACCAGCTGCGCCACTGTCGACCGCTTCTGGCCGATGGCGACATAGATGCAATACAGTTTCTTGCTCTCGTCGTCGCCCGCCGCGTCGTTATAGACCTTCTGGTTCAGGATCGTGTCGAGCGCCACGGCCGTCTTGCCCGTCTGACGGTCGCCGATGATGAGTTCGCGCTGGCCGCGCCCGATCGGGATCATGGCGTCGACGGATTTCAGGCCGGTCGCCATCGGTTCGTGCACCGACTTGCGCGGGATGATGCCCGGCGCCTTCACGTCCGCGATGCGGCGCTCGGACGCCTCGATTGCACCCTTGCCGTCCAGCGGGTTGCCCAGCCCGTCCACGACCCGCCCCAGCAGGCCGTCGCCCGCGGGCACGTCCACGATGGAGTTGGTGCGCTTGACCGTGTCGCCTTCCTTGATGTCCTGGTCGGACCCGAAGATCACGACGCCGACATTGTCGGATTCGAGGTTCAGCGCCATGCCGCGGATACCGCCGGGGAATTCCACCATCTCGCCGGCCTGAACGTTGTCCAGCCCGTAGACACGGGCGATCCCGTCACCGACGCTCAGGACGCGGCCAACCTCGGCGACTTCGGCTTCCTGCCCGAAGTTCTTGATCTGCTCCTTGAGGATCGCAGAAATTTCGGCTGCCTGGATTCCCATGTTATCCGACCTCTTTCATGACTTGCTGGAGGGTCGCAAGCTTGGCGGCGATCGACGTGTCGATCATCCGCGAGCCCACCTTGACGACGAGACCGCCGATGAGAGTTTCATCCACGGTCGATGTAATCTTGACGTCCTTACCAACCTTCGCACGCAGCGTGTCGGCAAGTTTCGCGATCTGTGCATCGCTCAGCGCGGTGGCCGAGGCGACCTCGGCGGTGACGATGCCCCGCGCGTCGGCGATCCGGTCGCGCAGCTGCGCGATCAGCGCGGGCAGCACGAACAGGCGCCGCTTGGACGCCATCAGGGACAACGTGTTGCCGGTCAGGGCCGACAGCCCCATCGCCCGCGCCAGCGCGGCCACCGCCGCCTGCTGATCGGCCCGCGCTACGAGCGGCGAGTGCACCATCCCGGCGAAATCGGGACTGTCGCGGAGTGCGGCGTCGAGCGCGTCGATGTCGGCTTCGAGCACGTCGAGCTGGTTGTCGGCCTGCGCCAGTTCGAACACGGCCGTCGCATAGCGATCGGCGATGCCCTTGGAGATCGAAGCTGGTTCGGACACGTCCACCCTTTCGATGTCTTGGCCCGAGCCTGAACGATCAGCGCCGGGCGAGGTCTGCGGCCCGTGCGCTCACGATGCCGTCACAAATCGCGCAGGGTGTAGCAAAGGGTTCCTGCGCAGGCAACCGCTCAACTGGCCGAAGGAATGCCCCCATCGACCTTGCGCGGAACGGAATTTCTGCAGGTGCGACCCTATGCGCAGTCTGCGACACACGATTTGTTTCAGCATCGCTGCCGCGCGGCAACGATTCCCGTTGCTGCACCGGCAGCGTTGGTGGCGCAAACATTGTCGCGGGCCGGTTGCGCCAGCGCGCCGGCCGTCCGCAAGGGCGCGCGCATCCCGTCGCGCACGGGGGTCCCACCCGGTTGCGGCGCGTCCTTGCTGGCGTCCACCAGCAGCACGCCACCGGCATAGCGATTGGACAGCCGGTTGCCCACGCGTTCGCAATAGGGGCCGGCACGCAGCCAGAACCGCCGGTGCGACGGCGGCTGGAACAGCGCGACCTCGTGCGTGTCGGCGGTGAAGCCGTGGCGGGACAGCTGCGCCTCCAGCTGCCCGAGGCTGTAAGGCCGCCCGTAGCCGAACGGTGTCTGGTCGCTCCGCGCCCAGAGCCCGGCCCGGTTCGGCACGATGAAAAGAACGCGCCCGCCGGGCCCGAGAACGCGGCGCACCTCGTCCAGCAGCAGCGACGGGTTTTCCGACGTCTCCAGACCGTGCATCACCACGAGCCTGTCCACGAGCCCGGTGGGCAAGGGCCAGAGCGCATCCTCGCACAGCACGCTGACATTGCCGAGCCCCCCGCCCGGCCACGGCATGACCCCCTGCGGTGCGGGCATGAGCCCGATTACCCGGCGCGCGCGGTCCAGAAACGGGCGCAGCAGCGGCACCGCGAAACCGAACCCCACCACGGTCTGGCCCTTCGTGTCCGCCCAGTGCGCCACGACGCGATCGCGGATCACGCGCTGCGCCGCGCGTCCCAACCGGGTGCGGTAATAGAATGTTTTCAAGTCCTGCACGTCGAGATGCATTGCGAAGCCCCGCAGCGGCGCCTTAGCCTGCGGGGACCATAGCGCAAGCGGAGTGAAACGCCATGCCTCTCGACCTCGTCACCGTGCCCTGTCTGAAGGACAACTATGCCTATCTCGTCCATGACGCGGCCAGCGGCGCGACCGCCGTCGTCGATGTTCCGGAGGCCGCGCCGATCGAAGCGGCGCTTGCCGCGCGAGGCTGGCGGCTGACGGACATCCTGCTGACCCATCACCATCATGACCATGTCGGCGGCGTCGATGCGCTGCGCAAGGCGACCGGGGCGGCGGTCTGGGGGGCCGCGCAGGATGCCGCGCGGCTGCCCGCCCTGGATCGCCCGGTGCGCCCGGGCCGGGACGAAGGCTTCGCAGGCCAGTCGGTGGAGATCATCGATGTTCCGGGCCACACCATCGGCCACATCGCCTATTTCTTCGCCGGGGCGCATTTTCTGTTCTCGGGGGACAGCCTGATGGCGCTCGGATGCGGTCGCCTTTTCGAAGGAACGCCGGACCAGATGTGGGACAGCCTGTCCCGGCTCGCGGCGCTGCCGGGCGACACGCTGGTCTGTTCGGGACACGAATACACGCAGTCGAATGCACGATTTGCCCTCAGCCTTGGCGACGTGCCGCCCGCACTGGCCGAACGCGCCGAAATAATTGACGTCGCGCGCGCAGCGGGCGAAGCGACAGTGCCGGTCCGGCTCGATGTCGAACGGGCCACGAACCCGTTCCTGCGCGCGGCGGATCCGGGCCTGCGGGCCGCGCTCGGGCTGGAAAAGGAAAGCGATGCCAAGGTCTTCGCCCATATCCGCGCCCTCAAGGATTCGTTCTGATGAAAATAGCGGCAGACCCGGCGGGCGATGCCATCCGGCGCATCGTGCCCAGCCGCACAGAACCGCTGCCAAGGACGTTACGAAAAAAGACTTGAAGACGGGCGCGGAAAACCAAACTTTAAACCTACGAGCCCACGGTGGTGGCGGGAGACCCCATCGCCCCGACTGAAAGGAGCACGTCGCGTGCCGTCATTTTCGAATACGCTTGAACAAGCAATTCATGCGGCTCTGGCCCTGGCAAATACCCGTCGTCACGAACTGGCCACGCTCGAGCATCTGTTGCTGGCGCTGATCGACGAACCGAATGCCGCGAAGGTCATGCAGGCCTGCGGGGTAGACCTGGCCGCGCTCAAGACAACGCTGGTCGAATTCGTGGACGAGGAACTGTCGACCCTCGTCACCGATATCGACGGTTCCGAAGCCGTGCCCACGGCAGCCTTTCAGCGGGTGATCCAGCGCGCGGCGATCCACGTGCAGTCGTCCGGCCGGACCGAAGTCACGGGCGCCAACGTGCTCGTGGCGATCTTCGCCGAGCGCGAAAGCAACGCGGCGTTCTTCCTGCAGGAACAGGAAATGACCCGTTACGACGCGGTGAACTTCATCGCCCACGGCGTCGCCAAGGACCCGAACTTCGGCGAAAGCCGCCCGGTCAAGGGTGCCAGCGACTATGAAGAGGAAACCGCACAGGCGGCGGAGCCCGAGAACAAGGACTCGGCGCTGGCGAAGTACTGCGTGGACCTGAACGCGAAGTCGCAGAAGGGCGATATCGACCCGCTGATCGGCCGCGAGTCCGAGGTCGAACGCTGCATCCAGGTCCTGTGCCGCCGGCGCAAGAACAACCCGTTGCTGGTGGGCGATCCCGGCGTGGGCAAGACGGCCATCGCCGAGGGGCTCGCGCGCAAGATCGTGCAGGGGGAAACGCCTGACGTGCTTGCGGGCGCGACGATCTACTCGCTCGATATGGGCGCGCTGCTGGCGGGCACCCGGTATCGCGGCGACTTCGAGGAACGGCTGAAGGCGGTCGTGAGCGAACTTGAGGATCATCCGGATGCGATCCTGTTCATCGACGAGATCCACACCGTCATCGGCGCCGGGGCGACGTCCGGCGGCGCGATGGATGCGTCGAACCTGCTGAAGCCCGCGCTGCAAGGCGGCAAGCTGCGCTGCATGGGCTCCACGACCTACAAGGAATTCCGCCAGCATTTCGAGAAAGACCGCGCGCTCAGCCGCCGGTTCCAGAAGATCGACGTGTCGGAACCGTCGGTCGATGACACGGTCAAGATCCTCAAGGGTCTGAAGCCGTATTTCGAGTCGCATCACGACATCCGCTACACGTCCGATGCGATCCGGACCGCAGTGGAACTGTCGGCGCGCTACATCAATGACCGCAAGCTGCCCGACAAGGCGATCGACGTGATCGACGAGGCGGGGGCGGCCCAGCATCTTCTGTCCGAAAGCCGGCGGCGCAAGACCATCGGCCCGCGCGAGATCGAAGCCGTGGTTGCCAAGATCGCCCGCATTCCGCCGAAGAACGTGTCCAAGGACGACGCGGAAATCCTGCGCGATCTCGAAGGGGCGCTCAAGCGGGTGGTGTTCGGGCAGGACAAGGCGATCGAGGCGCTGTCTTCGGCCATCAAGCTGTCCCGCGCGGGCCTGCGCGAACCGGGCAAGCCCATCGGGAACTACCTGTTCGCGGGGCCGACCGGCGTGGGCAAGACCGAGGTCGCCAAGCAGCTCTCGGAATCGCTCGGCGTTGAACTCCTGCGCTTCGACATGTCGGAATACATGGAAAAGCATGCCGTATCGCGCCTGATCGGGGCGCCGCCGGGCTATGTCGGGTTCGACCAGGGCGGGCTGCTGACCGACGGGATCGACCAGCACCCGCATTGCGTGCTGCTCCTCGACGAGATCGAGAAGGCGCATCCGGATGTTTACAACATCCTGCTGCAGGTTATGGATCACGGCAAACTGACCGATCATAACGGGCGGCAGGTCGATTTCTCGAACGTCATCCTGATCATGACCTCCAACGCGGGGGCCGCGGAGCAGGCCAAGGCAGCCATCGGCTTCGGGCGCGACCGCCGCGAGGGCGAGGACACTGCCGCGATCGAACGGACCTTCACGCCGGAATTCCGCAACCGGCTCGACGCGGTGATCAGCTTCCAGCCGCTGCCGCAGGAGGTGATCATGCAGGTGGTCGAAAAGTTCGTGCTTCAGCTCGAAGCGCAGCTGATGGACCGCAACGTGTCCATCGAACTGACACCCGATGCGGCCACGTGGCTGGGCGTGAAGGGCTACGACGACAAGATGGGCGCCCGTCCGCTTGGCCGGGTGATCCAGGAGCACATCAAGAAGCCGCTGGCCGAGGAACTCCTGTTCGGCCGTCTGGCGAAGGGCGGGATCGTCCGGGTCGAGGTGAAGGACGACAAGATCCATCTCGAGATCCTGCCGCCGGAACGGGCGCGCCTGTCCAGCAAGCGTCCGCCGCTTCTGACGGCAGACTGACACCGCGACACCCGAGAAAACGAGACCCCGCCTGCCCGGCGGGGTCTTTTCGTATCAGGAACAAGTTTCGACCCCCAGCAAACCGGGCGCAGGGTCGGGTGCGGGCTCAACGTTCGGTCAGTTTCAACTCGATCCGGCGGTTACGGGCGCGTGCCTCGGGCGTGTCGCGCGGATCGACGGGCTGGAACTCGGCGAACCCGGTCGCAGCCAGTCGGTTCGGCGGAAAACCGAAATTGTCCACCATGTAGCGCACGACCGACAGCGCCCGCGCCTGGCTGAGTTCCCAGTTATCGGCAAACTCGCTGGACGTCGAAACGGGCACATCGTCCGTGTGCCCATCCACGCGGATCACCCAGTCGATCCCTTCCGGGATGACCGCAGCGACCTCCTGCAACCGACGGGCGACATTGGCGACCTCCGCCTCGCCCTCCGGCGACAGGTCGGCCGAACCGGACGCGAACAACACTTCGGACGAGAACACGAACCGGTCACCCACGACCTGCACCCCGTCCTGGTCGCCGAGGATCTCGCGCAGCCGCCCGAAGAATTCGGACCGGTAGTTCTCCAGCCGCCGGGCTTCTTCCTCAAGCCGGGCGCGCTCTGCCGCTTCCAGCTCCGCGCGGCGCCGCTCTTCGGTTGCAACCCGCGCCAGCGCCGCGTTCAGCCGCTGTCCCAACGCCTCGATCTGCACATCCGCAACCGCATCGCGCGCCTCGGCATCGTCAAGCAGCGCCTGCACATCGGCCAACTGCCCCCGCAGCGCATCGATTTGCGCCGTCAGCGCTGCGATGCGGCGGCGATCCGCGGCGCTGCTCTCTTCAGCCTCGGAAAGTTCGTCGCGCGCCTGCGCCAGCAGCCGCGCCTGCCGCTCCGCCTCTAACATCGCGTCGGCCGTTCCCGCTTCGGCCTGTTGCCGCGCGGCAAGCGCATCGGCAAGCCGCGCGCGCAGATCCGCGGCGGTGGCGCCCTCCTCCGCCAAACGGTCCCGCGCGGCGTCCAACTCCGCCCGGGCCGCGGCCAATGCCTCCTCGGTCGCGTCGCCGTCGGCCAGGGCTGCCATCAGCCTTTCGTCCAGGTCTTCCTGCGCATCGCGCGCCGCGGCCAGCAGGGTCAGCGTCTCCTCGGCCCGCGCGCGTTCCTGTTCCAGCCGGAGCGTCATCGCCGTCAGTTCCGCATCGGCCGACTCAAGTCGCGCACGCAGACGCCGCGCCGCCTCGGCCTCCGCCAGCCGCGCGGCTTCTTCCGCCGACAACGCCTCGGCCGTGTCGTCCAGTTCGGCCTGCACCTCGGCCAGCGCCGCGTCCGTGTCGGCCTGCTCGGCGCGAATCTCGGCCACCATCGCCTCCAGCGCGGCGCGTTGGGCCTCGGCCAGTTGCGCCGCTTCCTGCTCGGCATCCAGCGCCTCGCGCGTGGACGCCAGGGTCTCTCCCAATTCGGCGGCCCGGTCCCGTGCCGCATCCCGGTCGGTCAGCAAGGTCGCCACCCGCGCCTCGAAGTCGGTGATCTGTGCCCGCGCATCGGCCAGTGCCGCGTCCGTCCGGTCCAGTTCCGCCGACAGCGTGTCGATCAGCCTGTTCTGGAATGCTTCGTTGTCGCGTGCGCGGGCAAGATCGTTCCCAAGCGCATCGACATCCTGTTCAAGTTCGAAGTTGCGCTGCTGTTCGACACCCAGCGCCGACGCCAGTTCTCCTACCTCGCGCTGCAGGGCGTCCAGTTCGGTTTCCTGCCCGCTGATGGTTTCCGTGAGGATCGACTGGACCACCATGAAGATCGTCAGCACGAAGATCAGCACCAGCAGCAGCGCCGTCATCGCATCGACGAACCCCGGCCAGATGGAGGCCTGGAACCGCTGCCCGCTGCGCCGGTTCAGCGCCATGGCCTAGCGCCCCTGCCCGGCTGGCCCGTTGGGGTCGGCGGCGATCTCGATCACGCGGGTCAGGCGGGCAAGGTCGCGGCGCAGTTCGGTCGTGCTTTCCTGCCGTCCGGCGGTCAGTTCCTCGAGAATGCGCAGAAGCTGCACGTCGATGCTGCGCAGGCGCGACCGCGTCTCGGCCTCCATCGCGTCGGCATCCGACATGGGGCGCGCCGTGATCGCGTTGATCGCGGCGATCAGGTTTTCCTGCCCCTCGGCGATCCGCGCGAGCGTCGCGTTGATGTTGGCGTCTTCCGACACCTTCTGCGACAGCCGCTCGACCGATGCCGCGAGCGCGCCCAGCTTTTTGTCCACCGCAGCCCGGCTCTGGTCGCTTTCTATGAAGGTCGTGTTCAGGGCGTCGAACTGTTCGGTCATCTGGTCCATCAGCGTGGCGAACATCGCGCTTTCCGCGGCCATGTCGCTGTCGCCCGCGCTGAAACCGACACGCGTGATGCCCGACAGCCATTCCTCCAGCTCGCGGTAGAACCGGTTCTGGCCATGGCCCGCGAACAGCTCCAGCAGCCCCACCACGAGCGAGCCCGCAAGCCCCAGCAGCGACGAGGCGAAGGCCGTGCCCATGCCGCCCAACTGGGTTTCCAGCCCCCCCATCAGCCGCCCGAAGATCGCCGTGGAGCTTTCGCCTTCCTGCGGTGCGAGCGACCGGATCGTGTCGACCACCGCGGGGATGGTCGTTGCCAGCCCATAAAACGTGCCCAGAAGCCCGAGGAAGATCAGCAGGCTGGTGATGTAGCGCGTGATGTCGCGCGCCTCGTCCAGCCGGGTCGCCACGCTGTCGAGGATCGACCGGGCCGAGGACGACCCGATCTGCATCCGGGCACCACGCGAGCGCAGAAGTGCCGCCAGAGGGGCCAGCAGCCGCGGCGGGCGCTTGATGTCGAAACCGGGGCGGTCACGCGCGAAATCCTCGATCCACGTCACCGCCGAAATCAACTGGATCACCTGGAGGAAACAGGCCAGCACGCCCACGACGAAGACGACCCCGATGGTGCCGTTCAGAAACGGACTAGCGGCAAAGACGGGGGCGACGCGCGGATAGACGACATAGGCACCCGCACCCACCGCGCCGATCACGATCAGCATCAACAGGATCTGCCGGACAGGCTGGGAAAACTGCGCGCGTACCGCGCGGCTTCGTTGGGGTCCCGGCCGCCCTACGCCCTGCACTGCCATTCCCGCGCCTTTCCAATGGGTTTGACGCAGCATAGGGGTTGCACGCGCCCGTTCAACCGGCTTTCTCCGCGCTCATGGCAGTTCGGCCACACGTGCGGCCAACCAGTCGAGATCCGCATCGGGCAGACCGATATCGCGCAGATGTGTGGCGGTGTTGAACAGGTAATCCCGGTTCGGCCCGCGCCCGCCCGTCGCGCGGGCGATGATCCGTGCCTGTTCTTCCAACGGCAAGCCGCCGCAATACTGCACATGGTCGGGATCGATGACATAGGTCACGGCCTCCACCCGGCGTCCGTTGTCGAGTTCGACGACGAGCGTCCGTTCGAGATAGGCCGCCGACACCAGTTCGCGTTCCCGCAGGTAGGCCAGTGTCGGGCCCACGTCCGGCGCGGCCACGCCGAAGGCGACGCCCGAGCAGCGCGCGCCCGGATCGGCGTCAAGCGCCAGCACAAGGCCCGGCTCCGCTTCGGTGCCGCGATGGTGGATCGAGCGCATGCAGAATGACCGATGGTAGCCGGGCAGCACCGCGAGATGCCGGGCCATGACCGGAAAACCCGGATTCCAGATCAGCGATCCGTATCCGAAGACCCAAAGGGCGGGGGCATCCTGGGGCGTGGTGGCGGCCATGACTCTGGTCCTCTCCTGCGTCCCCCTGTAAACACGCGGCAAGCGGACAGGAAAGGCCCGTCGATGCGAATTCTTCTGGCAGTGATCCTCGTGGCGGCGGTGGCATGGGCCGGGTACTGGTTTCTGGGCGCTCAGGCCGTCGAACGGGGCCTGCGCGGCTGGCTCGATGCCCGCACGGCAGAAGGCTGGGTCGTGTCCGTGGAGCGGCTGGAAACGGCGGGCTTTCCGAACCGCTTCGACACGACCCTGACCGGGGTCGAACTGGCCGATCCCGCGACTGGCTGGGCATGGCAGGCGCCGTTTTTCCAGACGCTCGCGCTCAGCTATCGGCCCAACCATGTCATCGCTGTCTGGCCGGACAGCCAGACACTGGCCACCCCGCTGCAACGGATGGACATCGGCAGCGACCGGATGCGCGGCTCACTTGTGTTCGCGGGCGGCACGGCCTTCACGCTCGACCGCGCGACGGTCGAGATGTCCGCGGTGACGCTGGAATCGAATGCCGGATGGCAGGCCGCGATGGCCGATAACCAGCTGGCCCTGCGCCGCACGCCTGCAAAGGCCGGGCACAGCTATGACATCGCCTTCGACGCCACGGATCTCGCCCTGCCCGACGGGCTGGCGGCGCGTCTGGGCCAAGGGGCCAATGTGGGCGACGTGGTGCAGCGGCTGAGCATGGAGGCGCAGGTGGAATTCGACGCCCCGTGGGACCGCCGCGCCATCGAGGATCGCCGCCCCCAGCCAACCCGCATCGACCTGACGCTCGCGCGGGCAAGCTGGGGCGGGCTCGATCTGCGCCTTGCAGGCACTTTGGACGTGGACACGGCCGGCGTGCCCACGGGCAGCGTCACGATCAAGGCCACGAACTGGCGCGAGATGCTGGACATGGCCACGGCCGCCGGGCTGGTGCCCGCGAACCTCGCCCGGCTTCTCGAAGGCGGGCTTGCCCAGATGGCGCGGATGAACGGCAATCCCGATACGCTCGACGTGCCGCTGCGCTTCGCCGAGGGGCGGGTCAGCCTTGGCGGGCTTTTGCCGCTGGGACCGGCGCCGCGGCTGGTGCTGCGCTGACCGGCGCGCCACCGCGCCCGAAATCCGGTGCGGCAGTATCCTGCCCCGCCTCGATGATGCCGCGGCGGATCGCGCGGGTCCGGGTGAAATAGGCGTGCAGGTGGTCGCCATCGCCCGTGCGGATCGCCCGCTGCAACGCGAACAGCTCTTCCGTGAAACGCCCGAGGATCTCCAGCGTCGCCTCGCGGTTGTTCAGGAACACGTCGCGCCACATGGTCGGGTCGGATGCCGCGATACGGGTGAAGTCGCGGAAGCCCGCGGCGGAGTATTTCACCACCTCGCTGTCGGTCACGCGGCGCAGGTCGTCGGCCACGCCCACCATCGTGTAGGCGATCAGGTGCGGTGCATGGCTCGTCACGGCGAGGACGAGATCATGATGATCCGCGTCCATCTCGTCAACATTGGCGCCCATCCCTTCCCACAGCGCGCGCAGCCGGCCGGTGGCGGCCGGGTCGGTCCCGTCAACAGGCACGAGCAGGCACCAGCGATTGTCGAAGAGCGACGCGAAACCCGAGCGCGGCCCGGAATGTTCGGTGCCCGCCAGCGGATGCGCGGGGACGAAATGGACACCGTCGGGCAGATGGGGTGCGACGGCGTCGATCACCGACCGCTTGACCGAGCCCACATCGCTGACTGTCGCCCCCGGTGCGAGATGCGGTGCAATCTCTGCGGCCAGCGGACCCATCGCCCCCACGGGCACGCATAGCACCACGAGATCCGCCCCCGCGACTGCCTCGGCCGCGGTGTCCGTCACGCGGTCGCACAGCCCATCGGCGCGCGCGATCTCGCGTGTCTCGGGCGTGCGGGCGGTGCCCACGATCTCGCCCGCCAGGCCGCCGCGCCGAATGGCATGGGCCATGGACGACGCGATCAGCCCCAGCCCGATCAGCGCCACGCGGTTGTAGATCACGCTCATGCGACCCTCGCGCAGAACTCGGCCATCGCGGCAACGACCCGCGCGCAGGCATCGTCATCGCCCACGGTGATACGCAGGCAATGCGGCAGGCCGTAGCTGCCGACGCGCCGCACGATAAGGCCGCGAGATTGCAGGTGCAGGTCGCAGGCCTCGGCCTCTGCCGTGTCGGCAAAGCGCGCCAGCACGAAATTGGCCTGCGACGTGTCCGAGGGAATACCGAGCGCGGCAAGGTCATGGGCCAGCCGGTCGCGCAGACGCGCGTTTTCGACCCGGCAATGCTCGGCATAAGCCGTGTCACGCACCGCGGCCTCGGCGGCATCCAGCTGGGTCTGGGACAGGTTGAACGGACCGCGCACCCGGTTGAGCACGTCGATGATGGCGCGCGGCCCGTAGCCCCAGCCGATGCGCAACCCGCCCAGACCGTAGAGCTTGGAAAACGTTCGCGTCATGACAACGTTATCGCGCGTGGTGGCCAGCCCCGCCCCGCCGTCATACCCGTCCACGTATTCCGCATAGGCCCCGTCGATCACGAGGATCGCTTGCTGCGGCAAGCCGTCTGCCAGCCGGGCAAGGTCGTTGCCCCCGATCATGGTCCCCGTGGGGTTGTTCGGATTGGCGAGGAACACGAGCCGCGTGCGGTCGGTACAGGCGGCAACGATCGCGTCGACATCGGCGGTGCGTTCGCGTTCGCGCACCACCACGGGCGTGGCCCCCGCCGCACGGGCGGAGATCGCATACATCAGGAAGCCGTGCTCGGTGTGCAGCACCTCGTCGCCCGGCCCGGCATAGGCTTGGCAGAGAAATGTGATGATCTCGTCGCTGCCCACGCCGCAGATGATCCGGTCGGGATCGAGCCCGTGCACCGCGCCGATTGCCGCGCGCAGGCTAGCATGGTCGGTCGGCGGATAGCGGTGCAGACTGCCGAGCGACGCCTGTGCCGCTTCGATCGCGCGGGGCGACGGGCCGAACGGGTTCTCGTTCGACGACAGCTTCACGACGTCCGCGACGCCGTCGAGCTTCGCCTTCCCGCCGACATATAGCGCGATATCCATGATGCCGGGCTGGGGGGTGATGGCGCGTGTCATGGCAACTCCTGCTGTGCTGCCGGTGTAGCGGGGGGTGCGGCGCAGATCCAGCCGCGCCGAGTCGTGAAAAAGGCCGCAGCCGGTTGCCCGGCGCGGCCCCTTCGGATGGCGCTGGACGAACGGATTAGTTCTGCGCGTAATATTCGATGACGAGGTTCGGTTCCATCTGAACCGCGAACGGCACGTCGCCAAGACCGGGACGGCGCACGAAGGTCGCGGTCATCTTGGAGTGGTCGGCCTCGATGTAGTCGGGCACGTCGCGTTCCGACAGGCCCACGGCTTCGAGCACGACCGCGAGTTGCTTGGATTTCTGGCGCACCTCGACGATATCGCCTTCCTGCACGCGGTAGGACGGGATGTTCACCCGCTTGCCGTTCACCAGCACATGGCCATGGTTCACGAACTGGCGCGCGGCGAAGACGGTCGGCACGAACTTGGCGCGGTAGACAACCGCGTCCAGGCGGCTTTCCAGCAGGCCGATCAGCAATTCACCGGTGTCGCCGCGCACCCGTTCGGCTTCGGCGAAGATCTTGCGGAACTGCTTTTCCGTCAGGTCGCCGTAATGGCCCTTCAGCTTCTGCTTAGCGCGCAGCTGCAGGCCGAAATCGGAAATCTTGCCCTTGCGGCGCTGGCCGTGCTGGCCGGGGCCGTATTCGCGGCGGTTCACAGGGCTCTTGGCGCGTCCCCAGATGTTCTCGCCCATGCGGCGGTCGATCTTGTACTTGGCAGCAGTGCGTTTGGTCACTGGCTGATCTCCTTCTGACGGGGGTTGGATTCCCCTATTGCATGAAGGGCGTTGTCCTCTGCCGCGCCGGGTCCCGAAACCGGAAAACCGCCTTGGCCGACAGGCATCCCCTTGCGGGGGCCACCAACACCAATTTCGCCGGCTGGGCCGGAGACCGTGCGCTTAGACAGGGTTCAGGCGGGTGTCAAGTGCGGCGGCGTCAGACATCCTCCCGCAGGATGGTGATCACGACCCGGCTGTTGCGCAGGGCCATCGGGTTGTCCGGATCGGCCGGGCGCCGGTCGGCGTAGCCCGTGATCCGCAGGATGCGCGCAGGATCGAGCCCCACCCGTTCCAGCCGCGCCTGCACGGCGCCCGCCCGCGCGGTCGTATCGGCCCAGACCGGATTCTCGGCCACGACCAGCGGACGCGCCGGCAGATGCGCCTCGACCGACACCTGGTTCGTCACCATGTCCAGCACGTTGTCGACCACCCGCAGCGTGGAATCCAGCCGCGGCGTGATGGCACCTGTCGCGGGGTCGAATATCCGTGCCTCGGGCAGGTCGAATATGTCGATCTCAAGCCCCATGTCCGACACGCGCGTGACCACATGGGGCATGTCCGCCAGTTCGGCCATGCTTTCGCCGCTGCGCGCCGCCAGAACGCGCATGAGATCGCGCACCACGGCCTCCGGGTTGTCGGAACTGCGCAACTCGCCTTCCTCGCCCTCGCTGCCATTGGCCTGCTGCTGTTCGGCGGGCAGCAGCATCGTGGCCCCGGTGCCATTCTGGGCCAGCACGTCCTCGGCGAAGACGCTGTCGCCCCAGAACGATCCCTCCCCCCCGCCGGACACGCGATTGATGGGAATCACCGGCGAGAAATAGTCGGCCAGCCCCTTGCGCTGCTTTTCAGTCGTCGCGTTCAGGAGCCACATCAGCAGGAAGAACGCCATCATGGCGGTCACGAAGTCCGCATAGGCGACCTTCCACGCGCCGCCGTGATGGCCGTGGGCCGCCTCGTACCGCTTCTTCTTGATGATGATGGGCGCAAGAGGTTCGTTCGACATGGGCTGAGTCCCGATTGATACACGCCCCAACCCCTAGCGCCGCAGGGGTGAAGGCAGGATTAAGGCGTGCCCCTTGCGCGGCCCCGCCCTGCTTGGCACAACCGCGCCAACCCGCGAAAGGTTGCCCATGCACCGGCACTATTTCTTCGGCTACGGCTCGCTCGTGAACACGCGCACCCATGCCTATCCCGACGCACGCCGCGCGCGGCTGGCAGGCTGGCGGCGGGTGTGGCGCGGCACGCCGCTGGCCCCGCAGGCTTTCCTGTCGGTCGAACCCGCCGGGGCCGAAATCCACGGGCTGGTCGCCGCGGTGCCGGATGCGGACTGGGCCGCGCTCGACGCCCGCGAACACGGGTATGACCGGCAGGGCGTGGTCAGCGGGATCACCCATGACCTGCCCGACCACGCGGCGGTGCAGGTCTATGCCGTGCCCGACCGCAACCACCTGCCCGCTGACCGCAGCCCGATCCTGCTGAGCTATCTCGACGTGGTGGTGCAGGGGTTCCTGCACCAGTTCGGGCAGGACGGCGCGGCGCATTTCTTCGAAACAACCGCCGGATGGGACCGGCCCGTGATCGATGATCGCACGTCGCCGCTATACCCGCGCCACCAGACCCTGACGGCGGCGGAGCGTGCCATGGTGGATCGCCACCTCGCCGCGCTGCCCGTGACGATCGCGCCCCCAGGTTAGTCCGGCAGGCGCGGCTTGACTTGCAGCAATGGCAGGAAATCGGCCATCTCGGGGCCGCGTTCGCGCCCGGTCACGGCCTTGCGCAGCGGCATGAACAGTGCGCGCCCCTTGCGGCCCGTCGCGTCCTTCACGGCCGCCGTCCATGTCGCCCAAGTTTCGCCATCATAGGGCGGGTCGGGCAGCAGCGCGAAGGCTTCCGCCACGAAATCGGCGTCCTCGGGCGCGACAAGCGGGTCCGGACCATGGGCGACGACCTGCCACCACGGGGCGATGTCGTGCCGGGTGGTGATGTTCTCGCGCACAACGGTCCAGAAGGCCGGCTGCAGATCAGCCGGTACGCCCGCGGCGTCGAGATCCGCGGCGACTGCCGCCACGTCGCGGGACGCAAGATCGCGGGCGGTCAAGGGGAACAGGTCGTTCTCGTCGAACTTGGTCGGCGCCGAACCGAAACGCGCCAGATCGAACCCCTCGACAAGATCGTCCACCGAGCCGCGCATCTCCACCGGGTCCGCGGAACCGAGCCGCGCCATGAGGGACAGGAGCGCCATCGGCTCTACCCCACCCGCGCGCAGGTCGCGCAGGGACAGGGTGCCGAGCCGCTTCGACAGCGCCTCCCCCTGCGGGCCGGTCAGCAGAGAATGATGGGCAAAGGCGGGCACGGCGCCCCCCAGCGCTTCGATCATCTGGATCTGCGTCGCTGTGTTGGTCACATGGTCAGAGCCGCGCACCACATGCGTGACACCCATGTCGGTATCGTCCACGACCGACGCGAGCGTGTACAGCACCTGCCCGTCACCGCGGATCAACACCGGGTCCGACACGCTGGCGGCATCGATGGACAGATCCCCGAGGATGCCATCGGTCCATTCGATCCGGCTTTGGTCCAGCTTGAACCGCCAGTGCCCGGGCCCGCGTTCCGCGCGCAGCCGGTCGCGGTCGGCCTCCGACAGGTCCAGAGCCGCGCGGTCATAGACGGGCGGGCGACCCATGTTCAGCTGTTTCTTACGCTTCAGGTCCAGTTCGGTCGGCGTTTCGAAACACTCGTAAAACCGCCCCATCCCGCGCAAGTGATCCGCCGCCTCGGCATAGCGGTCGAGCCGCTCGGACTGCCGTTCCACGCGGTCCCAGTGCAGGCCCAGCCAGTCGAGATCTTCCTTGATCGCATCGACATACGCCTCCTTCGACCGCTCCGGGTCGGTGTCGTCAATGCGCAGGATGAATGTCCCGCCCGCCTTGCGCGCGATAAGGTAATTGAACAGCGCCGTGCGCAAGTTGCCGACATGGATATACCCGGTGGGCGACGGGGCGAAACGGGTGATGGTCATGGGCGTCTCCTTGGCGATGCGTCTTTCACAGGCGCGCGTTCTTGTCCATATGGGGGCATGGCTGACGACTGGTCCGACACGATGCCCCCGGATCTCGACACGATCGAGACGCTCGCCCGCGCGGCGCTGGCGAGCCTGCCCGCGCCTTTCGACGCGGCGGCGCGGGGGGTCGCACTGCGGGTCGAGGATCTCGCAACCGACGACATGCTGGACGATCTCGGGATCGACGATCCCTTCGCGCTCACCGGGCTATATGACGGCATCCCGCTGACCGAGAAGTCCGTGATGGACCAGCCCGGCCAGCCGGACGTGATCTGGCTCTTTCGCCGGGCGATTCTGGACGAATGGATCGGACGCGGGGATATCGCGCTGGGGGATCTGGTGACCCATGTGCTGGTGCACGAGCTGGCGCACCACCTTGGCTGGTCGGACGACGACATCGCCGCGATCGACCGCTGGTGGGAATGACGCCGGGTTGTGCATTCCGGCACAGATCGGGTGCATGATCGATCCGATGGCCACGCGATCGTGCCTCGCCCCGCGCGGACAACGCCTTACCATCATGGCGCGACCAACACAGGAGGATCATGACATGACCACGATCACACGCCGGCAGGCACTGGCCGCCACCGCCGCGATGCCCGCTTCCGCCTGGGCCGGGCGCGGCTTTGCCGCCGCCGAAATGAAAGGCCCCGCCATGCCCCGCTTCAACCGCTTCACCCTAGGCGGGTTCGAGGTCACGACCCTGCTGGCGGGCACGGCCCCGCGCGAGGAACCGCAATCGATCTTCGGCATGAACGTGAGCGAAGAGGAATTCGCGGCTGTGTCCGCGGACAATTTCCTTCCGACTGACGTGGCGCAATTCTTCTTCACGCCCACCGTCGTCAACACGGGGTCGGAACTGATCCTGTTCGACACCGGCCTGAACGCCGCCGCCACGTCCGAGGTGATGGGCGCCGCGGGCTACACGCCCGACCAGGTGGACACGGTCGTGCTGACCCACATGCACGGCGACCATATCGGGGGCCTGCGCGCCGACAGCGGTGAAACCTTCGCCAATGCACGCTACGTTACCGGTGCCGCGGAACACAACCACTGGTCCGGCGCGGGCAACGAAGGGTTCGACACCAATGTGGCCCCGCTGAACGACCGCATGACATTCCTCGAAGATGGCGGATCGGTGGCATCGGGCGTGACCGCCATGGCCGCCTTCGGGCACACGCCGGGGCACATGACCTACATGCTGGAAAGCGACGGCCAGCAGCTTCTGGTCGCGGCGGACTTCGCCAACCACTATGTCTGGTCGCTGGGCTATCCCGACTGGGAGGTGCTGTTCGACATGGACAAGGCCGCCGCTGCCGCCACGCGCCGCCGCATCCTCGGAATGCTGGCCGCGGACAAGGTGCCGTTCATCGGCTACCACATGCCCTTCCCCGGCATGGGTTTCGTGGAAACCCGCGGCGACGGGTTCCGCTACGTACCTGCTAGCTACCAGATGATGCTGGGCTGAACGGCCCGGAACGGGGACGGGATCAGATGATCTCGTCCTCGTCGAACAGGGTGCTTTCGTCCATCTGGTTCGCCAGCGCCTCGACCGTCTGTTCGGCAACATCAGCGGACCCGATGGCGGCAAGATGAAAAAGCGCATCGCCCTCGTTCACGATGGGCATGATGGCGCGCCCCACGATCACGCCCTTTTCCGGCGCGGTGATCTCGGTTTCCACCTCACCGAACGGGTCAGACACCATCGCCAGCAGGTCGCCCGCCTGCACCACGTCCCCTTCGGACCGGAACATGCGCAACAGGCCGCCCTGCGGCGCGCGAAGCCATAGGCTCGCCTTGCACAGCATCGGCTGCTTGCGCGCCTTAGGGACCGACCGCGGCGGGATCATGCCCCGATCCGCAAGAATGCGCAGGATGCCCGTGACCCCCGTACGGACGCCGTACTCGTCGAAGCGCAGGCCCTCCCCCGCCTCGTAAAGCAGGATGCCGATGTCGCGGTCTTGGGCGGCCATGCGCAGACTGCCGTCGCGCAGTTTCGATCGCAGCACCACGGGCGCGCCGAACAGCATCGCCAGCCGCATCAGCTCCGGCTGGTCCGGGGCCACGCGTACCTGCGGCAGGTTGGTGCGGTTCACCGCCGCCGAATGCAGGTCGATCCCCAGATCGCAGCGTTCCACGACCTCGGACAGGAGCAGATGCGCCAGCCTCGCGGCAAGTGAGCCGCCGGGCGAGCCGGGAAAACAGCGGTTGAGATCGCGCCGGTCGGGCAGGTAACGCGAATGGTTCATGAAACCGTAAGCGTTGACGATGGGCACCGCGATCAGCGTCCCCGACAGGCCGTCAAGCCGTGGAAGCGCCAGCAGACGGCGCACGATCTCCACCCCGATCACCTCGTCGCCATGGATGCCCGCGGTGATGCAGACCACCGGGCCGGGCTTGCGGCCATGGATGACATGGGCGGACATCGTGACCGGCGTGTGGTCGCTCAGCACGCTGACGGGCATGTTGATGGTGCGCCGCTTGCCGGGCGCGACCAACTGCCCGCCGATGGCAAAGGCGGTGCGCGTCATGGGCGGGCCGCGGAGAACAGGATCATGCAAACGGTTCCGAAGGACGGATAACCCGAGAGGTTGCACCGCGCCGCGCGCGGCGCAAGTGCAGGGCCGCGCCAGTTCAACCTGTGCGCCGTTCCTCGAAGCTGAGTGCGATGAAACTGGGCAGATGGTCACCCATGCCGACCACGTTGTCGTCGCGCCGGTTGCCGCCCCGTCCGCCGCCGGACCGTCCGCGTGACTTGCCCGCCGATTTCGGCGCGGTGTCTGCCTTCGGCGCGGTGTCTGCCTTCGGTGCAGGGTCGGCGGGCTTGTCGTGCTTCTGTTCAGGTGCAGGGGCGGCCTTCGCCTCGACCGGTTCCGACTCGGGTGCGGGCTTGTCCTTGCGCTTGACGACACGGCGCCGTGCGGGTTTCGGGGCATCTTCAGCCGCTTCCGGGGCGGCAGGGGCCTCGGCGGCGACATTGCCCAGCGGGTTGTCGAGCCGCGGGATATCCTTGGCGATCAGCTTCTCGATGGCTGCAAGGTTCTTTTCGTCCGACGGCACCGCGATCATCAGCGCCTTGCCGTCGCGGCCCGCCCGGCCCGTGCGCCCGATCCGGTGCACGTAATCCTCGGCATGGCTGGGCACGTCGAAATTGAACACATGGCTCACCGCCGGCACATCCAGCCCCCGCGCCGCGACATCAGACGCCACGAGGAAGCGCAGCTTGCCATCGCGGAAGCCCTGCAACGTCGCGGTGCGCTGGGACTGGTCGAGGTCGCCATGGATCGGCGCCGCGTCATAGCCCGACTTCGCCAGCGACTTGGCGACGATGTCGACGTCCGACTTGCGGTTGCAGAAGACGATGGCGTTGGAACAGGCGGCCCCCTCTGCGTCGATCAGCGCGCGCAGCAGGTCGCGCTTTTCCTTGGCCTGTCGGTCCTTGCGGCTGGGTTTCAACTCCACCACATTCTGCGCGATCGTTTCCGACGCGGTGGCCTGCCGTGCGACCTCGACCCGCGCGGGGTTCGACAGGAAGGTGTTGGTGATCCGCTCGATCTCCGGCGCCATGGTAGCCGAGAAGAACAGCGTCTGCCGCGTGAACGGCGTCAGGCTGAAGATCCGTTCGATATCGGGGATGAACCCCATGTCGAGCATCCGGTCGGCCTCGTCGACCACCATGATCTCGATGCCCGTCAGCAGCAGCTTGCCGCGTTCGAAATGATCGAGCAGGCGGCCGGGTGTGGCGATCAGCACGTCCACGCCCTTGTCGATCAGCAGGTCCTGTTCCTTGAAGCTCACCCCGCCGATCAGCAGCGCCTTGGACAGCTTCACATGCTTGGAATAGGTGTCGAAATTCTCGGCTACCTGTGCTGCCAGTTCGCGGGTCGGTGCCAGCACGAGACTGCGGGGCATCCGGGCGCGCGCGCGGCCGCGCGCCAGCTTGGTGATCATGGGTAGCGTGAAGGACGCGGTCTTGCCCGTGCCTGTCTGTGCGATCCCGAGCACGTCGCGCCCTTCGAGCGCAGGGGGAATGGCACCGGCCTGGATCGGGGTCGGGATGGTATACCCCGCCTCGTCTATGGCTTTCATGACCTTCGGGCCAAGGTTGAGATCTGCGAATGTCGTCATGTCGTCCCGTTCCGCGGCACGGGGCCGCGCTTGATGGTGATGGGACGCGAATTGACCGGGCGTCCCGGCGTCAGCACTGGGCCCGAATGGCCAAGTTGTGCCGCGTCATAGCGGGTTTGGCCCCGCCGGTCAATCGACGTGGGGCAGTCGGGCCAGTGCCGCCTCCAGCCCGTCGAAATGGGTATCCCATCGCGGTGGCACGAACCCGGCCAGCCGCGCCAGTGCCGCGGCGCGTTCGGGGCTTTCGGGCACGGCCCAGGCGACGACCGCATCGGCCCACGCGCCCGGGTCAGCCGGATCGAGGAGCGTGGCACAGCCCTGCGCCGCCTCGTGAAACGCCGGAATGTCAGAGGCTATGGCAGGAAGGCCCATCACCGCGGCCTCGACCAGCGGCATCCCCCAGCCTTCGGTAAAGCTGGGAAACAGCAGCCCGCGCGCATGCGCGAGTTCATCCATCAGCCGCCCGTCGTCGACGCGGTCGAGCATCACGACATCGGGCGTCATTGATGCCGCGCGTTCGAAATCGCCGTCGTTCGCCGCAGTGACCCAGCCACGCTTGCCGATCACCCGCAATTGTGGAACCGCGCCGCCGCGCGCCCGCAGGATATCCCACGCATCGAGCAGCACGCGTAGGTTCTTGCGGGGCTCCACGGTGCCGACCGTGACGAAGGTCGGGCGCGTGTCCCGGTCTTCCACCTGCGGCAGCGGTGCGAAAAAATGCGGCTCCACCCCGATATGCAGGACCACGCCCGGCGGCGGATCGATCCCTTCGCGCGCGGCGAAGGCGGCAAAGCGGTCGCGCGAATAGTCCGAGTTGAAGATCGCCAGATCCCCCTGCCCCGCCGCGATCCGCATCCGCACCGCATGCTTCGCGTCATGACCGGGGCGCACGTACTCTGGAAAGTCGATCGGGATCAGATCATGTACGAAGAACACCCGCGCCGCCCCCAGATCGTCGCGCAGCGCGGCGAAGAGCGCGGGTTTCGTCATGCCCTTGTGCGACGCGTTGACATAGACCACGGGTCCTTCGACCCGCACCAGCCGCCGCCGCAGGCTGGCCGGAAACCGGGCGCCGGTCAGCGCCTGCACGATCTTCGGACCCAGCCCCATCGCCTTGCCGCGCAGATAGATGCGGCGGGTCGCCCGCGCCTCCGCGCGCGTCATGGGCGCGCGGTCGAGCCAGCGCTTGCACAGTAGCCCGTGGATTGCGCGCACGTCGCCATCGGCATAGACCGCGAGCGCATCGCGCTTCTGCGCCACACCGATTACCCTGGTATCGGGATCGTTCAGGAAATGGTCGAGATAGCGCAGATCCACCCGGTCGATGCCTGTGGGCGTGGCGGACTTCGCCCGCGCCATGAGCCGCCCGCAGTCATACAGGACGACCCGGCTCACACCATCATTTCCTTCGTGGCACTGAGCGTCAGCTCCGGATGGTCCCGGACGATCCGGTCAATGTCCCATTGCAACCGCGTCAGATAGACAATGTCGCCGTCATTGTCGTGCGCGATATGGCCCTTGTTGCCCTGCACGAAGGCCTCCACCTTCGCCTTCGGCCCAGTCACCCAGCGGGCGGAGGTGAATTGCGACCCCTCGAAGCGCACCGGCAGGCCGTATTCCAGCTCGATCCGGCTTGCCAGAACCTCGAACTGCAGCCCGCCCACGACGCCCACGATGAAGCCCGACCCGATCATCGGCTTGAACACCTTGGCCGCGCCTTCCTCGGCGAACTGCATCAGCGCCTTGTCGAGATGCTTGGCCTTCATAGGGTCCATCGCGCGCACCGATTGCAGCAGTTCCGGCGCGAAGCTGGGGATGCCGGTGACGCGCAACGCCTCCCCTTCCGTCAGCGTATCGCCGATGCGCAGCTGGCCGTGGTTCGGGATGCCGATGATGTCGCCCGCCCAGGCTTCTTCGGCCAGTTCCCGGTCGGCGGCAAGGAACATCACCGGGGACGCCACGGTCATCACCTTCTTGCTGCGCACATGGGTCAGCTTCATGCCGCGGGTGAAATGCCCCGATGCCAGCCGGACGAAGGCCACGCGGTCGCGGTGCTTCGGGTCCATGTTCGCCTGTACCTTGAACACGAAGCCCGACACGTTCGGTTCATCTGGCGCGATCTGGCGCGGTGTGGCGCGTTGAGGCTGGGGTTCCGGGCCTAGCCTTGCGATGCCCTGCATCAGTTCCTGCACGCCGAAGGAGTTGATGGCCGAACCGAACCAGATCGGCGTCATGGTGCCGTCGCGCACCGCCTGCACGTCGAGCGCGGGCAGAAGGCCGCGGGCCATCTCCACCTCCTCGCGCAGCTTGTCGAGCAGATGTGCGGGGACGTGATCGGCCAGCTTCGGATCGTCCAGCCCGCTGATCTGGATGCTTTGCGCGACCTTGTTGCGGTCGGCGCGCTCCATCAGGTCAAGACGGTCGTTGATGAGATCATAGGAGCCGAGAAAATCGCGCCCCATCCCAATCGGCCAGCTTGCCGGCGTCACGTCGATGGCGAGGTTTTCCTGGATCTCGTCGATGATCTCGAAGGTGTCGCGCGCTTCTCGGTCCATCTTGTTGCAGAAGGTCAGGATCGGCAGGTCGCGCAGGCGGCAGACCTCGAACAGTTTGCGGGTCTGGCTTTCCACGCCCTTGGCGCCATCGATTACCATGACCGCCGCGTCCACCGCCGTGAGCGTGCGATAGGTGTCCTCGGAAAAGTCCGAGTGGCCGGGCGTGTCCACGAGATTGAACCGGTGCCCATCGAAATCGAAGGACATGGCCGAGGCCGATACGGAAATGCCCCGGTCCTGTTCCATCTTCATGAAATCCGACCGGGTGCGCCGCGCTTCCCCCTTGGCGCGGACCTGACCGGCCATCTGGATCGCGCCGCCATAGAGCAGGAACTTTTCCGTCAGCGTGGTCTTGCCCGCGTCGGGGTGCGAGATGATGGCAAAGGTCCGGCGCCGGGCGATTTCCGGCGGCAGGGTGGGGGCGTTGGCGTTTCGGCTGAGGCTTGGCTCTGACATGGGCGGCGTATAGCGCCGCGGCGGGGCCTGCGCAATCGCGGCCCCGCTGATCAATTCTGTCAGTTCGACAGGCGCGAGATGACCACGGTGATCTCCGGCTTGCGCCCGATTTCCGTGTTGGCGGTGTTGCGCGCGATGCGGCGGATTTCCTCGGTCAGCTTGTCGTCGTCCACCAAAAGGTCGTCGTCGGCGCGGCCCAGCATCCGGTCGATATCGGCTTCCAGCACGTCGGTCAGCGGCGCACCTGAGCGGCCCTTTTCCGGCAGGCCCATCGCTTCGCACCACGGTTCGCCCAGCGGTTCGTCATCCTCGTCGATCAGCACGTTCACCATGACATGCCCGTTCAGCGCCATGCGGATGCGTTCGCGCACCACGCCGTCGAGCGCCCCGACCTGCACCGAGCCATCCAGATAAACCCGGCCCGTTTCCACGTATTCCACCACGCGCGGCGCGTTGCCGGTCAGTTCCAGCATGGTCCCGTTGGGCGCCAGCACACCCGCCCGCCCGCGCGCCTGCGCCAGCTTGGTGTGTTCGCGCAGGTGGCGATGTTCGCCATGCATGGGCACCACGATCTGCGGGTTCATCAGGTCATGGACGAATTCGAGGTCGGGCCGGTTCGCGTGGCCTGAGACATGATACCGCCCCGCGCTGTCGTCGACCACGTCCACGCCCTTCTCCGAGAAGGCGTTGATGATCTTAAGCACGCCCCGTTCGTTGCCGGGGATCGTCTTGGAGGAAAAGAGGAACAGGTCCCCCTCTTTCATCTCCAGCCCCAAATACTTGCCGCGGGCCAGCTGGGCGGAGGCCGCCCGCCGTTCGCCCTGGCTGCCGGTGACGATCAGCATCAGGTTCTCGCGCGGGACTTGGCCCGCCTGTTCGACAGGGATCGTGGGGGGAAAGGAATCGATCACGCCGGTATCTTCCGCTGCGCGCACCATCCTGTGCATCGCGCGCCCCAGCAGCACCACCGAGCGGCCCGCCGCAATCCCCGCATCGGCCAGCGTCTTCAGCCGTGCCACATTCGAGGCGAAGGTCGTCGCGACCACCATGCCCGGTGCGTTCTGCACCAGTTCCGCGATGTCCGGGGCGAGCGTCGCTTCGGACCGGCCCGGATGCGCGCTGAACACGTTCGTGCTGTCGCAGGCAAGCGCCAGAACGCCGAGCCTTGCGACCTCGGCCCACGCCGCCTCGTCAAAGGGCGCGCCCAGGATCGGGGTCTTGTCGAGCTTGAAATCGCCTGTGTGCACCACGCGCCCCGCCGGGGTGTCGATCACGACAGCCGAGGTTTCCGGGATCGAATGGGACGTTGGCAGGTAGCCGACCCGGAAGGGACCCGCATCTACCATGTGCGGCAGCGCGTCGATTTCCCGGACCTCGGCCTTGGGCTGGCCCTGTTCTTCCATCTTGCGGCGCGCGATATTGGCCGTGAAGGCCCGGCAATAGACCGGCGCGCGCAGTTGCGACCAAAGGTGCCCGATGGCCCCCACGTGATCTTCGTGGGCATGGGTGATGAAGATGCCGTCCAGCCGGTCGGCGCGTTCGATCAGCCATGCCATGTCCGGAAAGATCAGGTCCACACCGGGCGACGTGTCCATGTCCGGAAACGCCACGCCCAGATCCACCAGGATCAGCCGTTCCTTCCCCGCGGGCCCGTAGCCGTAGACATAGGCGTTCATGCCGATCTCTCCGGCTCCGCCGAGCGGGAGGTAGATCAGTCGGTCGGTGCTCATGGGGCGGCGTCCTTGTTATGTTCGTGGATGACGGTCAGGCCGTGCATCGTCAGGCGTTCGTCGAAGGCGTCAAATAACACGTCGCCCTGTTGAAACAATGGGGCCAGCCCGCCGGTCGCGATCACGCGCATCGGGCGGCCATGTTCCGCGCGGATACGCGCTGTGATCTCGCGGATCAAGCCGACATAGCCCCAGAACACCCCCGACTGCATGCAATCGACCGTGTTCTTGCCGATGACACGCGTGGGCGTCGCGATGTCGATATGGGGCAGCGCCGCCGCGGCCTGGTGCAGCGCCTCGAGGCTCAGGTTCACGCCGGGCGCGATCACGCCGCCGATATAGGCCCCGTCATGGTCCACCACGTCGAAGGTCGTGGCCGTGCCGAAATCCACCACTATCAGATCGCCGCCGAACAGGTCATGCGCGCCCACCGTGTTCACCAGCCGGTCGGGGCCGACATTGGTGCCCGGATCGACCCGCACATCAACCGGCAGTCGGCATTCCGGCCGCCCCACGACCAGCGGACGGCATTCGAAATAGCGGTTGCAGAGCACGCGCAGGTTGAACACCACCCGCGGCACGGTGGAGGAAATGATCGCGCCGGTGATGTTCACGTCCAGCTTCGCGGCCTGCATCAGCGCGTTGAGCCAGACGAAATACTGGTCCGCCGTGCGCCCGTGATATGTGGATGTCCGCCAGGTCGCCACGAAATCGGCGCCGTCCCAGATCGAGAATACGGTATTGGTGTTGCCGCAATCGATGGCCAGCAGCATGGGCGGTGCCTTTCGTCAGAAAAAAATGTCGGCGGCCTGCACCGTCTGTCGCCCGCGCGCCGTGATCAGCACAAGCGCGCCGGTGTCGTCGATATCGGTGAAGGTCCCGGTGATCGTGTCGCTGCCTGTCCGCGCGGTAATCGTGTCGCCCAGCCGCGCGGCGCGATCGAGGAACGCGCGCCGCAGCGGGCCGAAGCCGTGGGTGACCAGCCGCGTTTCCCACTGCGCGAAGGCCGGGGCGAGAAGTGCCAGGAAAGTCTCAGGGTCCAATTGCGCGCCGGTGGCGGACAGGACCGATGTCGGTGCGAGCGCGCCGGGTTCCAGCGCGGTCGTGTCGGGCGCATGGGCAAGGTTCACGCCTATCCCGATGGCGAGCGGCGCGATGACACCCCCCTGCCCGGCTGTCTCCAGCAGAATGCCCGCGACCTTGGCGCCGTTCATCAGCACGTCGTTGGGCCATTTCAGGGCGATGCTTTCGGGCCGCCCGGTCGCCTGCGTCAGCGCATCGGCCAGCGCCAGCGCCGCCACGAAGGACCGTTGCGCGGCGGCGGCCGCGTCGCCTTCGACGCGCATCACCAGCGTCGCGGCGAAATTGCCCGGCGGGTCGGTCCAGGCCCGGCCGCGCCGCCCCCGTCCCGCGGTCTGGCGCAGCGCCAGAAGCCATGTCGGGCCGGCGAGCGTGGGCGCCAGCCGCGCGGCTTCGGCGTTGGTGCTGTCGATCTCTGGGAACACCCGCCGGTCATAGCCGGCAGGCCAATTCGGCAGGCTACTGGACAAGCGACGCCGCCGCCACCGCCGCGAAACCCTCGACCCCGAAGAGGTTGATGATCCCGACGACCATCACCGCGGCGGACGCCACCACGAGACTGGTCAGAAGCGGCGTTTCGACCGTGTCCAGCGGGTCGGTCTCGGTCCCGAAATACATGTAGTAGACAATCCGCAGGTAGTAGAACGCACCGATCACCGACGCGATCACCCCGGCCACGGCCAGCCACGCCATGTCGGCCTGAAGCGCCGCGTTCAGCACGTAGTACTTGCCGAAGAACCCGACCAGCGGAGGCACGCCCGCAAGGCTGAACATCAGCACCAGCATCGCGAGCGCCTTGAGCGGATCGCGCGCCGACAGGTTGTTCAGCGACGCGATGTCGGTGACGGGCTGGCCGTTGCGGCTCATGGTCATGATGAAGGCGAAGGTGCCCACGTTCATGGTGACGTAGATCGCCATGTAGACCAGCATCGCCTGCACCCCAAAGGCCGTGCCCGCCGCCAGCCCCATCAGCGCGTAACCCATATGGGCGATGGACGAATACGCCATCAGACGCTTGATGTTGGTCTGCCCGATCGCGGCGATCCCGCCAAGGAACATGGAGGCCACGCTGAGCAGCGCCACCACCTGCCCCCAGTCCGCCGTCGCGGCACCGAACGCGTCATGGGCGACGCGGGCGAACAGCGCCATCGCCGCCATCTTGGGCGCGGTGCCGAAGAACGCGGTCACGGGTGTGGGCGAGCCTTCGTAGACATCCGGGGTCCACATGTGGAACGGCGCCGCGGACACCTTGAACGCCAGCCCCGAGATCAGGAAAACCAGACCGAACAGCAGCCCGAGCGACAGATCGCCCGACTGCGTCGCTTGCAGGATGCCCGCGAATTCCGTCGTGCCCGCGAACCCATAGGTCAGCGAGGCGCCATAAAGCAGCAAGCCCGAACTGAGCGCGCCGAGCACGTAGTATTTCAGGCCCGCTTCGGTCGATTTCACGCTGTCGCGCCGCAGGGCCGCCACGACATAAAGCGCCAGCGACTGCAGCTCCAGCCCCATGTAGAGCGCCATCAGGTCGCCAGCCGACACCATGACCATCATGCCGACCACGGCAAGCACGATCAGGATCGGGTATTCGAAGCGCAGAAGGTTGCGCCGGGCCATGTAGTTTTCGCTCATCAGCAGCACGGCACTGGCCGCGAGCAGGATCGTCACTTTCGCGAAACGCGCGAAGCCGTCGTCGATGAACATGCCGCCGAAACCGACCCGCGTGTCGTTGTGGTCGAGCCCGACCCAGAGGGCCGCAAGGAACAGCACGGCCACGGTCAGTCGCAGCACGAGCGATGCCACGGCGTCCTTGCCATTGTAGACCGCGATCAGCAGTGCCGCCATCGCATAGAGCGACAGGACGATCTCGGGCAGGATGACGGAAAGATCGGCAGCGATCATGGCATGCTCTCAGTGCTGTGCCGCGACCTGAACACCCGAAGCGGCGTCCAGAAGCGCGGTCTGATGGTCCGACAGAAGCGCCGCGACGGCGGGGCCGGTGATGTCGATGACGAGGCTGGGATACACCCCGAGCAGGATGGTCATGACCACGAGCGGCGCGAAGATCGCGCGCTCGCGCAGGGTCATGTCGGTGAT
This sequence comes from Meridianimarinicoccus zhengii, assembly GCF_003254465.1. Taxonomy (GTDB): domain Bacteria; phylum Pseudomonadota; class Alphaproteobacteria; order Rhodobacterales; family Rhodobacteraceae; genus Meridianimarinicoccus; species Meridianimarinicoccus zhengii. The sequence continues at coordinate 38,722 of NZ_QDFI01000013.1, forward strand.
GGATTTCAGACTTTCCTTGATGAGATCGCCGAACACCACTCGCCGATAGAGCCAGAGCGCATAGGCCGCCGACAGGATCACGCCCGTCGTCGCCACCGCCGCGACCCATGTGTTTGCCTGGAACATGCCCATCAGCGTCAGGAATTCGCCCACGAACCCGGACGTGCCCGGCAGCCCCACATTGGCCATGGTGAACAGCATGAAGATCAGCGCGTAGGCCGGCATGCGGTTCACCAGCCCGCCATAGGCGTCGATCTCCCGCGTGTGCATCCGGTCGTAGATCACGCCGACGCACAGGAACAGCGCGCCCGAGATGAAGCCGTGCGACACCATCTGGAAGATCGCGCCATCGAGCCCCTGCTGGTTGATCGAGAAGATGCCGGCGGTCACGTATCCCATGTGCGCCACGGACGAATAGGCGATCAGCTTCTTCATGTCCGACTGCACCAGCGCCACGAGGGACGTATAGACGATGGCGATGGCCGACAGCCACAGGATGAGCGGTGCCAGCAGTTCCGAGGCCACGGGGAACATCGGCAGCGAAAACCGCAGGAAGCCGTAGCCGCCCATCTTCAGCAGGATCGCCGCCAGAACGACCGACCCGGCGGTCGGCGCCTGCACGTGGGCGTCGGGTAGCCATGTATGGACCGGCCACATGGGCATCTTGACCGCGAAGGACGCGAAGAACGCGATCCACAGCAGTGTCTGCATGCCGCCCACGACATGCACGCCCAACAGGTTGAAACTCTCGGAGCCGAAGCTGTGCGTCAGCAGGGTCGGGATGTCCGTCGTGCCCGCGTCCCACGCCATGGCGATCATCGCCACCAGCATCAGCACGGAGCCGAGGAAGGTATACAGGAAGAACTTGAAGCTCGCGTAGATGCGGTTCGCCCCGCCCCAGATGCCGATGATGAGGAACATCGGGATCAGACCGGCCTCAAAGAACAGGTAGAACAGCACGAGATCCAGCGCGCAGAACACGCCCAGCATGAGCGTTTCCAGCACAAGGAACGCGATCATGTATTCCTTCACCCGCGTCTTGACTGTCCAGCACGCGGCAATGGTCAGCGGCATCAGGAACGTCGTGAGCAGCACGAACAGGACCGAGATCCCGTCCACGCCCATCTTGTAGCGCAGCCCGAGGATCCATTCGCGGTCCTCGACGAACTGGAAATCCGTGTTGGCGGGGTCGAACCCGGCATAGATGAACAGTGACAGCAGGAAGGTCAGCACCGTCGCGGCCAGCGCCACCCACTTGGCATTGCGCTGCGCATCTTCATCCTCGCCCCGCAGGAACAGCGCAAGGATCAGCGCCGCCACCGCGGGCAGGAAGGTGACGATCGACAGAAGGTTTGCCATTACTCCGCCCCTCCGGTGAGCGTCATCAGGGTCAGCAGCACCGCGATCCCGAGGACCATGGCGAAAGCATAGTGGAAGAGATACCCGGACTGCGCCCGCCCCGCGAGCCGCGTGAAGAACGGGATGATCCCCATGGCAAGCCCGTTGATCCCGCCGTCGATGGTCGCGCCGTCACCGTATTTCCACAGCAGACGACCCGCCGACTTTGCGGGCCGCACGAAGAGGAAATCGAAGATCTCGTCGAAATACCACTTGTTGAGCAGGAACTGGTAGAGCGGCCAGTTGGCTGCGGCGACCTTGCCCGGAAGCTCGGGGCGGCGGATATACATTACCCATGCGAGCCCGAGGCCCAGCACCATCGCAACGAAGGGCGACACCTTCACCCATTTCGGCGCGTGGTGCGCGTCGTCCATGACGTGGTTGTCGGGGGCCATGTAGATGCCGCCGAATTCGACCGGCCCGTGCGCGGGCGCGGAGTCGGCGCCCTCTGCGGCATGGTCACCGCCCTCTGACGCCTCCACGTGGTGGGGGATGCCGAAGAAGTCGTTGACGCTGTCATGGTCGCCAAAGAACGAGTTGTACCAGACCATCCCCGCCAGCACCGACCCGACCGCCAGCACACCCAGCGGGATCAGCATCACGCGCGGGCTTTCATGGGCATGATCGTGGGTGTGGTGGTCGCCCCGCGGCGCGCCGTAGAAGGTCAGGAAGATCAGCCGCCAGCTGTAGAAGCTGGTCATGGCCGCGGCGATCACCAGCATCCAGAACGCATAGTCCGCAGCCCCGTTCGTTCCCGCCCACGCGCTTTCGATTACCGCATCCTTGGACAGGAACCCGGCGAACCCGATATGGGTAAGCGGAATGCCGACGCCCGTGATGGCCAGCGTACCGATCATCATGGCGGCGAAGGTCAGGGGGATCTTTTTGCGCAGCCCGCCATAGTTCCGCATGTCCTGCTCGTGGTGCATCGCGTGGATGACCGACCCCGCGCCAAGAAACAGCATTGCCTTGAAAAAGGCATGCGTCAGAAGGTGGAACATCGCCACCGAGTAGACGCCCACACCGGCCGCGACGAACATGTAACCGAGCTGCGAGCAGGTCGAATAGGCGATGACGCGCTTGATGTCGTTCTGCACCAGCCCCACGGTCGCCGCGAAGAACGCGGTCGTCGCCCCGAGGAACGTCACGAAGGTCATCGCGTTGGGTGCGAATTCCATGATCGGCGACATGCGGCAAACAAGGAATACGCCCGCCGTGACCATCGTGGCTGCGTGGATCAGCGCCGACACCGGGGTCGGGCCTTCCATCGCGTCGGGCAACCATGTGTGCAGGAAGAGTTGCGCCGACTTGCCCATCGCCCCGATGAACAGCAGGAACGCCACGATTTCCGATGCCGTCCAGTCGCGCCACAGGAAGAACAGTTGCGTTTCCGCCAGTTCCGGCCCGGCCGCGAATACCACGTCGAAATTGATGCTGTCCGTCAGGAAGAACAGCGCGAAAATCCCCAGCGCGAAGCCGAAATCGCCGATCCGGTTGACCACGAAGGCCTTGATGGCAGCCGCGTTGGCCGACGGCTTGCGGTAGTAGAACCCGATCAGCAGGTAGGACGCGACGCCCACGCCTTCCCAGCCGAAGAACATCTGCACGAGGTTGTCCGACGTCACCAGCATCAGCATGGCGAAGGTGAAGAACGACAGATAGGCGAAGAAGCGCGGCTTGTAGACCTCGCCCTCGCGCCATTGCGGGTCGTGGTCCATGTAGCCGAAGCTGTAGAGATGCACGAGCGCGGACACGGTCGTGACCACGATCAACATGATCGCCGTCAGCCGGTCGAGCCGGATACCCCATGAAGTACTAAGCGAGCCGCTTTCGATCCAGCGCAACAGGTCGATGGTCCGCGTGGTGCCGTCGAAGCCGATGAACACCACCCAGGACAGCAGGCAGGCCAGGAACAGCAGGCCCGTGGTGACATACATCGCGGCCTGTTCGCCAATGAATTTCCAGCCGAAGCCACAGATCAGCGCGCCGACCAGCGGGGCGAAAAGGATGATCGTTTCCATGCGCCTCAGCCCTTCATGTTGTTCACGTCCTCGACCGCGATCGTTCCGCGGTTGCGGAAGAAGCAGACGAGGATGGCAAGGCCGATCGCGGCCTCGGCGGCGGCGACGGTCAGCACGAACAGGGTGAAGACCTGCCCGGTCAGATCGCCGAGATGGCTGGAGAACGCCACGAGGTTGATGTTGACCGCCAGCAGGATCAGTTCGATCGACATCAGGATGATGATGACGTTCTTGCGGTTCAGGAACAGCCCGAAGATGCCGATCACGAACAGCGTCGCCGCCACCGCGAGATAGTGTTCAAGTCCAATCATCCATGTCCCTCCGGGTCTTTGGCCCGTGTCGTCGTTATTCGATGCGCCGCGCGGTCAGAGACCCTGCCCGGGCTTCACGTCCTTGAGTTCCATCGCCTTGGCCGGGTCGCGGTACATCTGCGCCAGCACGTCCTGACGCTTGATGTCCGCGCGGTGGCGCAGGGTCAGTACGATGGCGCCGATCATGGCCACCAGCAGGATCAGGCCGGCCAGTTGAAACAAAAGGAAGTAGCGGTCGTAGATCAGCATCCCCAGCGCCGCGGTGTTGTGCAGTTCTTCCGGCGCGGGTGTGACGTTGGCGCGCAGGTCCATCGCGTCTGGTGCGACCTGCCAGACCCCGAAGGCCAGCGACAACTGCATCAGGATCACGATCCCGATCAGCAGCGCAATGGGGATGTATTTCGCCATTTCCGCCTTCAACTCGGCGAAATTCACGTCGAGCATCATCACCACGAACAGGAACAGCACCGCAACCGCGCCCACATAGACGATCACCAGAAGCATCGCGACGAATTCGGCCCCGAGCAGGACAAACAGACCGGCCGAGGACAGGAAGGCGAGGATCAGCCACAACACGGAATGCACGGGGTTGCGCGCGATCACGGTGAACAGCCCCCCGGCGATGACCCCGATGGCGAAGGCGTAGAAGGCGATGGCGGCGACGGTCATGGGTGTTCCTCCGGGCCGGATTCAGCGATAGGGCGCGTCGATTTCGAGATTGCGGGCGATCTCGGCTTCCCAGCGGTCGCCGTTCTCCAGAAGCTTGGCCTTGTTGTAGAACAGCTCCTCGCGGGTTTCGGCGGAGAATTCGAAATTCGGCCCCTCGACGATGGCATCCACCGGGCAGGCTTCCTGGCAGAAGCCGCAATAGATGCACTTGGTCATGTCGATGTCGTAGCGCGTTGTGCGACGCGACCCGTCCTCGCGCGGTTCGGCGTCGATGGTGATGGCCTGCGCCGGACAGATCGCCTCGCACAGCTTGCACGCGATGCAGCGCTCCTCGCCGTTGGGATAGCGGCGCAGGGCGTGCTCGCCCCGGAACCGGGGCGACAGCGGCCCTTTTTCATGGGGATAGTTCACCGTGGCCTTGGGCGCGAGGAAGTATTTCATCCCCAGACGCAGACCATGGATGAAATCCTGCATCAGGAAATACTTGCCCGCGCGGGTCCAGTCGATTGCCGTCATGTCAGCCTCCCACGGCCCAGCGGGCGTAAGCGCCGCCGAACAGTTCGAATTTCGCAAGGAATGCCACGATCACGACCCAGGCGAGCGACATGGGCAGGAAAACCTTCCAGCCGATCCGCATCAACTGGTCGTAGCGATAGCGCGGCACCACCGCCTTCACCATGGCGAAGAGGAAGAAGAACACCGCCATCTTGCCGACCATCCAGATCGGCCCGTCAGGGAGGCCGGGGATGGGCGACAGCCAGCCGCCGAAGAACAAGAGGCTCATCAACGCACACATCAGGAAGATGGCGATGTATTCGCCGGCCATGAACAGCAGGAACGGCGTGGACGAGTATTCTACCTGGTAGCCCGCCACGAGTTCGGATTCCGCCTCCGGCAGGTCGAAAGGCGGGCGGTTCGTTTCCGCCAGCGCCGACACGAAGAACAGCACCACCATGGGCAGATGCGGCAGCCAGTACCAGTTGAAGAACCCGAGGCTGCCGTCCTGTGCGCGCACGATGTCGCCGAAATTCATCGACCCCGTGGAGATGATGACACCCACGATGATCAGCCCGATGGACACTTCGTAAGAGATCATCTGCGCCGCGGATCGCAGGCTCCCGAGAAAGGGGTATTTGGAGTTCGACGCCCAACCGCCCATGATGACGCCGTACACCTCGAGCGAGGACACGGCGAAGACGAACAGGATGGCCACGTTGATATCGGCCAGCACCCACGTGTCGTTGAACGGGATCACGGCCCACGCGAGCACCGCCAAAACAAAGCTCGTGAGCGGGGCGAGCATGAACACGGTCCGGTCCGCGCCCGCGGGCACGACGATTTCCTTGACCACGTATTTCAGCGCGTCGGCGACGGTCTGAAGCAGACCCCATGGGCCCACCACGTTCGGGCCGCGGCGCATCTGCACGGCGGCCCAAATCTTGCGGTCGCCGTAGACGAGGAACAGCAGCGACACCATGACGAAGCCAAGCACCGCAAGACATTGGGCGACGATGATGACCCCGATCCCGAGAGTGGTGGCGAAGAAATCAGCCATGAACGGTGTCCTCCGGTGTCAAGGGACCGGCCCCGCCGGGCGTGTCCCCGCGGCGCGCCTGTTGGCCGGGGTAAACAGCATGCGCGGGGCGTTTTCCAGCCATCGCGCACGGGCTTGTGCGAAGATGTCGCGGTGCAGCGCAGATCATCATTCCGCCGCCATGGGATGGTGGCCGCGGGCGCGTGCCGCGGCGCTCAGTTCCGCCATCAGCGTGGAAGCACGGGCGATCGGGTTGGTCAGGTAGTGATCGGCCAGAGCATTCACGAGGCGGGCGCTGTCAGGCGCGGCCAGTGGCAGCGGGGCCCAATCGTTGTCTGGCACCGTGTCGATCTGCGCGAGATGCGGTACCTCGTCCACGAGCGCGCGGCGGAGTGCCGCCAGCGTGTCATAGGGCAACTGGTGGCCGAGCCGCGGCGACAGGGCGCGCAGGATCGCCCAGTTTTCCTTGGCATCGCCCGGCGGGAATCCGGCGCGCAACGCCAGTTGCGGCCGGCCTTCGGTGTTGACGAAAAGTCCCTGTTCCTCGGTCCACGCGGCGGCGGGCAGGATGATGTCCGCCCGATGCGCGCCCCGGTCGCCGTGGCTGCCCTGGTAGATCACCGTGGGTCCGGCGGGAATCTCCATCTCGTCCACGCCAAGGGCATAGACCACTTCGGCCCCGTCGAGCGCGGCATCGACGCCGCCTTCGGTCACGGCACCCGCATCCATCGCGCCCACGCGCCCCGCGGCGGTGTGCAGCACCAGCAGGCCCGAGCCCGAGCGTTCCGCCATGCGCATCGCCTGGCTCAGCACTGCCGGGCCATCGGGACGGGTCAGCGCGCCCTGCCCCACGATCACCAGCGTCTTCTTCGCACGCGTCTCTTCGCTGACCTCTTCCTCGGCCATCGACACGAGCGCATCCGGCCCTGCCCCCGCGTGGTAATAGCCATAAGTCAGATCCACGGCTTCCCCGATCACCGCAATCTCGGCACCTTGCAGCCATGCCTTGCGGATGCGCGCGTTCAGCACCGGTGCCTCGTCCCGCGGGTTCGTGCCCACGAGGAGGATCATGCGCGCGTCGTCGATATCCGCGATGGACGCCGTCCCGACATAGCCCGAGCGGTTGCCGGCAGGCAGCGCCGCGCCGTCGGTGCGGCACTCGACCTTGCCGCCCAGGCCTTCGACCAACTGCTTCAGCGCAAAGGCGGCCTCGGTCGGGACCAGATCGCCCACAAGCCCGGCGACGCGCTTGCCTGACATCGCTTCGGCGGTGGCCGACAATGCCTCCTCCCAGCTTGCGGGGCGCAGCTTGCCGTTCTCGCGGATATAGGGCCTGTCGAGCCGCTGGCGGCGCAGCCCGTCCCAGACGAAGCGCGACTTGTCGCCCAGCCATTCCTCGTTCACGCCGTCGTGGTTGCGCGGTAGAAAGCGCATGACCTCGCGCCCCTTGGTGTCCACGCGGATGTTGCTGCACAGCGCATCCATCACGTCGATGCTTTCGGTCTTGGTCAGTTCCCACGGCCGCGCGGTGAAGGCATAGGGTTTCGACACCAGCGCCCCCACCGGGCACAGGTCGATGATGTTGCCCTGCAGGTTGCTCGACAGCGTCTCGCCCAGGTACGACGTGATCTCGCTATCCTCGCCCCGGCCGGTCTGGCCCATCTGGCTGATCCCCGCGACCTCGGTCGTGAATCGCACACAGCGCGTGCAGGAAATGCAGCGGGTCATGTGGGTTTCCACGAGCGGCCCGAGATCGAGGTCCTCCGACGCCCGCTTCGGTTCGCGGTAGCGCGAGAAATCCACACCGTACGCCATCGCCTGGTCCTGCAGGTCGCACTCGCCGCCCTGGTCGCAGATCGGGCAATCGAGCGGGTGGTTGATGAGCAGGAACTCCATCACGCCCTCGCGGGCCTTCTTGACCATGGGCGAGTTGGTCTTGACCACAGGCGGCGCACCTTCGGGGCCGGGGCGCAGGTCGCGCACCTGCATGGCGCAGCTCGCCGCAGGTTTGGGCGGGCCGCCTACGACCTCCACGAGACACATCCGGCAGTTGCCCGCGATGGACAGCCGTTCGTGGTAGCAGAAGCGCGGGATCTCGATCCCCGCTTCCTCGCAGGCCTGGATCAGCGTCATCGCGGGATCGACCTCGATCTCGCGGTCGTCGATGATGATCTTGCGCAGGTCAGACATGGCCCTGTCCTTGTCTCTCTGCCGCGGGTACGGACCCCCGGCACGTGTGAAATTCTCAGCCCGCAGTCAGGAAGGCCCCGATCGCGCTGCCGCGGTCCATCTCGGCACGGGCGGCGGTGCAGGCCGTTGCGGGCGCATCCAGGTCCACCGCGTTCGCCGCCAGATAGGCCCGCGTGCGTGCCTCGATCGCGCCGGTGTCCAGCGTGTTCGGGAAGGCCGCGATATCGTCGGGGGTGAAGCCCTGGTCGCGCAGCGCGACGCCCAGATCGCGCGCCCCCGCCCCCATGGCGGACTGGTCCAGCGCCACGGACGGGCAAGCCCCCGCGAGCAGCCGTGCCACCTGCACGTTCGCCGCGTAATCGGCAAAGGCGGGCGGCGGGGCCATGCGCGGGGCGCAAGCCGCAACCGTCACCGCGATCGTTCCGACAAGCGCGACGCGCTTTGGCCACTTCATCACATCCATGGAATACCCACCCAGATCATCAGACCGTGGATGACGCCGACCGGAAAGAAGACCACCCCGATCACCAGCAGGATCCACGCCTGCACCTGTATGCAGATCACCACATGCGTGATCCAGGCCGCGGCGAACACGAGCGACGCGAGCATCCCGACCGTGCTGCTCAACAGTCCCACCAACGCGTTTATCAGTCCCAAGCGATATCCAATTCATTGCTCGTCGTATCCGTCATTCCGCCGCCACGGCGCTCAGGCGCCCGGTGCGCTTGGCCTTGATGCGGTCCTCGATCTCGTCGCGGAAGTTGCGGATCAGGCCCTGGATCGGCCAGGCCGCCGCATCGCCAAGCGCACAGATAGTGTGGCCTTCGACCTGCTTGGTCACGTCGAAGAGCATGTCGACTTCCTCGACCTCCGCCTCGCCGCGCACCAGCCGGTCCATGACGCGCATCATCCAGCCGGTGCCTTCGCGGCAGGGCGTGCACTGCCCGCAGCTTTCATGCTTGTAGAACTTGGACAGCCGCCAGATCGCCTTGATGATGTCCGTGTCCTTGTCCATCACGATCACCGCCGCGGTCCCGAGGCTCGATCCGACCTCCTTCAGCGCGTCGAAATCCATGATGGCGTCGCGGATCTTCTCGCCCCGCACGCACGGCACCGAGGACCCGCCCGGGATCACGGCCTTGAGGTTGTCCCAGCCGCCGCGCACGCCGCCGCAATGCTTGTCGATCAGTTCCTCGAACGGGATCGACATCGCCTCCTCGACGACGCAGGGGTTGTTGACGTGGCCCGACACCGCGAAGATCTTCGTGCCCGCGTTGTTCTGGCGTCCGAAGCCCGAGAACCAGTCCGGTCCGCGGCGCAGGATCGTCGGCACCACGGCGATGGATTCCACGTTATTCACCGTGGTCGGGCACCCGTAAAGCCCCGCGCCAGCCGGGAAGGGCGGCTTCATGCGGGGCATCCCCTTCTTGCCCTCGAGGCTTTCGATCAGCGCCGTCTCCTCGCCGCAGATATAGGCCCCTGCGCCATGCGCGAGATAAAGGTCGAAATCCCAGCCCGACCCGGCCGCGTTCTTGCCCAGAAGCCCCGCGTCATACGCCTCGTCGATGGCGGCCTGAAGCGCCTCTTTCTCGCGGATGTATTCGCCGCGGATGTAGATGTAGCTGGCATGGGCGCCCATCGCGAAGGATGCGATCAGGCAGCCCTCGATCAGCGTGTGCGGATCGTGGCGCATGATTTCCCGGTCCTTGCAGGTGCCCGGTTCGGATTCGTCCGCGTTCACCACGAGGTAATGGGGGCGCCCGTCGCTTTCCTTGGGCATGAAGGACCACTTGAGCCCGGTGGGGAAGCCCGCCCCGCCGCGCCCGCGCAGGCCCGACGCCTTCATCTGGTCCACGATCCAGTCGCGGCCCTTCTCGATAATATTCGCGGTGCCGTCCCAGTGCCCGCGCGCCTGTGCGCCGCGCAGGGACCGGTCCTTCATCCCGTAGAGATTCGTGAAGATACGGTCTTCGTCCTTGAGCATCACACTTTCCTCACTCTCCGCCATGCCCGGCGGACTGGCGCGCACGCCAAATCTGGAAGGTCACGACCAGCGCCCAGAAGAGCGCGGCCAGGGCCGCGAAATCGAACAGGAAGACGAAGCGCACGGGCCAGCCCATGGCCGCCCCCAGCGCTTGCGCCCCCAGCCACAGGATGGCGGTGCCCGCCATCACACCCGCGGCCAAACGCGCCTTGCGCGCGAGCATCGGGTCCTGCGCATGGGGACGCGCCGCCATCGCTCAGCCTTCCGCCGCCAGCGTCTTGGCCTGGCTGACCCAGTCGTCGCGGCTGACACGGCCCTTGAAACCGGTCAGGTTCTCGTCGACCCAGGCGACCTCGTCCTCAGTCCATGCGGCAATCTGGTCGAAATGATAGAATCCCATGGAATGGAGCAGTTCTTCCAGCTTGGGTCCTACACCCTTGATCTGCTTCAGATCGTCCGGTGACCCGTCGCGCGCCGCCGAAAGCGTGGCCGGCGCGGTGCCCACGGGGGCGGTGTCTTTGGCGGCGGATGCCGCCTTCGCTGCCGGCGCCTTGGAGCCTGCCGACGTGCCGGCCGCCTTTGCAGAGGTGGTCGACGGCGCGGATCTGGACGGGATGTTGCCGGGGCCGCGCGGCGGCTCCAGCGTGCCGCGCATCAGAAGCCACATGGCGACCGCCACCACCACGCCGACAGTACCGCCGATCGCAAGCGCGGCGACCAGTCCCTTGGCGAACACCACCATCATCAGCACCGTGGCCACCACGGCGACCATCGCCGCGAACATGGCCGTTTCCGCCAGTACCGCGCCTGCTTTCCGTTCGATCCGCATCGTCATTCTCCCTGTCCGTCGTTCTGCCTGGGGTTTCGTCCCCAGCGCAGTCTAACGTCCGCGCACCCGTCTGTCTTGCCCGTCCGCGTCGGCGCGTCACACATCCGCAGCCTGACGCCACGGTGCGCGCAGCGGCACTTCGGTCCCGTCGATCCTCTTGACGGTATCGCCCAGTTCCGTGGCCAGCCCGACCGACCCGTTCGACGGCATGTCCGGCTCCGGCATCTTCAGGCTGGTCAGACCCGATTTCGGCTCCGACGCGAAGCGCCCGGTCTGCGAGCCGGGCACCGGCGCCTCGCCAGCGGCCAAGCGGTCGAGCAGTGCCGCGAAACTGTCCGCTGTCAGGTCTTCGTAGTAGTCCTTGCCGATCTGGGCCATCGGCGCATTCGCGCAGGCACCGAGGCATTCGACTTCTTCCCAGCTGAACTTGCCGTCGGCGCTGAGCTGGTGCGGCTCCGGCGCGATCTTGTCGCGGCAGACCCCGATCAGATCCTCGGCCCCGCAGATCATGCAGGACGTGGTGCCGCAGACCTGAACATGGGCAACACTGCCAACGGGTTGCAGCTGGAACATGAAGTAGAATGTGGCGACCTCGAGCGCGCGCATGTAGGCCATGTCGAGCATGTCGGCCACGGCTTCGATCGCGGGGCGGGTCAGCCAGCCTTCCTGTTCCTGCGCGCGCCACAGTAGCGCGATGATCGCGCTGGCCTGGCGGCCCTTAGGATACTTGGTGATCTGCGCCTCGGCCCACGCCTGGTTCTCGGGCGTGAAGGCAAAGCTTTCGGGCTGGTCGGGATGCAGACGGCGCAGCATGTCACAGAACTCCGGTCGGGGCCGCGAGAAAGGCCAGCGCGCTCAACAAAAGCGCCCCAAGCCCTGCGGCCAGATGTTTCACGTACGGATGCCCCGCACGGGCATAGATCAGCGTGTCGCCAAGCCCCGGCACGGCCAGAATGGCGAAGGTCACGGCGATGATCGTCATGTCGCCCGACAGCGCCGCAACCGCGGCAAACAGCGCGAATGTGGCATAGCGGTTGACCATCACGCGCGGCAGCGCGTCCAGCCGGTGCGTCGCCTGCGCCAGCGCCCTTTCGGCTGGTGCCAAGGCGAAGACTGCCGCAATGTAGGCCGGGATCAGCGCCCCGACCCAGGCCAGCGTGATGATCGTCCCCTGCCCCATCTCAGCGGTCGATTTCCCCGAACACCACGTCCATGGTGCCGATGATTGCTGCAACGTCGGCCAACTGGTGTCCCTTGGCGACGTGATCCATGGCCTGCAGGTGCAGGAAGCCCGGCGCGCGCAGCTTGGCGCGATAGGGCCGGTTCGTGCCATCCGCCACGAGATAGACGCCGAATTCGCCCTTCGGGGCCTCCACCGCGGCATAGACCTCGCCCGCGGGAACGTGGAAGCCTTCGGTGTAGAGCTTGAAGTGATGGATCAGGGCTTCCATCGACGTCTTCATGTCGCCGCGTTTGGGCGGCGTGATCTTGCCGCGGGTCAGGATGTCGCCCGGCTCGTTGCGCAGCTTCTCGCAGGCCTGCTTGATGATCTTCGTGCTCTCGCGCATCTCGGCCATGCGGCACAGGTAGCGGTCGTAGCAATCGCCATTCTTGCCAACGGGGACCTGGAACGCGAACTCGTCGTAGCACTCGTAGGGCTGCGCGCGGCGCAGATCCCACGCCAGCCCGGAGCCGCGCACCATGACACCCGAGAAACCCCAGTCGAGAATGTCCTGTTCCGTCACTACGCCGATATCGGCGTTGCGCTGCTTGAAGATGCGGTTCTCCGTCAGCAGCCCGTCGATATCGTCGAGAACCGCCGGGAAATGGTCGGCCCATGCATCGATGTCGTCGATGAGCGCCGGCGGCAGGTCCTGGTGCACGCCGCCGGGCCGGAAATAGGCCGCGTGCAGCCGCGCACCGCAGGCCCGTTCGTAGAAGACCATCAGCTTCTCGCGCTCTTCGAAGCCCCAGAGCGGCGGGGTCAGCGCGCCCACATCCATCGCCTGCGTCGTCACGTTCAGAAGATGGCTGAGCACACGTCCGATTTCCGAGAACAGCACCCGGATGAGCGAGGCCCGCCGCGGTACTTCCACATTGGTCAGCCGTTCGATGGCCAAGCACCAGGCGTGTTCCTGGTTCATCGGCGCCACGTAATCCAGCCGGTCCAGGTAGGGCAGGTTCTGAAGGTAGGTGCGGCTTTCCATCAGCTTCTCGGTGCCGCGATGCAGCAGGCCGATATGCGGGTCGCAACGCTCCACGATCTCGCCGTCAAGTTCCAGCACGAGCCGAAGCACACCATGCGCAGCAGGGTGTTGCGGGCCGAAATTGATGTTGAAGTTCCGGATCTTCTGCTCACCCGTCAGGGCGTCGTCGAATTGCGTTCCGTCCATCATCTCGCCCTCTTTCAGTCCTCGACCCGTGCGGCCATGATCCACAGCAGCACGATCAGCCCCGGCAGAGCCACAGCGCAAAGTGCGAACCACGGGTTGATCCCGTATTGCGGCAACAGCTTGAACAGCGGCACGATCGTCAGCGCGCTCAGGACCAGGAACCACAACATGCTCATGCCGCACCCTCCGCTTCCAGCACCGGGGCCGCGCGGCGCGTGTCCACACGGGATTGGAAGCGCGCCCAGTCGACAACCGCACGCGCGTGCCGCCCTTCGGAAATCACGCCGTGATCGTCCCGCAACCGCACCTTGAACCACAGCTTGTTGTCCTCGATGGCGGTCACTTCGCTTTCAACCGTCACGGTCAGACCGGGGGGCGTGGGCGCGACATGGCCTACGTCCACGTGAATTCCAAGCGACCCTTCGCCATCGTCGAAATAGGGAGCGATCTGTTCGACGCAGGCCCATTCCATCAGTCCGACCATGTAGGCCGTGGCGAAGACCCGCGGCATGCCGTGCAGCACGCCCGCATCGGGGAACAGGTCGGACACGACCTCCCGCTCCGTCACCACGCGCGAAAAGCTCGCCGTGTCGCCGATATGCAGGCCGGGCTTCACTCAGGCGCCCTTCTTCTCGTCGCCGGGGAGGACGTATTGCGCCCCTTCCCATGGCGACAGGAAGTCGAACTGCCGATACTCCTGCACCAGCGACACCGGTTCATAGACCACGCGCTTGCGCGCCTCGTCATAGCGGACCTCGGTATAGCCCGTCGTCGGGAAATCCTTGCGCAGCGGATGGCCGCGGAACCCGTAATCGGTCAGCAGGCGGCGCAGATCCGGATGGCCGGAAAAGAGAATGCCGAACATGTCGAACACTTCCCGCTCGAACCAGTTGGCCGACTTGTGCACGGGGATCAGCGACGGAACCATGTCCTCGTCTCGCACCTCGACCCGGACACGGATGCGCTGGTTCTGGTACATCGACAGCAAATGGTAGACCACGTCGAAGCGCCGTTCACGGTCAGGGTAATCGACCCCCGTGATGTCCACCAACGTGGAGAACCGGCAGGTATCGTCCTCCTTGAGGAACGCGCAGAACGGCACGAGTGCCGCGAGCGTCACCGTCACGGTCAGTTCGCCGAACGCGATATCCGTTCCGAGAACGCAATCTGGCCGCGCGGTTTCGAGATGGGCGGCGAGGTCTTGGAGGGCTTCGGTCATCGTGGCTCCTTGGTCGGCCCCGCCTCAGCGCACCAGCGTGCCGGTGCGGCGGATCTTGCGTTGCAATTGCAGCAACCCGTACAGCAGCGCCTCGGCCGTGGGCGGGCAGCCGGGCACGTAGATGTCCACCGGCACGATCCGGTCGCAGCCGCGCACCACCGAATAGCTGTAGTGGTAATACCCACCGCCATTCGCGCAGGACCCCATAGAGATCACGTAGCGCGGTTCCGGCATCTGGTCATAGACCTTGCGCAGCGCAGGGGCCATCTTGTTGGTCAGCGTGCCCGCGACGATCATCACGTCAGACTGGCGCGGTGATGCGCGCGGCGCGATCCCGAAGCGTTCTGCATCGTAGCGCGGCATGGAGGTGTGCATCATCTCGACCGCGCAGCAGGCCAGCCCGAAGGTCATCCAGTGCAGCGACCCGGTGCGCGCCCAGTTGATGACATCCTCGGCCGAAGTGAGCAGGAAACCCTTGTCCTGCAACTCGCGGTTCAGCGCCTGCGTCGCCACCTCGGCGTCGGCGCCGGCGGTCGTGCTGCCATAGGGGGCGAGCGCGGACGGCTTCGACTTGATCCGGTCGCCCTGCGCGCCGTCACCCTGCACTTCGGTGACCAACGGGGTGTCTTCGTTCACTCCCATTCCAGCGCTCCCTTCTTCCATTCGTAGGCGAAACCGACGGTCAGAACCGCAAGAAACACCATCATCGACCAGAACCCGACCATCGACACGTCCTTGAACGCGACGGCCCAGGGGAACAGGAACGCCACCTCGAGATCGAAGATGATGAACAGGATCGACACGAGGTAGAATCGCACGTCGAACTTCATGCGTGCATCGTCGAAGGCGTTGAACCCACATTCATAGGCGGACAGCTTCTCCGGATCCGGGCTGCGCACGGCGATCACCACCGCGGCGAGGATCAGGACAAGCCCCAGTCCGATCGCAATGCCCAGAAAAACGAGGATCGGCAGGTATTCACGAAGCAGGTCATCCATGGGCATCGGCCTCCGGGTCGGGCGGTATTGGCGAGGATGTAACCCCCTGCCCCGAGGCGGTCAACCGGCTGCCAACCTGCATGAACTTGAATATGTGCGCGATATCAATGCGCTGAACAAAGTGGCCTGCCAAGCGCCGTAATGACGCAGCAATGCCCGAAGGCAGGATACGCCGCGCGCTTGTCCCGCAGCGTCGGCAACACCCGACTTGACCGGATATTACCTTGGGTCATGCTGACAGCGCAACCGGCCAGGAGACACTCCATGAACCCGCTCATCGGACTTGCCGTGAACTTGCTCCCCGATCTCGCCCGCCACCTGACCCGCGGCGCGAAGCCGGAAACCTCGGACCTGGTGGTGTCTGTGGTGCGCGACGTGCTCGGCACCGATGACCCGGAAGAGGCCGCCCGCCGCGCCGAAGATGCGCAACTGTCCGCGGAACTGCGCCTCAAGCTGGCCGAGATCGATCTTCAGGCCCGCGCACAAGAAGCCGCCGCGGAAGAAGCCCGCCGACGGGACGAACTGGCCGACCTGTCCGCGCGGCTGGATGCCGACGCAGCGCGGCGCGAGGCGGAGATACGGGAATTGACCGCCCGGATGGGCGACCAGCAGAACGCGCGCGGCATCTTCCGCGATCTCGCGGTCAAGGAAAGCGCCTATGCCCGCGGCCCGGTCCTCGTGTCGGGCGTGGTGACGGTGGGATTCTTCGCGACGCTGCTGGCGCTGATCTGGTTGATGACAATCGGCAAGGACCTGAGCACGAACTCGAACCTGATGCAGATCATCAACATCGCCATCGGTGCACTGACCGCGGGGTTCGCCACGGTCGTCAGCTTCTGGCTCGGCTCATCCGACGGGTCGCGGCGAAAGGACATGAACGCGATCCAGACCCAGACGGAGAACGCCGCGATCCAGCGCGAAGGCGTCGAATCCACCCGTCGCATCGTGGCCGACCAGACGCGCGAGACCGCCAAACTTCTGGAACAGGTCGCGCGCGCGCCGCAGGCCACGGCGACACCGCCGCCGGGACCGCAAAAGGATGCGCGCCAGTTCACCCGCTGCGTCGACCTGATCTTCCGGCACGAGGGTGGTTTCGTGGACGATCCCGCGGATCCGGGCGGCGCCACGAACATGGGTATCACCATCGGCACCCTCGCGGCCGTGCGCGGCACGCCGGTCAGCCGCGAGGATGTCGAGAACCTGACGCGGGACGAAGCCCGGCAGATCTATCGCGCGCATTACTGGAACGCGCTGGGGTGCGACAGCCTGCCGCCGGGGATCGACCTCGTCGTGTTCGACTTCGGCGTGAACGCGGGCGTGTCGCGGTCGGCGAAGCTTCTGCAAAAGCTGGTGCATGTGGAAGCGGATGGCGAGGTCGGGCCGATCACGGTCGGGGCCGCGCGCGCCATCGATCCGGTGCATATCGTGAACGCCTTCAGCGACGCGCGAATGGACCATTACCGCAGCCTGTCGACATGGGAGCGGTTCAGGAACGGCTGGACCCGGCGCACTGCCGAAGTTCGGGAGGCGGCGTTGAAGATGCTGCCCGGCTGAACCGGTTCCGCGCCGCCCCGCCAACGACGAAGGCCCCGTCCACAGGCGGGGCCTTTTGCTATTCCGCCGCGGCGGCGCCCGCCATGGCGCGCGACGGCGTTTCCAGTTCCGACCGCAGGATCCGCGCGATGGCCGCGCAGTCGTCCAGCGTGAAGGTCAGCGGCAGCCGCATGTCCAGCAGCCCCGCCAGCAGCGCATCGGTGCCCGCCAAGGGTAAGGGCGCGGCATAGCGCCAGTGATCGTAGCGCGAGGTGAAGGCCACGGGCCGATCCGCGCCGAACCATTTCAACTCCACGCCCCGCGCCGCACAACGCGCCACGAAACCGGCCACCCGGGCCGGTTCCGCATCGTCCATCACGAACTGGAAGGACGAACCCACGAAATCCTCCTCCGGCGGGCGGGCGATCAGCCGGATGCCCGGCGCACCGCGCAGACCATCCTCGATCACGCGATACCGTGCCGTCCAGGCCGCGCAATTGTCGTCCAGCGCCGCAAGCTGGGGGCGCAGGATCGCGGCGCGCAGGTGATCCATCCGCGCCGACATGTTGGGCATGTCCCACATCGGGCTCTCGAACGCCTCCGGCCCCGGCCCGGCGGGATGGCGCTGGTGCAGCATGTACGACCCCGACAGCACCGTCGCGCGCGCCATGATGTCCGCGTCGTCCGTGACGATCAGACCGCCCTCGCCCGAATTCATGTGCTTGTAGGTCTGGGTACTGTAGCAGCCCACCTGTCCATGGCGCCCCGACGGCACGCTGCGCCAGTGCGCGCCCATCGTGTGGGCGCAATCCTCGATCACCGTGACGCCCGCGGCGGCGCAGATCGCCATCAGGCGATCCATGTCGCAGACATGCCCGCGCATGTGCGACAACAGCAGCCACCGCGCCTGCCCCGCCTTCGCCGCCAGGTCGTCAAGATCGATGGTCAGGTCCGGGGCGGTGTCCACCAGCAGCGGCCGCGCGCCCACTGCCGCGATGGCCCCTGGCACCGGCGCCAGCGTGAAGGCGTTAGACAGCACCCCGTCGCCCGCCGCCACGCCTGCCGCCCGCAGCGCGATCTGCATGGCCTGCCCGCCCGACGCGACCGCAAGGCAGTAACGCGCGCCGACATATGCCGCGAATTCCCGTTCCAGCGCGCCGGTCTCGCCATCCTCGCCAGGCGTGAGGTTGTAGCGATGCAGCCGTCCCGATTGCAGCACCGCCAGCGCCGCGCGCTGCCCGGCTTCGGGGATCGGCGTCTGCTGGGTGAAACTGCCGTCGAACCGTTCCGTCATGATGCCACCCTTCCCTGCACCGGGCCCGCCGTCAAGCCGCGCCGCGCAGCGGCAGCAGCCCGCCCACGACGCCCGGCAGCGCCGCGTAGTCCGCCAGCACCGCCGCCGGTTCCAGCGCCGCCGCGCCGTCGGGTCCGAGCGGTCCGAAACTGACCAGCACGCAGGGCACGCCCGCGGCGCGCGCCGTGTCGCGGTCGGTCACCGTGTCGCCCACCAGCAGCGATTGCGCCGGGTCGCCCCCGGCGCGTTCCACCGAGGCCCGGAAGGGTGCCGGATCGGGTTTGCGCACGGCCAGCGTATCCGCACCGATCAACGCCCCGAACGCGCCCAGCACGCCCAGTCTGTCCAGCAGCACCCGCGCCAGCGCCTCGGGCTTGTTGGTGCAGATGGCGACGCGGTATCCCGCCGTCTTCAGCGCCTCGACGGCGTCCATCGTGCCGGGGTACAGCCGCGTGTGCACGTCGATGGCCGCGGCATAGACCTCGAGGAACCGCGCGTAATCCGCGTCGGCCCGCGAAGCGGCGTCACCAAGGCCGATCCGCCCATATCCCAGCCGCAGCATCGCCCGCCCGCCCGCGAAGGCCGTCAGCGCATCGCCCACGGGGTCCAGCACGTCGCCGTGTCCGTCACCGCGAAACACCGCGTTCGCCGCCGCGATCAGGTCCCCCGACGTGTCCGCCAGCGTCCCGTCGAGATCGAATACCACCGTCGCCACCGCGCACCTCCGCCCCATTTCCCAGCCGACATAGCCCGCAGCGCCCCTGTGCGAAACCGTCTTCTGGACATCGCGCGCGGTGTGGGCCACGTTCGCGCCACAAGGAGCCTGCCATGACCCCCAGACTGGTCGATCCCTTCGCCCGTCCCATCAGCTATCTGCGCGTTTCGGTCACCGACCGTTGCGATTTCCGCTGTGTCTACTGCATGGCCGAGAACATGACCTTCCTGCCGAAGAAGGAGCTGCTGACGCTTGAGGAACTCGACCGGCTCTGCACGGCCTTCGTCGGCATGGGTGTCGAGAAGCTCCGCATCACTGGCGGCGAGCCGCTGGTGCGGCGCGATATCATGACCTTTTTCCGGGGCATGTCGCGGCATCTCGACAGCGGGCGCTTGCGTGAACTGACGCTGACGACCAATGGCAGCCAGCTCGAGCGCTTCGCCCCCGATCTCGTGGCGGCAGGCGTGCGGCGGGTGAACGTGTCGCTCGATACGCTGGACGACGCGAAATTCGCCCGCGTCACCCGCTGGGGCCGGCTGCCGCAGGTCCTGCGCGGGATCGACGCGGCGCAGGCGGCGGGGCTGCGGGTGAAGATCAACACCGTGGCGCTCAAGGGCTTTAACGAGGACGAGTTGTTCACGCTCGTGGACTGGTGTGCGGCGCGCGACATGGACCTCACCTTCATCGAGGTGATGCCGATGGGCGATCTTGGGGGGGAGGACCGGCTTGACCAGTACTGGCCCCTGTCGGATCTGCGCGCGCGGCTGGCCGAACGGCACCCGATGACCGACCTCGCCGAACGCACGGGCGGACCGGCGCGGTATGTCCGGTTGGAAGACACGGGTCAGAAGATCGGCTTCATCACGCCGCTGACCCACAATTTCTGCGAAAGCTGCAACCGCGTGCGGCTGACCTGCACGGGCGAACTCTTCATGTGCCTCGGGCAGGAGGACTTGGCCGACCTGCGCGCGCCGCTGCGCGCGCACCCGGACGACGACGCCCCCTTGACGGCGGCGATACGTGCCGCCATCGCGCGCAAGCCCAAGGGGCACGATTTCGACTATACGCGCCAGCGCGCCGATGGCCAGATGTCCCGCCACATGAGCCACACCGGCGGCTGACACGTCCCCATTCTTCTGTCCAGAAATATCCCCGCTGGAGGCCCGCTCCCGCGGATGCGGGGGCAAGCATCGCGTGCGCCGCAGGCGCGCAAAGTGGTTCCGCGCCCCCGGCGCGGGCGCGGGCGCTCACGCGGGCGGTGCGAACACCGCCATCACGTCGATCATCACCGGCTCGAAACTCCGGCACAGCGCGTTGATGCGCCGGTTGCGGTCCCGCATCTCGTCGCTGCGCAGCATCGCCTGGAAATCCTCGCGCCGCTGCCACTGGCTGTAGTTGGCGATCCGCGTCTGCGCGTCGTTCACATGCAGCGCCGCCCCGACGAATCCCGGCTGGAGGCGGATGAAATCGGCATAGGCCGCCTGCAATTCGTCCATCAGGTCCTGGCATGTTCCGGGCGTGACGTCGAAGGTGGTCAGCACCGTCTGGTGCGCGGGATTGGCTGTGATCTGCATCGTGGCTCCTCCTCGTGCGAACCTGCGCGCCGCGCCTGTTCCGGTCAAGCACCGCCGCCCGCGGCGACACAGACTTAACCGTTCCTTAACGCCGCCGCGCGCAGGCTTCCCGCTGCAGGAGGTGGAATGCGGATCTGGCTGCTGGCGATCTGGATGGCGATTTCGGCCGCCGCCGCGGCGCAGGGGTCGGCCTGGCCGCGCAGTCCCGGCAGCGGTTTCATCGCCGCCGGTTTCGAGGCCGTCACCACCCGCGACGCCCTTGGCCCAGACGGCATCGAACAGGATCCGAGCCCCGATTTCACCGGCTACCGCACGCTCTATGCCGAGATCGGGGTCACGCCGCGGCTGACCTTCGGGATCGATTTCGGGGCGGACGATCCGGGCGGCGGGAAATGGGTCGGCGGTCAGATGGCGTCGCAGATGGGGTATCCCTCGGCCGACAGCCCGCAGGACATTTACGACTGGCCGCAGATTTCGGGCTGGACCGGCGTCGCCTTCGCCCGCGTGGCGGTCGGACCGCTCGACGCCCGGCACCGGTTCGCACTCAGCCTCGGCGTGGGCGCGCGGCGCTACGAGAAGCCGGGGCTGTACTACGGGCTGGAGGAGCGGGTGGAGGAGCCGGTGCTGCGCGCGGGCGCGGCCTGGGGCGCCGGTTTCGACGGCCCTTTCCTGCCGGGATGGGCAAGCCTCGCCGCGTCGGTGGACTGGCGGCAGGATAGCGGGGGCGTGGTGCGCAAGCTCGATGCGACACTGGGGTTCAAGCCTGAAGGGCGCTGGACCTACATCCTCCAGGTCCAGGGCGGCGATTATCCGGACGCCCCTACCTATGCGAAGCTCGCGCCCGGGGTCGTCACGCGGCTGATCGGCGGGCTTTCGCTGGAAACCGGCCTGATCTGGGGTTTCCACGGCACGGACGAGGTGGGCTTGCGCACCGCGCTGTGGTTCGAATGGTAAGTTGCCGGGTCAGGCCCCGCGCACCCCTGCGCGTCGACGGGCATGGCGGGCCGGCGCCGCGCGCGCCCTTGGCGCCGGTTTCGCGCGACCGGCTCCGGCCCGCGACCTGCCGCGCCGGGCTTGACCCGGCGCCTCCCCCTCAGGCCAGTTGCGCCTTGCGTTCGATGCGCCGCGCGTGCAGCACCGGTTCGGTATAGCCCGACGGCTGGGCCGCGCCTTCGAACACGAGATCGCAAGCGGCCTTGAAGGCCACACCGTCGAAGCCGGGCGCCATGGGCACATAAGCCGGGTCGCCCGCGTTCTGGCGATCCACCACCTCGGCCATCTTCTGCATGATCGCCATGACCTCGTCCCGGCCGACCACGCCGTGATGCAGCCAGTTGGCGATATGCTGGGCCGAGATGCGGCAGGTCGCGCGGTCCTCCATAAGCCCCACGTCGTTGATGTCCGGCACCTTGGAACAGCCGACCCCGGCGTCGATCCAGCGCACCACGTAGCCGAGGATGCCCTGCGCGTTGTTCTCGACCTCGCGGCGGATCTGGTCCCCGGTCCATTTGCGGAAGCTCGCCGTGGGGATGTCCAGCAGCCCGTCCACATGGGCGCGCCGTCCGCCCGCGCGCAGTGCCTTCTGCACGGCGAACACGTCGACCCTGTGATAATGCAGCGCATGCAGCGTCGCCGCCGTGGGGCTGGGCACCCAGGCGCAGTTCGCCCCCGCCTTGGGATGTTCGATCTTGCTCTCGATCATCGCGGCCATCTTGTCCGGCATGGCCCACATGCCCTTGCCGATCTGCGCGCGGCCCGACAGGCCGCATTCCAGACCGATATCGACGTTGCGATTCTCGTAGGCGGTGATCCAGCCCTTGCGCTTGATGAAATCCTTGCGCGAAAACGGCCCCGCCTCCATCGAGGTGTGGATCTCGTCACCCGTCCGGTCGAGGAAGCCGGTATTGATGAAGCATACCCGATGCCGCGCCGCGCGGATGCATTCCTTGAGGTTGACGCTCGTTCGCCGTTCCTCGTCCATGATACCCAGCTTGACGGTGCATTCGGGCAGGCCGAGCACCCGTTCAACATGGGCGAACACGTTACCGGCAAAGGCGACCTCGTCCGGGCCGTGCATCTTGGGCTTCACGACATAGACGGACCCCGCGACCGAGTTGCGCGGCCCTTCCGTCTTGGCCAGGTCGTGCTTCGCGATCAGCGCCGTGACCATCGCGTCCATCAGACCTTCGAAGACCTCGGTGCCGTCGGGCAGCAGGATCGCGGGGTTGCGCATCAGGTGGCCCACGTTGCGCACCAGCATCAGCGCGCGGCCCTTGACCGACACGCTGCCACCGCCCGGCGCGGTGTAGTCCCGGTCCGGGTTCAGTGCGCGGGTGATCGTCTTGCCGCCCTTCTGCACCTCCGCCGTCAGGTCGCCCTTCATCAGGCCGAGCCAGTTGGCATAGGCAGCCACCTTGTCCGCGGCATCGACGCAGGCGACGCTGTCCTCGCAATCCATGATCGCGGAAATCGCGCTTTCCAGCCGCACATCGGCCAGCCCGCACTGGTCGCGGCTGCCGATCGGGTGGGTGCGGTCGAACACCAGTTCCACATGCAGGTTGTTGTTGCGCAGGAGCACCGCGTCGGGCGCACGCGGATGGCCCCGGTAGCCGATGAACTTGTCCGGGTCGGCCAGCGGCATGTCGTCCACCAGAAGCGCGCCGTCATGAACGTGATAGCGCCGCGCATCCGCGTGGCTCGTGCCCTTCAGCGGGAACGCCTCGTCGAGGAAGACACGCACGCGTGCCACGACGCGCGCGCCGCGGCCCCGGTCATAACCCCCGGCGGGCGGTACGCTGCCCATGGCATCGGTGCCGTAGAGCCCGTCGTAAAGGCTTCCCCAGCGGGCATTCGCCGCATTCAGCGCATAGCGCGCATTGGTGATCGGCACGACAAGCTGCGGCCCCGGCACGGTGGCGATCTCCGGGTCCACGTTCGCGGTGTCGATTTCGAATGCATCGCCTTCGGGCCGCAGGTACCCGATTTCGTACAGGAACGCCTTGTAGGCCTCGTGGTCATGGGGCTGGTTGCGGTGCCGCTTGTGCCAGTCGTCGATCTTCGACTGAAGGTCGTCGCGGATGGCCAGAAGCTCGGCGTTGCGCGGCCCGAAGTCGCGCACCAGCGCCGCGAACCCGTCCCAGAACGCGCGCGCCGCGATGCCTGTCCCGGGCAACGCGCGGTTCTCGATGAAATCGCACAGGCTTGTTGCGACGGCCAGTCCCGCGCGCTCCACCCGGTCTGTCTGCACGGCCATGTCGGTATCCCCCAGTATACAACCTTGGCGCGGTAGCTATCCCTGCGCCCGCCCGGGATCAAGCCGCGGCGCGCGGGCGGTCAATTGAAATCGCGGAACATGCGGGTGGCGCTGAACATCGATTCAAGCTCCTCGATCCGCGTCCGGCCCGCATCGCCGCGGCGGGTCTGGACCTCGGCGATCAGGCTTTCGATGACCAGCATCAGCGAAATGGTGCTGTCCCAGCTCGACGGCGCCTCCACCATGCCGTGGAAGCTGACATCGGCCATCTGACCGATGGGCGACCCCCACTGGTCCGTGAACAGCACGATGGTGCAGCCGCGGTCGCGTGCCAGCCGCGCCAGTTTCAAGAGATCGCTTTCATACCGCCGGATGTCGAACAGCACGAGCACCGAGGCCGTGTTCATGTCGAGCAGGTATTGGGGCCACACCCCCGGCGACCGGCCCATGGCCGTGACACCGGGGCGGATGATCTGGAGATGGTTGAACAGGTAGTCGGCGTTCGACCGGGTGATCCGTCCGCCCTCGATGAAGATCGCCCGGTCCGTATCGGCCAGCATCTCGGCCACCCGGTCGAAATCCGCCTGCTCGATCCGTGCAAGCGTCCCGTGCAGGTTGCGGAAAACCGCCGCCGCGAAGCGATAGAGCTTGTGCGCCGCCTCGTCCTCCGGCGGGATGTCGTCGAGCTTGGACATCGGCTTCTTGATCTGGGCGGAGATCTCGGCGCGCAGGGCTTCCTGCAGCGCGGTGAACCCGTCGAATCCCAGCTTGCGAGCCATCCGCACCACGGTCGGCGTGGACACCTGCGCCGCCGCGGCCAGTTCCGTGATGGATTGCAGGCCCGCAATGGGGTAATCCTGCATCAGAACGCTGGCCAGATGCCGCTCTGACAGGGTCAGACGGGGCATCTGATCCTGCATGAGCGCCTTGACCGTCTCTCCCTTGATGCTCACGCAAATGCCTTTTCCGAATGCAGTCGCCGCAAACTATGTCCACGGCGAAATGGCGTCTACGAAAATTTCTTGACAGAAATCGATGCGATGTAGTGATCTCTACACATGCACAACGACATCCCCGGCACGCAGGATTTCGGACGGCCCGTCGAAACGATCGACCGCGGCGGTGCGGGCGGCATGGTGCTGGTCTGCGAACATGCCAGTTGCACGATCCCGGCAGCACTTGGCGATCTTGGACTGACCGAGGCCGCGGCGCGGTCCCACGCGGCCTGGGATATCGGTGCCCTTGCGCTGGCCCGCGGACTGTCGGAGGCCTTTGCCGCCCCGCTCGTGGCGGCGCGCCTGTCCCGGCTGGTGCTGGACTGCAACCGCCCGCCCGACGCGCCGGACGCGATTCCGGCCCAAAGCGAGGTGTTCGAGGTGCCCGGAAATGCGGACCTGTCCGCCGCAGGGCGCGCGACGCGGGTGGCACAGGTCTACGACCCGTTCCACGCGGCCGTCGCGGCGGCCTGCGACCGGCTGGCCGCGCGCACGCCTGCCCCGGTGCTGGTGACGGTGCACAGCTTCACGCCCGTCTATCGCGGCACGCCGCGATCCGTGCAGCTTGGCCTGCTGCATGGGCAGGACGACCGGCTGGCGCGCGCGATGCTGGAGCGGGCGTCGGAAACGGGCTGGCAATCGGCGCTCAATCAGCCTTACGGTCCGGCGGACGGCGTGCTGCACACGATAGACCGGCACGCGACGGCACGGGGATGGGTGAACGTGATGATCGAATTGCGTAACGACCTGATCGACACGCCGGAAGGGATCGCCGCCGCCCTGCCCCGGCTGACGCGGGTCTTGCGGGCGGGGCTGGTCGATCTGGGGATCGACGCCGGGGGTGGATCGTGACCGGGGCGCTGCGTGGCTTCGTGCGGGTGGTGGACGGGTTCAACAACCGCGTCGGGCGTGTGGTGATGTTCGGCATCTTCGTCATCATGGGGATCCTTCTGTGGTCCACCATGTCCAAGGCCTTCTTCACCCCGGCGCTCTGGACACTGGAGATGGCGCAGTTCGCCATGGTCGCCTATTTCATGCTGGGCGGCCCCTACTCCATGCAGATGGGATCGCACGTGCGCATGGATCTGCTTTATGGCGAATGGTCCGCGCGGCGAAAGGCGCAGGTGGACGCGATCACGGTGCTGATCCTGATCGCGTATCTCGGCATCCTTCTGTGGGGCGGGATCGAGAGCCTTCAGTATTCGTTCATGTATGGCGGCGAGCGCTCCTCATCCCCGTGGCGGCCCTACATGTGGCCGATCAAGTCCATCATGGTCGCGGCCATCGTGCTGATGCTGCTGCAGGCGCTGTCGGAACTGGCCAAGGACATCCTGCGTCTGAAGGGTGAGACCGCGTGATGTCCTATGAACTGATCGCGGCGCTGATGTTCTCGACCATGATGCTGATGCTGCTGACCGGCCAGCGGGTGTTCGGCGCCATCGGCTTCGTCGCGGTGATCGCGGCAGTGCTGCTGTGGGGCGACCGGGGCGGATACGACATCGGGTTCTCGGCGGCGATCAAGGTGATGCGCTGGTATCCGCTGCTGACCCTGCCGATGTTCATCTTCATGGGCTACATCCTGAGCGAGTCGCGCATCGCCGACGACCTTTACCGCATGTTCCATGTCTGGATGGGGGGGCTGCGCGGCGGTCTGGCGGTGGGCACGATCGGGCTGATGGTGCTGGTGTCGGCCATGAACGGGCTGTCGGTCGCGGGCATGGCCATCGGCGCGACCATCGCGCTGCCGGAGCTTCTGAAACGCGGCTACGACAAGCGGATGGTGACAGGTGTGATCCAGGCGGGATCGTCGCTCGGCATCCTCGTGCCGCCTTCGGTCGTTCTGGTGCTGTACGCCATGATCGCGCGCCAGCCCGTGGGGCAGTTGTGGCTGGCGGGCGTGGTGCCCGGCCTGATGATGGCGACGCTGTTCATCATCTATATCGTGATCCGCTGCCGCATGAACCCGGTGCTCGGCCCCGTCCTGCCCGCCGCCGAACGCGATGTTGGCCGGGCCGAAAAACTGCGCCTGCTGCGCGCGGGGCTTCTGCCGGTGGGCATCTTCGCCACCATGATGGTGCCCTTCGTGAACGGCTGGACCAGCCTTGTCGAAAGCTCGGCCATCGGCGCCATCGCCGCCTTCCTTGCCGCCGTGGCCAAAGGGCGCATGACATGGACGGTGTTCGAAACGAGCGTGCGCCAGACCTTGGGCATCACCTGCATGTTCATGTGGATCATCCTTGCGGCACTGGCCTTCGGCGCGGTCTTCGACGGGCTGGGCGCGGTCAAGGCCATCGACACGCTGTTCACCGAACGGCTGGGGCTGAACCCGTGGATGATCCTCATCCTGATGCAGCTGTCCTTCATCCTGATGGGCACGTTTCTGGACGACACGGCGATGCTGGTGATCGTCGCCCCCTTGTATGTGCCGCTGGTGGGTGCGCTGGGGTTCGACCTGATCTGGTATGGCATCCTCTACACGATCACCTGCCAGATCGCCTACATGACGCCACCCTTCGGGTATAACCTGTTCCTGATGCGCGCCATGGCCCCGCCAGAGATCACGCTGCGCGACATCTATGGCTCGATCACGCCTTTCGTGCTGGTCATGGTATTGGCGCTGGTGCTGGTCATGGTCTTCCCGCAGATCGCGCTTTGGCTGCCCGGATACGTCTATGGAAACTGATACCACGACCCCCGGCGAACGGGGGCAGACAACCACCGCAACCCGACAGGAGATGAAGATGACGACACGCAGAAAGTTTCTCACGGCCACCGGCGCGGGCGCGCTGGCGGTGCCGCTGGCGGCCCCGTCCATCGTCACGGCGCAGGAACCGATCCGCTGGCGGTTCCAGACCTATGCCGGTGCAGCACTTGGCGAACAGGTCACCAAGCCGATCATCGACTACATCAACGCCGCGTCGAACGGCGAGATGCAGATCGACCTGTTCTACGCTGACCAGATCGTGCCGACGGGCGAGCTGTTCCAGGCGCTCCAGCGCGGGACGATCGACGGGGTCCATTCGGACGACGACAGCATGGCCTCGCCCACCCCGCTGCGGGTGTTCGGGGGCTATTTCCCCTTCGCCACCAAGCATATCCTCGACGTGCCGGTGCTGTTCAACCAGTACGGGCTGGCCGACATCTGGCGCGAGGAATACGCCAAGGTCGGCGTGACGTGGCTGTCGGCAGCGGGTCAGGACCCATGCAATTTCAACACCACGAAGGAAATCACCTCCATCGAGGATCTGGCGGGGCTGCGGCTTTACACCTTCCCGACGGCGGGCCGGTTCCTGTCG
The DNA here is from genome assembly GCF_003254465.1 of Meridianimarinicoccus zhengii. Classification (GTDB taxonomy): domain Bacteria; phylum Pseudomonadota; class Alphaproteobacteria; order Rhodobacterales; family Rhodobacteraceae; genus Meridianimarinicoccus; species Meridianimarinicoccus zhengii. The sequence continues at coordinate 66,928 of NZ_QDFI01000013.1, forward strand.
CGCTTCGGCGTGGTGCCTGTGAACATCCCCTATGAAGACGCCGAGGTCGCGGTGCAGACGGGCGAGCTGGACGGGATGGCCTGGTCCGGCATCACAGAGGATTACACCGTCGGCTGGGCGGACGTGACCGACTACTTCCTGACCAACAACATCTCGGGCGCGTGGATCGGGTCGTTCTTCGTCAACCAGGAACGCTGGGCGGAACTGCCCGACCACCTCAAGCAGCTCGTGATGGCCGGGATCGAGGCCGGGCACACTTATCGCAACCAGTGGTACTGGGGCGGCGAGGCGCGGCTGCGCGCGCAGGGCGACAAGCTGGCGCTGCGCACGGTCCCGGCCGAGGAATGGGCCGAGGTCGAAAACGCCGCGAAGGAGTTCTGGACCGAGATCGCCGAGGAAGGCGAAGTGCATGCGAAAATCGTGCAGATCTTCCGCGACTACAACGCGACGATCAACCAGGCGGGCCCGCCCTACACCAACGGCTGATCCTGCTTGCCGGTCCCGGTGCATGCCGGGGCCGGTCCCTTTTCCGTCCGACACGAGGTGACCCATGTCCGCCCCGCTCAGCTTCGACGACCTCAAGACCGCCGTGGCCGACGGCACGATCGACACCGTTCTGGTGTGCTTCACCGACATGCAAGGCCGGCTGATGGGCAAGCGGTTCCATGCCGCCAATTTCGTTGAACACGGCCACGCCGAAACCCATTGTTGCAACTACCTGCTGGCGACGGATCTCGAGATGGCGACGCCCGACGGCTATGCGGCGACAAGCTGGGCGCAGGGGTACGGTGACTACACCATGATCCCCGACCTGACGACGCTGCGCCCGGTGCCGTGGCTGGAGGGCACGGCGATGGTGCTGTGCGACGTGATCGACCACCACACCCACGCGCCCGTGCCCCACGATCCGCGCGCCATGCTGAAGGCGCAGGTGGCGCGAGCAGCGGCCATGGGCCTGACGCCGATGATGGCGACGGAGCTGGAGTTCTTCATCTTCGAGAAGTCGCTGGATGAGTTGCGCGCCACCGGCTACCGAGACCTCGCCCCCTGGGGGAAGTATAACGAGGATTATCACATCTTCGCCACCACCAAGGAAGAGGCGATCATGCGCCCCCTGCGCAATCACCTCGTGGCCGCAGGCATCCCGGTGGAGGGCACCAAGGGCGAGGCAGAGGCCGGGCAGGAAGAGCTGAACATCCGTTACGCCGATGCGCTCGCCTGTGCCGATCACCACACCATCGCCAAGACGGCCGTGAAGGAGATCGCGTGGCAGCACGGCCGGTCCGCCAGTTTCCTGCCCAAGCTCGCACCGAACAGGGTCGGCAGTTCCAGCCATGTGCACATGTCGCTGTGGACGGACGGTGCCAACGCCTTCTTCGACGGCTCGGCCCCCCATGGCATGTCGCCGCTGATGCAATCGGCGCTGGCGGGGCTGATCGCCTATGCGCCGGATTACACCTTCTTCCTTGCGCCTTACGTGAACAGCTACAAACGCTTCGCCAAGGGCACCTTCGCGCCGACACGCACGGCGTGGTCGGTGGACAACCGCACCGCCGCCTTCCGGCTCTGCGGCGAAGGGACCAAGGGCGTACGCATCGAATGCCGGATCGGCGGGTCGGACCTGAACCCTTATCTCGCGCAGGCGGCGATGCTTGCCGCAGCGCTGAAAGGGATCGAGGACGGGCAGGACATGCCCGCCCCGGTGCGCGGCGACGTCTATGACAGCGACGCGGGTGAGATCCCTCGCACCCTGCGCGCCGCAACCGAAACGCTGCGCAACTCGGCCATGCTGCGCGAAGCCTTCGGCGACGGGGTGGTTGACCATTACACCCGCTGCGCCGAATGGGAGCAGGAGGAATTCGACCGCGCCGTGACCGACTGGGAAATCGCGCGCGGCTTCGAAAAAGCCTGAACGACCACGACACGCCGCCCCCACGCGGCCAATCCCGAAGGATACCCCCGTGAAGACGCTCGACTGCATCTCGCCCATCGACGGCGCGGTCTATGCCAGCCGCCCCGTTCTGGACCCCGACACGGCCCGCGCCGCCGCCCGCGCCCGCGCGGCGCAGCCCGCATGGGCCGCCCGCCCGCTGGCCGAGCGCGTGGCGCTCGTGCGCAAGGCAGTGGAGATCATCGGGACCCAGACCGACCGCATGGCCACGGAACTCGCCCACCAGATGGGCCGCCCCATCCGCTATGGTGGCGAATATGGCGGGTTCAAGGAACGCGCCGACTACATGGCCGACATCGCGGCCGATGCGCTCGCCCCCATGGTGATCGAGGACAGCGATGCCTTCCTGCGCCAGATCGCGCGCGAACCCGCCGGGGTCGTGCTGATCGTGGCACCGTGGAACTATCCCTACATGACGGCCATCAACACGCTGGCGCCCGCGCTGATCGCGGGCAACACGGTGCTGCTAAAACACGCGACGCAGACCCTGCTGGTGGGCGAACATCTGGCCGAAGCGTTCCATGCCGCGGGCGTGCCGGAGGACGTGTTCCAAAACGTGGTGCTCGACCACGACACCACCAGCGCGCTGATCGCGGACCGGGCCTTCGACGTGGTGAACTTCACCGGGTCCGTGGGCGGCGGGCGCAAGATCGAGCAGGCCGCGGCGGGCACCTTCACGGCCGTCGCCACGGAACTGGGCGGCAAGGATCCGGGCTATGTCCGCGCCGATGCCGATCTTGACGCGGCAGTGGCGGGACTGATGGACGGGGCCCTGTTCAATTCCGGCCAGTGTTGTTGCGGGATCGAACGGATCTATGTCCACGAAAGCCTCTACGACGCCTTCGTGGAAAAGGCGGTCGCGGTGGCGCGGGGCATGGTGCTGGGCAATCCGCTGGACCCTGAAATCACGCTCGGGCCGATGGCCCATGTGCGCTTCGCACATGTCGTGCGTGACCAGATCGCGGACGCGGTGGCCGCGGGCGCCACGGCCCATGTAGAGACCTTCGCAACGGACGATGGCGGAGCGTATCTGACACCTCAGGTCCTGACCGGCGTGACCCACGACATGGCCGTGATGCGCGACGAAAGCTTCGGTCCCGTGGTCGGCATCATGCCGGTGAAGGACGACGACGAAGCGATCGCGCTGATGAACGACTGCCAGTTCGGCCTGACCGCCGCGATCTTCACCCGCGACGCGGGCGCGGCAGAGTCGATCGGCGCGCGGCTGCGCACCGGCACCGTGTTCATGAACCGCTGCGATTACCTCGACCCCGCGCTGTGCTGGACGGGCTGCAAGGACACGGGGCGCGGCACGGGCCTGTCGGTTCTGGGCTACCACGCGCTGACCCGGCCCAAATCCTACCATCTCAAGAAGGCGTGACCCGATGTCCCTGGTTGCCAACTGGTCCTACCCCACCGCGGTGCGCTTCGGCGCGGGCCGCATTTCGGAACTGGCCAACGCCTGTCGCGCCGCGGGCATGACCCGGCCCCTGCTCGTCACCGACCGGGGGCTGGCGGGCCTGCCGATCACCGCCGCGGCGCTCGACCTGCTGGACGAAGCCGGGCTGGGCCGCGCGATCTTCAGCGACGTGGATGCCAACCCGTCCGACCGCAACGTGACCGAAGGACTGCGCGTGATCCGTGAAGGCGGGTTCGACGGAGTCGTGGCTTTCGGTGGCGGGTCGGGGCTGGACCTGGGCAAGACGCTGGCGTTCATGGCCGGGCAAACGCGCCCTCTGTGGGATTTCGAGGATATCGGCGACTGGTGGACCCGCGCCGACCCTGCGGGCATCCTGCCCATCGTCGCGGTGCCGACAACGGCGGGAACGGGATCCGAGGTGGGGCGCGCGGGTGTGATTACCAACGAACAGGCGGGCGAGAAGAAGATCATCTTCCACCCGAAGATGTTGCCCGCGCAGGTCATCTGCGACCCGGAACTGACCGTGGGCATGCCGCCAGCTATCACGGCTGGCACCGGCCTCGATGCCTTCGCCCACTGCGTGGAGGCGTATTCCTCGCCCCATTACCACCCGATGAGCCAGGGGATCGCGCTCGAAGGGATGCGGCTGGTTAAGGACTATCTGCCCCGCGCTTACGCCGACGGCTCGGATATCGAGGCGCGCGCGCAGATGATGTCGGCGGCGGCGATGGGGGCCACCGCGTTCCAGAAAGGTCTGGGGGCGATCCACGCGCTCAGCCACCCGATCGGGGCCGTGCACCACACCCACCACGGCACGACAAATGCGGTGTGCATGCCCGCCGTGCTGCAGTTCAACCGTCCCGCCATCGCCGACCGCTTCGATATGGCGGCGGCCTACCTCGGGATCGCGGGCGGATTCGACGGGTTCTGCCGCTTCGTGGACGACCTGAATGACCAGCTTGGCATCCCGCGGACCCTCACAGAGCTTGGCGTGCACAGCCCGGATATCGCATCGCTGACCGCGGCGGCACTGCGCGACCCCAGCGTCGGGGGCAATCCCGTGGACATGACGGTCGAAAACACCACCGCGCTTTTCGAAGCGCTTCTCTGATCCTGCTGCCAGGACAAGGCGGCACCACGCCCCGACTTGCTGCCTTGCCCCGGAGATGATCCGGGACCGTGGCCGTGAAACGGTCGCGGTCGCGCGGTCATAGCCGCGGGGAAGCGCACGCATGCTCCGATCATCTGCCTGCAGGAATTCCCATGGTACCCGAGGTCGGACTCGAACCGACACGCCTTGCGGCGGGGGATTTTGAATCCCCTGCGTCTACCATTCCGCCACTCGGGCCCGTTGGGGCCATCCGGTTCTTGCAGGAATCGCGGCCCCCTTCAAGAGGCCTGCCTGCCCGGATGGTCGGGGCGATAGGATTCGAACCTACGACCTACGGTACCCAAAACCGTCGCGCTACCAGGCTGCGCCACGCCCCGACTGGGCGGTTCCTAGCGGCACCGGCGCGCCAAGGGAAGGGGCAATCATTTGCAGGGCCACGCCGCGTCGTCGCCAATGGCGGGATGGCGCAACTCGGTCCCCGGCGCGATGCCGAACTGCGCGGCCAGACCGCCGTTGATCTCGAGCACGAACTGGATGTCGCTCCCGCCCGGGATCGAGGTTTCATCCAGCGGCACGGCGTTTTCATGCACCCGCGCCACGGTACCGGTCCCATCGAGGAAGATGATGTCCAGCGGGATGAGCGTGTTGCGCATCCAGAAGGACACGGATTGCGGCCGGTCGTAGACAAAGAGCATGCCTGCACCGCGCGGCAGCGATTCCCGGTGCATCAGGCCGCGGGAGCGTTCGCGCGGCGTATCGGCCAGTTCCACCGCGAAGCGCGCCTGCCCCCAGTCGCCGCGCAGGTCGACCGCGTCCGGCGCGCATCGCGCCAAGGCCGCAGCGGGCAGGAACAGCACCACCAGAGCCAAGGCAAGCGTCGCGCGCAGGCGGAGCAGCCATCCGGTATCGCGCATCTGCAGGCTCACAACGGCTCGTCGAGGTCGTGGTCCAGCGCGTGGTCCCAGGCATAGACCCGCAGCGCCATCAGCCCGCGCCGACCCTCGGCGGCACGCACACAGATCGCCTCCCCCGGTTGCAGGTCGGCAAGACCCGACCGGCGGAGCACCTCCACATGCACGAAGATGTCGCCGGGCCGTCCGAAGGCATTGGCGAAACCGAAGCCCTTGGCCTTGTCGAACCATTTCACCCGCGCCGGTTCCAGCGGGCCGGCGGTGGACAGGTCCACATCCTGCCCGAAATAATCATCCCCGACGGGTTCGGCCCGCGGCGGTTCCACGCGCAGGACCTCCACCGCCTGCCGACCGCGCTGGGTTTCCGTGACCGCCAGTTCGACCACCGAGCCGTCGGCAACCGAGCTTTGCCCGAAGCTGCGCAGCACATTGGCATGCAACAGGATATCGGCGCCGCCGGTATCGGCCACGACGAACCCGAAGCCCTTGGCGGGATCGAACCACTTCACCTGTCCGGTCAGAATTTCCGGGATGTCGTCATCGGGGGGATCGGATGAATGTGTCAAAACCAAATCTTTCCCAGGCGCAAAAATGGCACGTGACCGACATCCGCGCGCCGGGATCGTACCGAAGCCGTCAATCCCAGGTTGCGCAACGCAGGTGCAAATCGACCTTGGACGCTAAACACGCAAACCTGTCCGGTCAAGTTGACAACGCGCCGACTGGGTGCGAGACCGCGCACCCCTGTCACGGGTTCAGCCTTGCGACGGACCATGGCGCATCCGGCGCGCTGCGGGTCCAGCGGAAGCGGTCGTGCAGGCGAAAGGCTCCGTCGGCCCAGAACTCGATCTCGACCGGTGTGATCCGGTAGCCGCCCCAATGGGGCGGCCGGTCCGGATCGAGCCCGAGCCGAAGGGACAGTTTCGCCACGCGCGCCATGAGCGTCGCGCGGTCCGCGAGCGGCTGCGACTGCTCGGACGCCCAGGCCCCGATGCGACTTTGCAGCGCGCGCGACCGGAAATAGGCATCGGACCGCGCGGCATCCAGCCGCGACACCGTTCCGCGCACGCGCAACTGGCGGCGCAGCGATTTCCAGTGCATCGCAAAGGCCGCCTTGCCCGCCCCGTCCAGTTCCCGGCCCTTGGCGCTTTGGTAGTTGGTATAGAAAACGAAGCCGTCATCCTCGATCCCGCGCATCAGGACGATCCGAACGTTGGGCAACCCGTCATCGTCCACCGTCGCAAGCGCGGCGGCATCCGGATCGTTGGGTTCATGATCCGCAGCTTCGGCAACCCAGGCGCGCGCAATGGCGAACGGGTCGTCGCCCGCGAAAATACCGTCTCGTTCCGCCATACACCCCCCACAGGCCAACACTGCGCGCCCGCCCGCCGCCCCACTCCACAAGCCAACGTGGCTTGCGGGGACAGCGCTGGCTGAACCCCTTCGAAGGGGGCCGAACGGTCCGGCGCCGTCTCTTGATGCCCGGCGGGCATTCGCCTACACGACCTCAAACCATGGTGCGCGGAGATCACGGAATGTCAACTATGCTCATGTCAGGGAAACGCGGCCTCATCATGGGTTTGGCCAATGACAAATCCATCGCGTGGGGCATCGCCAAGGCCTGCGCGGAGCATGGGGCGGAGCTTGCGTTTTCCTACCAGGGCGGCCCGCTGAAGAAACGGGTGGAGCCTCTCGCGGCGCAGCTTGGATCGGACCTTCTGATCGAATGCGACGTGTCCGATGCGGCGTCGCTCGACCGGGTGTTCGACACGCTGCGCGACACGTGGGGGCGGCTCGATTTCGTGGTCCACGCGATCGCCTATTCCGACAAGACGCAGCTGCGCGGGCGGTATGTGGACACCACCGCGGAAAACTTCCGCCATTCCATGGACATCTCCGTCTATTCCTTCACGGCCGTCTGCCAGCGCGCGTCGGCCCTGATGACCGAGGGCGGATCGTGTCTTACGCTGACCTATTACGGCGCGGAAAAGGTCATGCCGCATTACAACATGATGGGCGTAGCCAAGGCCGCGCTGGAGGCGTCGGTGAAATACCTGGCGGAGGACCTGGGAAAAGACGGCGTGCGGGTCAACGCGATCTCCGCCGGACCGATCAAGACGCTGGCCGCCAGCGGTATCGGCGATTTCCGCTACATCATGAAATGGAACGAATACAACTCGCCCCTGCGCCGCAACGTCACGCAGGAAGAGGTCGGCAAGGCCGCGGTCTACCTGCTGTCCGATCTCGGGTCGGGGACCACGGGCGAGAACCTGCACGTGGACGCGGGCTACCACGTCGTGGGCATGAAGGCAGTCGATGCGCCCGACATCGCCAAGAGCTGACCTACACGCGGACCGGGAGGATGGACGCATGACCGACAGGCTGCCGCACGAGAAGGGATTTCACGTCAGCTGGGACCAGTTGCACCGCGATGCGCGCGCGCTGGCGTGGCGGTTGCAGGGGCACGGTCCCGAGGGCACCGGCTGGCGTGCCGTCGTCGCGATCACCCGCGGCGGCATGGCCCCGGCGATGATCGTGGCGCGGGAACTCGACATCCGGACCGTCGATACGATCTCGGTGAAGAGCTACAATCATCAGACGCAGAGCGCGCCGAAGATCATCAAGTCCCCGGACATGGACATCGTGGGCGACGGCACCGGCGTGCTGATCGTGGATGACCTGGTGGACACGGGCCGCACGCTCGAAGTGGTGCGTGCGACCATGCCCAAGGCCCATGTCGCAACGATCTATGCCAAGCCCATGGGCCGTCCGCAGGTGGACACGTTCATCACGGAAGTCAGCCAGGACACCTGGATCTTCTTCCCCTGGGACATGGCGCTGCAATACGTGGAACCCTATCGCGGGACCTGAACCCGAACGGACGGGACACCTGCGGCGACGAATACAGGAAGGCAAGCGACATGGCGAAGACCGGGGACAAGCCCGCGGCGAAATCGGCGAAGAGCAAGATCGGCAATGCCGTGGTCTGGGTGCTGCTGGCGCTGCTGATCGTGGGGCTTGCCGGTTTCGGCACCGGCAATTTCGGCGGCACCGTGCGCAGCGTGGCCAGCGTGGGCGAAACGCAGGTGTCGCTCAACACCTATGGCCGGGCGCTGCAGCGGGAACTTGCCGCGCGCGCCGGCCCCGAAGGCAACCCGATGACCATGGCCGAGGCGCAGGCGCAGGGCGTGGATACCGCCGTATTGCAGAACCTTCTGTCCGGCGCCGCGCTGGAAGAGGCGGCGCGCATGGCGGGCATCAGCGTGGGCGACGCCCGCGTCGCGGAACAGATCCGGCAGATCCCCGGCTTCCAGGGCATCGACGGGCAGTTCGACCGGGAAGCCTACAGCTTCGCGCTGGACCGCGCGGGGCTGAGCGTGTCGGAGTTCGAAAGCCAGATCCGGGCCGAACTTGCATCGAACCTGCTGCAGGTGGCGGCGGGCGGCGGCGTGCAGCCCCTGCCCGCCTATGCCGACGCCATCATCACTTATCTGGGCGAGGCCCGCACCCTGCGCCACGTCCGGCTGGGAGAGGACGCGCTCGACGCGCCCCTGCCCGACCCGACCGATGCCGAGATCGCGGCGTATTACGACGCCAACAGCGCGGAATTCACCGAACCCGGCTACAAGGCGATCACCTATGCATGGCTCACGCCCGGCATGATGGCCGACGGGATCGAGATCCCGGAGGACGAGTTGCGCGCCGCCTATGACGCGCGAAGCGACGAGTACGACATACCCGCTCGGCGCATGGTCGAACGGCTGGGCTTCCCGGACGAAGCGGCGGCGCAGGCCGCCATGGACGCGATCGACGCGGGCGAGATGGATTTCGACACGCTGGTGACCGAACGCGGGCTGGAGTTGCGCGACGTCGATCTTGGCTTCGTCACGCAGGGCGATCTGGACGATGCGGGCGATGCGGTTTTCGCGTTGGACGACACCGGCGTCGTCGGGCCGCTGCCCTCGCCCGTGGGGCCCGCGCTGTTTCGGGTCAACGCGATCCTGAACGCGCGGCAGGTCAGCTTCGACGAAGCGCGCGCGGAATTGCGCGACGATCTCGCGCGCGACTGGGCCGAAGCCGCGCTGGCCGACCGGATCGAACCGCTCGAGGATCTGCTGGCGGGGGGCGCGACGCTCGAGGATCTCGCCGCGGAAACCGATCTCGAACTGGGTCGGATGGACTGGCGGGGACCGGGCGATGCCGATGCCGACATCGCGTCCTATGATGCCGTGAACATCGCCGCCGAACGGTTGCAGGACGACGACTTCCCGGAGATCATGCAGGCGGAGGACGGTACGCTGTTCGCGCTGCGGCTTGACGAGACCGTACCGGCACGTGTGCCGCCGCTGGACGATATCCGCGACGCCGTCGCCGCCGCCACGCGCACGGCGGCCCTGCGCGCATCGCTCATGGAGCAGGCGGAGGACATGGCAACGGCGCTGTCGGAGGGCACGTCCTTTGCGGACCTCGGGTTCGAGGACACGGCCACCACGACCGTGTCCCGGCGGGGCGCGCCCGGCGACCTCCCCCCGACCGCGATCGAAGCCGCGTTCGACATGGATCGTGGCGCGGCGCGGGTGCTGGGCGACGACGCGGGCGTGGTCCTGATGCGGCTCGAAGAGATCACGCCGCCGGACCCGCAGTCACGGGAAACCCAGTCGCTGCGGCAGACGATCAGCGGGCAGGCCGCCGAGGCGATGGCCGGGCAGGTGCTGTCCGTGATCGCGGCCGCCATCCAGTCCGAGGCCGGCATTTCCGTCAACCAGGCCGCGGTGAACGCGGTCCACGCGAATATCCCATGATGCTCACGCCCTTCGCCCGGGTCGCCACGGGGTTCGAGGCCGGGCGCAACCAGGTGGTCTACACCCGGCTGGCCGCCGACCTTGATACGCCTGTGTCGCTGATGCTGAAGCTGGGTGCCGCCCGCCCCGACACGTTCATGCTGGAATCGGTGACGGGCGGCGAGGTGCGGGGGCGCTATTCCATCATCGGGATGAAACCCGATCTCGTGTGGCAGTGCCGCGGCACGCAGGCCGCGCTGAACCGGCAGGCGCGCTATGACCGCGACGCGTTCCAGCCCGAAGACGCCGCCCCGCTCGACAGCCTGCGCGCGCTGATCGCCGAAAGCCGCATCGACATGCCCGACGACCTGCCCGCCGCCGCCGCGGGGCTGTTCGGGTATCTCGGCTACGACATGATCCGGCTGGTCGAACACCTGCCGGACGTGAACCCCGACCCGCTCGGCCTGCCCGACGCGGTGCTGATGCGCCCGTCGGTCGTCGCCGTGCTCGACGGCGTGAAGGGCGAGGTGACGGTGGTCGCGCCCATGTGGGTCGCGGACGGGCTGTCGGCCCGCGCGGCCTATGCGCAGGCGGCGGAGCGGGTGATGGACGCGGTGCGCGATCTCGAACGCCAGCCCACCGCGGACAGCCGCGAGTTGGGCGATCCTGGGCCCGAGGCGGAGCCGGTGTCGAACTTCACCCACGACGCCTATCTGGATGCCGTGCGGCGGGCCAAGGACTACATCGCCTCGGGCGACATCTTCCAGGTGGTCCCGTCCCAGCGCTGGACGCAGCCCTTCGCCCTGCCGCCGTTTTCGCTCTATCGCAGCCTGCGGCGCACGAACCCGTCGCCCTTCATGTTCTTCTTCAATTTCGGCGGCTTCCAGGTGGTTGGGGCCTCGCCGGAGATCCTCGTGCGGGTGTTCGGCCGCGAGGTCACGATCCGCCCCATCGCGGGCACGCGGCCCCGCGGTGCCACACCCGACGAGGACCGCGCGCTGGAGGCCGACCTTCTCGCCGATCCCAAGGAACGCGCGGAACATCTGATGTTGCTTGATCTCGGGCGCAACGACACGGGCCGCGTCAGCCGGATCGGTACGGTGCGGCCCACGGAACAGTTCGTCATCGAACGCTACAGCCACGTCATGCACATCGTGTCCAACGTGGTGGGCGAGCTGTCCGAGGATCACGACGCACTGTCGGCGCTGCTGGCGGGTCTGCCCGCGGGCACGGTCAGCGGCGCGCCCAAGGTCCGCGCCATGCAGATCATCGACGAACTGGAGCCGGAAAAGCGCGGCGTCTATGGCGGCGGCGTGGGCTATTTCGCGGCCAATGGCGACATGGACATGTGCATCGCGCTGCGCACGGCGGTGGTGCAGGACGGCAAGCTCTACATCCAGGCGGGCGGCGGGGTCGTGCATGACAGCGACCCGCAGGCCGAATGGCAGGAAACCGTCAACAAGTCGCTTGCGATCCGCCGCGCCGCCGCCGATGCCGCGCGGTTCCGGGGCGGGAACGGCTGAGGGACCGAGGGTCAGTCCAGCAGGCTGGCCGCCGTGACGGGCACGAGATCGCGGGCCGGTCCGCCCAGCCATGCGCCGAGACGGTCCCAGAGCGCGGGATCACCCGACACCAGCACGATCACCGCTCCGTCGCGCCGGGCGCGCAGGGCGATCCGCGCCAGTGTCGTCGCGTCGGCAGCGTCGGGCGCATCCAGTCGCACATAGGCAAGGAGCGCGCTGTCCTGTGCGGCGCCGGTGTCCGTCACGATCGTGCCGCCGCCCACGAGGACCAGCCGGCCCGGCGCGGTCTCTGACGCCTGCCCGCCGATCCAGTCCGGCAGCGGGCCGGGTGCGGCCGCGTCCAGCACGAAGGCCACGCGCGGGCCGGGCGGTTGCGGG
>NZ_QDFI01000130.1 GCF_003254465.1 Meridianimarinicoccus zhengii
TGGTTGCGGGGGCAGGATTTGAACCTGCGGCCTTCAGGTTATGAGCCTGACGAGCTACCGGGCTGCTCCACCCCGCGCTGGTTGTTCTGTTTCATCGTAGAGAGAGAGGATGGGTGCTTTTCAGGTTTGGCGATGACCTACTCTCCCACGTCTTGAGACGCAGTACCATTGGCGCGACAGTGCTTAACTTCCGAGTTCGGGATGGGATCGGGTGTTTCACTTGCGCTATGATCACCAAACCGGGAAAGCATCCATGCCCGTGAGGGCTGTTCCAAGTCTGTACACTGTTGGGGTACGGCTTTCGATCGGAAGCCATGTCTGGCTTCTACTGGATCAAATCAAGCCTGTCGGACCATTAGTACCGGTCAACTGAACGCGTTGCCGCGCTTACATCTCCGGCCTATCGACGTGGTGGTCTACCACGGTCCTCGGGGATACCTTGTTTTGAGGGGGGCTTCCCGCTTAGATGCCTTCAGCGGTTATCCTTTCCGATCATAGCTACCCTGCACTGCGGCTGGCGCCACAACAGGTCCACCAGTGGATCGTTCACCCCGGTCCTCTCGTACTAGGGGCAACTCCTCTCAAGTATCCTACACCCACGGCAGATAGGGACCGAACTGTCTCACGACGTTCTAAACCCAGCTCACGTACCTCTTTAAACGGCGAACAGCCGTACCCTTGGGACCTGCTCCAGCCCCAGGATGAGATGAGCCGACATCGAGGTGCCAAACGGTGCCGTCGATATGGACTCTTGGGCACCATCAGCCTGTTATCCCCGGCGTACCTTTTATCCGTTGAGCGATGGCCCTTCCACTCGGGACCACCGGATCACTATGGCCGTCTTTCGACTCTGCTCGACTTGTCAGTCTCGCAGTCAGGCTGGCTTCTGCCATTGCACTCAACGAGCGATTTCCGACCGCTCTGAGCCAACCTTCGCGCGCCTCCGTTACGCTTTAGGAGGCGACCGCCCCAGTCAAACTACCCGCCACACAGGGTCCCGGATCCGGATAACGGACCGCGGTTAGACATCAAGCAAAGCAAGGGTGGTATCTCAAGGGAGGCTCCGCCGGAACTGGCGTCCCGGTTTCAAAGCCTACCACCTATCCTGCACATGCTTGGCCTGATGCCAGTGTGAAGCTGTAGTAAAGGTGCACGGGGTCTTTCCGTCTAACCGCGGGAAGCCTGCATCTTGACAGGCAATTCAATTTCGCTGAGTCCACGTTCGAGACAGCGGGGAAGTCGTTACGCCATTCGTGCAGGTCGGAACTTACCCGACAAGGAATTTCGCTACCTTAGGACCGTTATAGTTACGGCCGCCGTTTACCGGGGCTTCAATTCGGAGCTCTCACCCCTCCTTTTAACCTTCCGGCACCGGGCAGGCGTCAGTCCCTATACGTCGTCTTGCGACTTCGCAGAGACCTGTGTTTTTAGTAAACAGTCGCCACCCCCTGGTTTGTGCCCCCGGCCCATGGTTGCCCACGAACCGGGCCTCCTTCTCGCGAACTTACGGAGGTATTTTGCCGAGTTCCTTAAACGTGGTTCTCTCAAGCGCCTTGGTATTCTCTACCAGTCCACCTGTGTCGGTTTCGGGTACGGTCTGATGGAGGGCTATTTCCAGGAACCGATTGGCTGCCCGCCCAATCCGATAAGGGCGAACAACGTCTTCGATCCGTCACATCCTCCTGGCCGGGGAATATTAACCCCGTTCCCATCGTCTACGCATCTCTGCCTCGACTTAGGGGCCGGCTTACCCTGCTCAGATTAGCTTTAAGCAGGAACCCTTGGACTTTCGGCGACAGGGTCTCTCACCCTGTTTGTCGCTACTCATGTCATCATTCTCACTGGTGATCACTCCACCGGATGGCTCACGCCCCGGCTTCACAGTAAAGTCATTATCTGCGCTATCGCTTCGCTACTTGAGCGCGGAGTTGCCTCCTTGCTCGTTGGTTTTGCGACAGAACAGATAGCGACTATGTCACACCACGCTCCGCTACCATGCCTTACGGCATCCTCAGCTTCGGCTCACGGCTTGAGCCCCGTTACATCTTCGCCGCAGGACAACTTGATTAGACCAGTGAGCTGTTACGCTATCTTTAAAGGATGGCTGCTTCTAAGCCAACCTCCTGGTTGTTTTGGTCGTCCCACCTGCTTTCCCACTTAGCCGTGAATTGGGGGCCTTAGCTGGAGGTCAGGGTTGTTTCCCTCTCCACGACGGGCGTTAGCACCCGCCGTGTGTCTGCCATCTAGTACTCCCGGGTATTCGGAGTTTGGTTAGGATCAGTAAGCCTGTGGGGCCCCATTACCCATCCAGTGCTCTACCCCCCGGGGTATTCGGATGACGCTCTACCTAAATAGATTTCGCGGAGAACCAGCTATCTCCGAGTTTGATTGGCCTTTCACCCCTAGGCACAACTCATCCCGACCTTTTTCAACAGGTGTGGGTTCGGACCTCCAGTTGGTGTTACCCAACCTTCATCCTGGTCATGCCTAGATCACTCGGTTTCGGGTCTGATCCATCCAACTCATCGCCCATTTCAGACTCGCTTTCGCTGCGCCTACACCTAACGGCTTAAGCTTGCTGGATAGACCAAGTCGATGACCCATTATACAAAAGGTACGCCGTCAGGGGTCATGCCCCCTCCGACTGCTTGTAGGCGTCCGGTTTCAGGTACTGTTTCACTCCCCTCGTCGGGGTGCTTTTCACCTTTCCCTCACGGTACTGGTTCGCTATCGGTCAGCAAGGAGTACTTAGCCTTCGAGGGTGGTCCCCCGATCTTCAGACAGGATTTCACGTGTCCCGCCCTACTTAATACGTCAGATCTCGCTTCGCATACGGGGCTGTCACCCATATCGCCCGACTTTCCAGACGGTTCTGCTCACGATCACTGCTCGGCTGGTCCCCGTTCGCTCGCCGCTACTAGGGGAGTATCAATTGATTTCCTTTCCTCCGGGTACTTAGATGTTTCAGTTCCCCGGGTTTGCTCTAATACCCCTATGTATTCAGGGTAAAAGTACCTGGTTTACCCTATTATCGACGACTTCACGCCGAAGCCCCAAACCGACCAAGGGTCGGCACGGAGTGTCCGTCGCGAAGCGACAATAACAAAGTATCAGGTGGGTTGCCCCATTCGGAGATCCAGGGATCAAAGCCTATTACCGGCTCCCCCTGGCTTATCGCAGGTTATCACGTCCTTCATCGCCTCTTGCTGCCAAGGCATCCACCAAACGCCCTTTTCGCGCTTGATTTGATCCAGAAGAAGCAAGACATGCCATCTTGCGCTACCGCCCGGAGGGCTACTTGAGCGCGATTGCGCCCAGCCCGCGGACAGCGCCACAAAACGGCACCGCACCTTCCTGGCCCCCGCCTTTTGTATGATCGGGGGCTTGAGATCAAAAGTCGTACTTTTCCCGACATCCGTCCTGGTTCGTGACGGATGCCATGTTGGTTAGTGTACTTGACTTGGAACAAAACTACGTCGCAGTGCCCGAAGGCCCTGCCGGCTTTCCTCACGCGGAAAGCCCGTAGCTCTGATGTTTCTCTCTCTGAACGATGTCAAACCGCAAGGCCGGAAGGCCCGCGTGTCCGATTGGACGGGAAAGCATGATGCCATGCTTTCCGATCTAATCGGTGGTGACGATGTGAGTATCCGAAGTGAATTGACCGGCTTTCGGCTTGCGCCTCGAGCATCAAACACCTTCCGGTGCTCCACTGGAGTCCCGGATCGCTGCGCGATCGACGTTTGATGGTGGAGCCTAGGAGGATCGAACTCCTGACCTCCTGAATGCAAATCAGGCGCTCTCCCAGCTGAGCTAAGGCCCCGTAAGGTTGCACCCGACGCCGCTGGCGGGCGCATCCGTGATAATCATGGTGGGTCGAGGAGGACTTGAACCTCCGACCTCACGCTTATCAGGCGTGCGCTCTAACCACCTGAGCTACCGACCCAAGATCCAGACCGGTAGGTCTGCAACTGACTGAAGAGATATGAGGACGGCCTGGCCGTATATGTCACTTCCGGCCGATTGGCCGTGCCTTCGTGAGAAGGACCGTGACTGCTAAGTGTTTCATGATCCTTGCGCTACCGCTTTGCTGCTTGAGCGCGTTGGCATCACAAGGATGGCTAGAAACATCCTTAGAAAGGAGGTGATCCAGCCGCAGGTTCCCCTACGGCTACCTTGTTACGACTTCACCCCAGTCGCTGATCCTACCGTGGTCCGCTGCCCCCCGAAGGTTAGCGCACGGCCGTCAGGTAGAACCAACTCCCATGGTGTGACGGGCGGTGTGTACAAGGCCCGGGAACGTATTCACCGCGTCATGCTGTTACGCGATTACTAGCGATTCCGACTTCATGCCGTCGAGTTGCAGACGACAATCCGAACTGAGACAGCTTTTTGGGATTAACCCATTGTCACTGCCATTGTAGCACGTGTGTAGCCCAACCCGTAAGGGCCATGAGGACTTGACGTCATCCACACCTTCCTCCCGCTTATCACGGGCAGTTCCCCTAAAGTGCCCAGCTTGACCTGCTGGCAACCAGGGGTGTGGGTTGCGCTCGTTGCCGGACTTAACCGAACATCTCACGACACGAGCTGACGACAGCCATGCAGCACCTGTGCTGGATCCAGCCGAACTGAAAGAGCCATCTCTGGCCCCGCGATCCACATGTCAAGGGTTGGTAAGGTTCTGCGCGTTGCTTCGAATTAAACCACATGCTCCACCGCTTGTGCGGGCCCCCGTCAATTCCTTTGAGTTTTAATCTTGCGACCGTACTCCCCAGGCGGAATGCTTAATCCGTTAGGTGTGACACCGAACAGCATGCTGCCCGACGTCTGGCATTCATCGTTTACGGTGTGGACTACCAGGGTATCTAATCCTGTTTGCTCCCCACACTTTCGCACCTCAGCGTCAGTATCGAGCCAGTGAGCCGCCTTCGCCACTGGTGTTCTTCCGAATATCTACGAATTTCACCTCTACACTCGGAGTTCCACTCACCTCTCTCGAACTCAAGACCAGGAGTTTTGGAGGCAGTTCCGGGGTTGAGCCCCGGGATTTCACCCCCAACTTTCTGATCCGCCTACGCGCGCTTTACGCCCAGTAATTCCGAACAACGCTAACCCCCTCCGTATTACCGCGGCTGCTGGCACGGAGTTAGCCGGGGTTTCTTTACCAGGTACTGTCATTATCATCCCTGGCGAAAGAGCTTTACAACCCTAAGGCCTTCATCGCTCACGCGGCATGGCTCGGTCAGGCTTGCGCCCATTGCCGAAGATTCCCCACTGCTGCCTCCCGTAGGAGTCTGGGCCGTGTCTCAGTCCCAGTGTTGCTGATCATCCTCTCAAACCAGCTATGGATCGTAGGCTTGGTAGGCCATTACCCCACCAACTACCTAATCCAACGCGGGCCGATCCTTCTCCGATAA
Source organism: Meridianimarinicoccus zhengii (assembly GCF_003254465.1). Lineage (GTDB taxonomy): Bacteria > Pseudomonadota > Alphaproteobacteria > Rhodobacterales > Rhodobacteraceae > Meridianimarinicoccus > Meridianimarinicoccus zhengii. The sequence continues at coordinate 5,418 of NZ_QDFI01000130.1, forward strand.
ATCTTTCCCCCCCATCAAATGCCACAGGCATTTGGTATGATCGGATAAACCAATCAAATGTGACATTTGATTGAGGGGGCGTATACGGTATTAAACCCAGTTTCCCGGGACTATTCCGTAGAGAAGGGCACGTTCCCACGCGTTACTAACCCGTCCGCCGCTAGGACCGAAGTCCTCGCTCGACTTGCATGTGTTAGGCCTGCCGCCAGCGTTCGTTCTGAGCCAGGATCAAACTCTCAAGTTGAAACACCCGAAGGTGTATCCTTGACGTTCGAACCTCTGCACATCAT
>NZ_QDFI01000131.1 GCF_003254465.1 Meridianimarinicoccus zhengii
ATGGGCTTCGTCTTCCTCGTCTCCGCCCTCGACTGGCTCAGATGAATGCAGACACGGCCTAGGGGTCTAGCAGGTTTAAGAGAACTGTGGCCAGAAAAAGAGCGGGAGAACGACAGTATGGAAGGCGTTTGGGAAGATTTTATCTCGCTGAATTCGCACAAAGACCATGATTTCGACGTTCTCGGACCGGCCGCAGACTATCGCGCGACCGATGCACATACTGACTGGTCCGCCGAAACCTTTCATGTCGATTTCGATGCGGCTGTTCAGAGAGACACCGGCCCGCTGCCGCTAACTGAGGACCGCGAAGGCTATTACGGCCCGCATCACTTCAGCTACTGGGCAAGCGGGCTGCGCGACGTGCGCAATCTGCGCGCGGCCTGCGACAGGCTTGGCGTCACCCTGAACGATTATCTCGATCTCGGCTGTTCCAGCGGGCGTGTCATCCGTCACATGGCCTATCAGCATCCGGAGGTTCGCACCTATGGCTGCGACATCAACGCCGCGCATGTGGTCTGGGTCACGAAGTATCTGCCCGAAAGCCTGATCATCTTCCAGAACCATTCGATCCCGAGCCTGCCCTTGGCGGACAACAGTCTCGATCTCGTGACCGCGTTCTCGGTCTTCACCCATATCGAGGCGTTCGAAACGACGTGGCTGATGGAATTGCGGCGGGTATTGCGGCCGGGTGGCATAGCATGGATCACCGTGCACACGGAAAACACATGGAACGACATGCGGCCCGGTTGGCCCATCCATGATGCCATGGCGGCACATCCGGACTTTGCGAAGCTGCCGGACGGCGCGCCGCTGCCGGATGGAAAATCCGTGTTCCGCTGGCATGGCGCGCGCTCCTATTCGAGCAACGTGTTCTACACCTATGCCTATATCCGAAAGCATTGGGGCCGCTACTTCGAGATCGCGGAAACACACAAGCAGTTACCGGATTTTCAGGACGTGCTGATCCTTCGCAAGCGTTGAGATCCGCGCCGGCAGCGGTACTGCCCGCCCAGCCCGCTGTCAAACCGAACGGTCATACTTGTCGAGATGCATCGGCAGATATGGCGGTACGTTCGGATCCGGGATGTGGCGCGGCACCGCGACCTTGCCGCGCCAAGCAACTCCCAGCACCTGCATCGTGTTGAACAGGCGCGTGCTGAACCCCGCCTGACGGAATGCGTAGAGGCCCCGTTCCACGAAGGGCGATGTCAGGTCATGGAACACCACGAGGGCCGATTGGTCGAGATGGGGAATGACGGCGAGCGCGTCTTGCCGTGGTCCGTCGCTATCGTGGTTTCCGTCGATGAACGCGAAGCTCCATGGCGCATCCCCACTTGCGCGCGCCTCGGGGACCATGTCGGGCGAAAATCCACCCCAGAGACGGTAGCTTCCGGGGTCTGACACGGCATCCAGAACGGACCGCACCTGTTCTATGCGAAGCGCATGGTTCAGTTCCGGGTCGATGCAGTCGACCTTCAATCCTGCCCTTGCAAGATGCGCGGCCGTCCAGCCGAAATGCGTGCCGATCTCCAGCCCGCGCTTTCCTTCGAACTGCCGCGCCAGAGTGTAGAGGCAGGCGGCCTCCTCCATCGAGGCGTTTCCGGTCCGCCAGGGTTTGTCGTCGCGCAGATCGGAGCGCCACAGATGCGGCACCTGCGCGCGCAGATAAGGCCAGTTTACCTCCTGTGGATTCTGTGCGATCGCGTGCGGGAAATGTACGGAGAGGTCCGGGGTGTCGAAGCCCGGCGGGGTGTAGTCGTAGCGCGCTATCCCATGAGCCTCGCGCGCTTGCATCTTGACGCCAGCGTAGCCCGTGTAATCCGTGCGCCACAAGAGCGGCGGCATATGCCCGTGCGTCGGGTCCGCAAAATAATCTTCGTATGCCTTCCTGGCACCCTGCCAGTGGCCGTAATCGTCCACGATGAAAACACCCTTCTCGGCGAGGCGCGGCCAGAGATGCGTGAATTCCGAAAGCGTGCTGTCGTAGAAATCTGTGTCCAGCCGCAAAAGCGCGATCCGTCCCGTGCTGGTCTTTGCCAGCGTCTGGCGCACGTCCCCCTTCACGAAACGGACGAGCCCCATGTCGTATCCGGTCGATGCGAGGGCCACGCGCACATCCTCCAGCGATGCCGCGGCCCGAACGAGGGTAGCGACCGTTTCACCGTTGATGCCGGCCATCAATGCAGCCGCGTCGGCGCCATGCATGTCGAGATCGTTTTCGCCGGGTTCGGTCATTCCCTCGAACGTGTCGAACAGGATGATCTCGCGATGCGCGCCGCGGTCTAGCAGCGTCAACGCCATGATCATCGCTGCGCCGCCGCGCCAAACGCCACATTCGACGAAGCTCCCGCCGATACCGTTGTCGAGGATCGCATGGACAGCCTGATGGACGGCAAATCCCCTCTCAGGGGAAATCATGGTAAAGGGCTGGACCCGCTCCCAAATGTCCGAGAATGCAGGGTGCATTGAGAAATCGAAGTCATCCTGCATCGTCCATCTCCACCAGTTGTGGAAGATCTGTTACCACCACTATGACGCGCGCCCAATCGCTATCTTGGCGATTGCCGTGGGCCCATTGACGGCAATACTGCCGCTGTACCTGTTGCGCGGGACGGAGGCAGTTCACGCATCGCGGCAGGGCGCTTGCGCGTGGGCAAACGCTGTTGCGGCCCTTCCGCGGCGCGAAGAGGTTGCTGGTTGTCTGTACACTGCGAGCGGGCTACCCCTTGGGGGCACGGGAGAGCCGTCAGTAAAAGGAGCCCGCCGTATGGCCAGGACATTGAATGGCGCAAGGGTACTCGTCGTGGGCGGAGGCGGCTTCATCGGACGGCACGTGGTGCGGGCGGTGAAAGACGCCGGTGCCCAGCCGGTCGGCATGGATCTCGTCGCGCCCGACGGGGACCTTGCCAATGTACCTTGGGTTACGGGCAGCGTATCAGACCCAGCGCTCTTTGCCACGGCCGCAGCGGGATGCGACAGCGTCGTGTTCCTCGCCAATTCCAGCCTGCCCAACACCGCGAACTTCGATCTGGCGGCCGAAGTCGGGGCACATGTCCAAGTATCGGTGAAGGCCGCGGAGATTTGCAATGACCAGGGTGTGCGCCGCTTCGTCTTCGCCTCGTCCGGCGGCACGGTCTATGGCAACGACTCCGCGGAGCCGTTGACAGAGAACGCGCCCACCAGTCCCCGCAACGCCTATGGCGCATCGAAGCTTGCGATCGAGCACTATCTCCGGCTGATCGGCGCCATGCGGCCCATGTGGACTGTTGCACTTCGGGTATCCAACCCGTTCGGCGAGGGACAACGCGCGTTGCGCAACCAGGGCTTCGTCGCCGCAGCCATGCAGCATGCGATATCGGGGACGACCATGCCAATCTGGGGCGACGGGACGGTCGAGCGGGATTTCATCCATGTCCACGACGTGGCCCTTGCCTTCGTCGCGGCGCTGGTGGCCGAGGCGCCGCCGGCGACTGTGAACATCGGGTCAGGGCAGGCCGTATCGCTAAGGCAGATGCTTGCAGAGATAGAGACGGCGCTGGGTGCGCCCGTGCCAGTCGCATACGAGGCCGGGCGCGTCGTGGACGTTAAACGGAATGTGCTTGACGTCGGACTTGCGCGGCGGACACTCGACTGGTCGCCGCGCCTGCCGCTGGCAGAGGGCCTCGCCCGCACCGCCGCATGGTGGCGCGCGCAGTAGGTCCTCTCAAACACCTCCTGTCGTGCGCGTTCCTCAACACCTGTTGATTTGTAAGCGCTACGGCGTTTCCCTATGCGGCGAGGCTTGACGGCTTCGCATAGCACCACGGCATCAGGTCTTTGATGCGATTTTGCGGGTGGCCGTCGAGGATCGCGCGGAGGGTGGCGGCGAGATAGTCGACCGGGTTCACGCCGGACATCTTGCAGGTGGCAACGAGCGAGGCGAGCATGGCCCAGTTCTCGGCGCCGATTTCATTCCCTGCAAATAACGCATTCTTCCTTGTCAGGGTGATCGGTCTGATCTGATTTTCGACCGGGTTGGTATCCAGCGGAGGGAGAGGGACCGGAATCGAACCTTCTCCACCCTCTAAGGCATTGTTTTAATTGATGCGACTGATGGTTCGAATCGTCATTTGGTTCAATCGCGACTGGCAGCGAAACACGCCCGCAGCGTCAAGATTGAATGCATGGACAAGACAGAGGCCTTGGAACACCCCCAGCCCAGGTTTGATGACGGTCATCTGCCGGCTTCGGCGTTTTTGACCTTCCCTGAGAGGGGTGCCAAAATGTAAGCAAGGCCCATCACGTTGACATGGCGGCATTTTTTTAAGCGCTGTGGTGGAGCCCGGCAAGATGAAATCAACACTATCCCTCCTTCTGGTCTTCCTGAACCAGTTCTTCATGCCGCGCCACAACGCACAAATGAGGCTGCTGAAGGCCCAGATCATGATCTTGCGGGCCCGTATCCCGACGCAAAGGATTATCCTGTCGCCCGCCGAGAAAGCCGAACTCATTCGCATCGGGGCTGAATGCGGGCACGAGATCGAGGGGCTCATGGAGGTGGCCAAGCCTGCCACCTACAAGCGCTGGCTCGCTCAGATGCGTGTCGGGACCCCTTTCAAGGCGGTAGGACGGCCGCGCCTGACCCAGGAACTGCGCGACGTCGTCATCCGCATCGGGTCCGAAAACCTCCTTTGGGGCTACAAGCGCATCGCGGGGGAACTGAAAAAGCTGGGTCTCTACGCCGGCGCCAACTCGGTGAAGCGCATCCTGAACGAGGCGGGCATCCACCCGAGCCCTGAGCGACGCAAGAAGAAGCCCGCTCTGCCGTGGACCACGTTCATCCGGGCGCATATGGACACCATGATCGCCTGCGATTTCTTCACCAAGACCGTCTTTACGCTCCGCGGGCCAAGGACGGCCTATGTGCTGATGTTCATCCATCTTGGCAGCCGCCGCGTCTACTGCAGCGCTCCGACCTATGCTCCGGATTCGGCGTGGGTGACCCAGCAGGCCCGCAACACCTTGATGTGGTGCGCTGAACAAGGGATCACGCCAGATTTCCTGATCCGCGACGCCGACACCAAGTTCAGCGCCAGCTTCGACACCGTCTGGGCATCGCAGCGCGCTCGGGTCATCCAGATCCCGCACAGGGCGCCCGACGCCAATGCCTTCGCGGAATCGTTCATCGGCACCATCAAGCGCGAATGTCTGGATTTCTTCGTCTGCTTCAGTCGATCGCAGCTCGATTACATCCTGCGAACCTGGGTGCGCCATTACAACACCGAGCGCCCACATCGTGGACGGGACATCGGGAACAACGTGCTGCACGTCGATTTCCGGCCCGTCCGCGACGGCCCGATCCGCCGCAATCGCCAGCTTGGCGGCATTGTCACTTCGTACACCCGCGACGCAGCGTGAATGCACTTTTTCCGAGCAATATGATCAGAATGAGAGGCATCGGCGAGTTCAACTTGTCGGGCTCCACCTCCGCCCTCAAAAATTCGTTTGCTCTAGGCCGTGTCTGCATTCATCTGAGCCAGTCGAGGGCGGAGACGAGGAAGACGAAGCCCAT
>NZ_QDFI01000132.1 GCF_003254465.1 Meridianimarinicoccus zhengii
GAGTGCTACAACTTCTTCAAGGCCGCCGGATACGGAACCGATTAAACGCGACACGCTCTAGCCTAAGTCAGTCCGTCAGGTCGCGCGGCACCACGAAATCGACGGCGCGGCCCGTGAAGGGCACGATGTCCGCCCAGTCGTCCACGTCGAAATCGGCGACCAGCGTGGCCAGCGTCGGGTAGCGGGCGAAATCCGCATGGCCGGGCCGGTCGGCCAGCAGGCCGGATGCCAGCGAGCCGATGCCGGGATTGTGGCCGATCATCGCCACCACCGCGCCCGACGCCCCCTGCAAAGCGCCCAGCATCCGGCCGGGTTCGGCGAGGTAGAGATCCGGCCGCAGGGTCGGGGCCGGGGCATCGGGCAGAAACGGCGCGATGCGTGCCCAGGTTTCCCGCGTGCGCGCAGCGTCCGAACATAGCACCTCGTCGGGCACGTAGCCGTGCTTCGCCAGCCACGGGCCGATCACGTCGCAGGCCGCCCGCCCGCGCGGGTTGAGTACGCGGGCATGATCCGTCGCGTCGCCATCGGTCCAGTCGGATTTCGCGTGACGCATCAGGATCAGGCGTCGGGGCATCGGCGGCTCCTTCAGGCGGAGCGGATCAGCGACCCGGCCCCGTGGTCGGTGAACAGTTCCAGCAGGCAGGCATTGGGCGCTCGCCCGTCGAGGATCACGGCCGCCCGCACCCCGGCCCGCAGCGCGGCGAGCGCGGTTTCCGTCTTGGGGATCATGCCGCCCGCGATCACGCCTTCGGCGGTCAGGTCGCGGATCTGGGCGGCTGTCAGTTCGGTCAGGACTTCGCCCGCGGCGTTCCTGACGCCATCCACGTCGGTCAGCAGCAGCAGCCGCCGCGCCTTCAGCGCGCCCGCGATGGCGCCCGCCGCCGTGTCGCCGTTCACGTTGTAGCTCTGGCCGTTCTCGTCCACGCCCAGCGGTGCGATGACCGGGATCATCCGCGCCCCGAACAGTGCGCGCAGAACGCTCGTGTCCATCCGGTCGGGCGTGCCCACGAACCCCAGCGCCGGATCGGTCTGGCGGCACAGCATCAGGTTGCCGTCCTTGCCCGACAGGCCCACGGCGCGCCCGCCCTCGGCGTTGATCGCGGCCACGATACGCTTGTTTATAAGGCCCGCCAGCACCATTTCCACCACGTCCATGGTCGCGGCGTCGGTGACGCGTTTGCCGTTCACGAATTCCGACGTGATGTTCAGCCGCCCGAGCATGTCGTTGATGGCCGGCCCCCCCCCGTGCACCACCACGGGGTTGACCCCAACCTGGCTCATCAGGGCGATGTCGCGGGCGAAGCTGCGCATGGCCTCGTCGCTGCCCATGGCGTGGCCGCCCAGCTTGATGACGATGGTCGCGCCGTTGAAACGCTGGAGATAGGGCAGGGCTTCGGACAGGGTCCGGGCGGTTGCGAACCAGTCGAGTTCGGCGGCGTTCTGGCGTTTCATGGGCGGCATTCCCGGATGTGTCAGGGGGTGTTAGCGGCTCTGCCGGGCGGTGCCAAGGGCGCAGGCGGGTGCGCCGGGTTCGCGTCGGACCGGCGTATGACTTTCGTATGACTCGCGTATGACTCCCGTATGATCCGGGCGGCGCGGTTCAGTGCGCCTTGGGGGCGGTGTCGAACGCGGCCTGCTGGTCCGCGCTCGCCTCACGCTGATACGCCGCCTTCCATTCCGCATAGGGCATCCCGTAGACGGCTTCGCGCGCCGCGTCCTTGTCCATGTCGACGCCGCGTTCCGCAGCGGCCTCGTGGTACCAGCGGCTGAGACAGTTGCGGCAGAAGCCCGTGAGGTTCATCATGTCGATGTTCTGCACGTCGGTCCGGTCGCGCAGGTGGTCGCGCAGGCGGCGAAAGGCGGCGGCTTCAAGCTCGAGGCGGGTCTGGTCGTCCATGGTGCAAGCTCCCCTGTCGGTGCCGGTCCGGTATAGGGATCATGCCCCGGCCACCACAAGACCGCGCATCGGCCAGCGCCTGTCGAACCGATGTCACAGCGCCCTGCGATACATGGGCGCGCCGGGTGTGGGCGCTTGCCCGAACGGCTAAAATGCGCCAAGAGCGGGGCAGTCCGTGTTACCGCTATCGCCCCCCGCGGCAAGCCCGCGTCAGGGACAGTCAACATAAGGGGAGGTGCCCATGCACCGCGACCGCAACATCAAGATCGTGGCCACGCTGGGGCCCGCATCGAATGATTACGAGATGATCAGCGCGCTGTTCGAGGCCGGGGCAGACGTGTTCCGCCTGAACATGAGCCATGGCGATCACAGCGAGATCGCCGCGCGCCACGCGATCATCCGAAAGATCGAAAAGGAATACGGACGGCCCATCGCGATCCTTGCCGACCTGCAGGGGCCGAAGCTGCGCTGCGGCGTGTTCGCCAACGGGTCCGAGATGCTGAAGGTGGGCCAGTCCTTCCGGTTCGACCTCGACAGCGCCGAGGGCGACGCCACGCGGGTGAACCTGCCCCATCCCGAGATCTTCGAGGCGCTGGAACCGGGGGCGACCCTGCTGGTCAACGACGGCAAGATCCGCGTGAAGGTCGATGCCTGCGGCCCGGATTTCGCCGATTGCAAGGTCGTCGCGGGCGGCGAGATTTCCAACCGCAAGGGCGTGAACGTGCCCGACGTGGTGCTGCCGCTGGCGGCCCTGTCGGAAAAGGACCGGCGAGATCTGGAATTCGTGTGCGAACTGGGCGTGGACTGGCTGGCGCTGTCCTTCGTGCAGCGCGTGGCTGACGTGACCGAGGCGCGCGAACTGGCGCAGGGCCGCGCGGCGATCCTGTCCAAGATCGAGAAACCCGCCGCCGTGGCCGCCTTCGATTCGATCCTCGAAGCGTCGGACGGGATCATGGTCGCGCGCGGCGACCTGGGTGTGGAGCTGCCGGTGCAGAACGTGCCGCCGATCCAGAAGCAGCTGATCCGCAAGTGCCGCAAGGCGGCCAAGCCGGTCATCGTGGCGACGCAGATGATGGAATCGATGATCGAAAGCCCGGTGCCCACCCGCGCCGAGGTGTCGGACGTGGCGACCGCCATCTACGAAGGCGCGGACGCGGTCATGCTGTCGGCGGAATCGGCTGCCGGGTCGTTCCCGGTCGAGGCGGTCACGACGATGAACAACGTGGCCGTGGAGGTCGAGCGCGACCCGAACTATCGCAACATCATCGAATCCTCGCGCGAGGTGGTCCGCACGACCGTCGCGGACGGCATCGTCGCCGCGACCCGCGAACTGGCCGAGGCTTCGGGGGTCAAGGCGATCTGCTGCTTCACCCATTCCGGCACGACCGCATCGCTGGTCGCGCGCGAGCGTCCCGCCGTGCCGATCATCGCGCTGACGCCGTTCATCAACACGGCGCGGCGGCTGAGCCTGACATGGGGCATGAACTGTGCCGTGACCGAGGAAGTGGAGCGGTTCAAGATGGCCGTGGTCAACGCCGCACGGGTGGCGCGCGCCATGGACATCGCGGGACCGGAGGATTTCATCGTCGTCACCGCGGGCGTGCCGTTCAACACGTCGGGCACCACGAACATCCTGCGCGTCGCCCCCTGCGAGGAGCGGCTGATCTTTTCCGCCGAGCCAGTGTGATCGGGCCCGTCTGACGGGCTTGGCCCTTGCCCCGGCGCGCCGCTTGCGCTAAGCGGCGCGCTCAAGACCCGCGCGGCAGGCCGAGAGGCATGCCTTGCCGTGCGTAACCCGCCCAAAGAAGGAGTCGGAAATGCCCAAGATGAAGACCAAGTCGAGCGCGAAGAAGCGCTTCAAGGTGACGGCCACGGGCCGCGTGGTGGCTGGCCAGGCCGGCAAGCGCCACGGCATGATCAAGCGGACGACGAAATTCATCCGGACGGCACGCGGGACCACGATCCTGTCGAAGCCGGACGAGAAGATCGTCAAGTCCTACATGCCCTATCACCGCTAAGGAGGCCCGGATATGTCGCGCACCAAAGGGGGCACGGTCACCCACGCCCGCCACAAGAAAGTCACCGACGCCGCCAAGGGTTACTATGGCCGGCGCAAGAACACGTTCAAGGTTGCCGCGCAGGCGGTGGACAAGGCGAACCAGTACGCCACCCGCGACCGCAAGACCCGCAAGCGCAATTTCCGCGCCCTGTGGATCCAGCGGATCAACGCCGGTGTGCGTGAAGTCGATGCGACCATGACCTATTCGCGGTTCATCAACGGTCTGACGCTGGCCGGGATCGAGGTGGACCGCAAGGTTCTGGCCGATCTCGCCGTCAACGAACCCGCCGCGTTCAACGCGATCGTGGACAAGGCCCGCGCCGCGCTGGCCTGAGCCGCGCCGAGGGCTTGTCGTCTTGCCGCCGTCCGGAGTGATCCGGGCGGCGGTTTCGCGTTCTGGCGGGGCCAAGCGTGCCGCCCCCCTGTCGGCGGGCGTCCGCCGGGCGCGGCGGCCGATCGGCGGGCATCTGCCCGTGGACGCCACGGAAAGGCATGGGGTGGTGGAACAAACCCCGCCGGTCATGCGTCATCCCCCGCACTGAGCTTTGCGAAAGGATGAAGCATGGCACGAAGAATGATCTGCAGTCTTGCGTTGCTGGCCGGGCTGTCCGCCTGCGGGCAGACCGACCTGGAACGTACCACGACCGGCGCCGTCATGGGCGGTGCCGCGGGGCAGGTGGTGGCGGGCGATCCGCTGACCGGCGCTCTCATCGGCGGCGCGGCGGGGGCGACCTGCCGGGCGCTGGGAACCTGCCCGAATAATTGACGGGCGCGCCCGTGCGGGCTTGCCGCAAGCCCGCGCGGGCGGCATCCTGACCGCGCATCCGCAACGGGTGCTTTTGCGGAGATCATGGATGCTCAAGGAATTTCAGACCTTCATCGCGCGCGGCAATGTCATGGACATGGCCGTGGGGATCATCATCGGTGCCGCCTTCACGGGCATCGTCAATTCGCTGGTGGGCGACATCATCACGCCGATCATCGGGCTGCTGACCGGCGGGGTCGATTTTTCGGGACTGGGTATCGCGCTTGGCGCGGGCGACAATGCGGCGGTGCTGGCCTACGGGAACTTCATCACCGCGGTCATCAATTTCCTCATCATCGCCTGGGCGGTTTTCCTGCTGGTCAAGGCGGTCAACCGGGTCAAGGACGCGGCCTTCGGCGCGGCGGAACCGGAGACCGCGGCCCCCGCGGAGCCGACCGAGAAGGAACTGCTGGCCGAGATCCGGGATGCGCTGAGGTCGCGCGGCTAGGGCGTGCCGCGTTCATCCGCGTTCACGCAACCGGACCTGACCTCTCGATATCGCATGTTCTAGAGCGTGTCGCGTTTAATCGGTTCCGTATCCGGCGGCCTTGAAGAAGTTGTAGCACT
>NZ_QDFI01000133.1 GCF_003254465.1 Meridianimarinicoccus zhengii
GCAGGCGGGCGTGCTGGGCCGCGTGCTGCCCGGTGCCGATGCGCGCGCGCTGCCGGTTCTGGTGGCGCTGGAGGGTGACCACGGGGCGCCCATGGAGACGGGGGCCGCGCCGGACCCGATCCGGCGCCTCGCGGTTCTGGGCGGGGCGGATGCGGCGGCGGCACTGCGGCTGAGCCGGGCGGAGGCGAAACGGCTGGCGACCCTGCGCGACGGGATCGAAGGGCTGGCCGGTCCGGCGGAACTGGCGTTCCGGAACGGGGCGGACACGGCGCGGGACATCGTGCTGGCGCGGGCCGCGCTGACGGGCACGGCGCCGCCCGGCGCGCTGGAGGCGGCGCTGGCGCAGGGGGCGGCGGCGGTGTTTCCGATCAAGGCGGCGGACCTGATGCGCACCCATCGCGGCCCGGCGCTGGGGGCGGAATTGCGGCGGCTGGAACGGCTGTGGATCGACGCCGACTTCGCGCTGGACCGCGCGGCCCTGCTGGACGCCGTGAACAGGGGCTGAGCGGCGGCGCACCGCGCAAGGCCCCCCGGCCCGTTGGGTCCGCGGCAAAGCTGGGCTATGTGTCGGGACAAGCCCCGCGCGCAAAGGCCCCGCCCCGATGTTCCGCTTCTTCGAGACACTGGTCGATCCTTACGTCGACTACCCCGAAACCGACGCGCCGCCCCGGCGGCTGTGGCCGTTCATGCGCGCCTACGCGCGGCCCTTCCGGGGCGTGTTCGTCGTAGCAGGCGTGCTGTCGGTCGTCGTGGCCGCGGTCGAGGTCGGGCTGATCTGGTACATGGGGCGGCTGGTGGACATGCTGGGGCGCACCGACCCCGCAGATGTCTGGGCGGCGCACGGGTGGGAACTGGTCACAGCGGCGCTGTTCCTGCTGCTGCTGCGCCCGGCGATCCAGGCGCTGGACGTGTTGATCCTCAACAACGCGATCCTGCCCAATTTCGGCACGCTCTTTCGATGGCGCGCCCATCGGCAGGTGCTGCGCCAGTCCGTGGGCTGGTTCGAGAACGATTTCGCGGGCCGCATCGCCAACCGGATCATGCAGGCCCCGCCCGCGGCGGGCGAGGCCGTGTTCCAGGTCTTCGACGCGCTCAGCTTCGCGCTGGCCTATCTGATCGGTGCGGCGATCCTGCTGGCGGATGCCGACCCGCGCCTCGCACTGCCGCTGCTGGTCTGGTTCGCGGCTTATGCGGTGCTGGTGCGCTGGACGGTTACGCGCGTCGGTCCGGCGTCACAAGCCGCCAGCGACGCGCGGTCCATGACCACCGGGCGCGTGGTGGACAGCTACGCCAACATCCAGTCGGTGAAGATCTTCGCGCAGCACGACCGCGAACTCGACTACGCCAGAGAGGCGATCGAGACGACGCGCGAAACCTTCGCCCGCGAGATGCGGATTTTCACGGTCATGGACATCTGGCTCACGGCGCTGAACGGCGCGCTGATCGTGGGGGTCGTCGGTTGGGCGATCCTGATGTGGGTCCAAGGCACGGCTAGCGTGGGGGTCGTGGCGGCGGCGACCGCGCTGACCCTTCGGATCAATGCGATGACCGGCTGGATCATGTGGGCGGTCAGTTCCTTCTTCCGCTCGCTCGGCGTCGTGGCCGAGGGGATGGAGACCATCGCCCAGCCCATCGACATGCCGGACGCGCCCGGCGCGGTACCGCTGGATTTTAAGCTTGGCGAGATCACGGTGCGCGACCTGCACCACCACTATGGGCGCGGCGCGGGCGGTCTGAACGGTGTCAGCTTCACCCTGCGGCCGGGCGAGAAGATGGGACTGGTGGGCCGGTCCGGCGCGGGCAAGTCCACGCTCGTGAAGCTGCTTTTGCGCTTCTACGCGGCCGAGAAGGGCAGGATAGAGATCGACGGGCAAGACATCGCTTGCGTCACGCAGGACAGCCTGCGCGCGCAGATCGGGATGGTATCGCAGGACGCAAGCCTGATGCACCGGTCCGTGCGCGACAACATCCTGTATGGTCGTCCCGACGCGGGCGAGGACGCGATGATCGCCGCGGCGCGCAAGGCCGAGGCACATGAGTTCATTCAGGATCTGGTCGATCCGCAGGGGCGGCGCGGCTATGACGCCCATGTGGGCGAGCGTGGCGTGAAACTGTCGGGCGGGCAGCGTCAGCGGGTGGCGCTGGCCCGCGTGATCCTGAAGGATGCGCCGATTCTCGTGCTGGACGAGGCCACGAGCGCGCTGGACAGCGAGGTTGAGGCGCAGATCCAGCGCACCATGTATGATGTCATGGACGGCAAGACGGTGATCGCCATCGCGCACCGCCTGTCCACCATCGCGGCGATGGATCGGATACTCGTTCTGGAGGACGGGCGTATCGCCGAGGACGGCACCCATGCCGACCTGATGGCGCGGGATGGGCTTTATGCGGGCTTCTGGACACGCCAGTCGGGCGGGTTCATCGGAACCGACGACAGGGATGGCGACGGAAATGGCGACGCGAGGGCCGCGGAATGACCCTCGGGGGTGGAAAGGCGGCGGAATGACCATAGACGGCGTGGCAAGCAGGCTGGGGCTGGTCTGGCTCGGCAACCGGATCGACCCGTTCGCGACGGCCGATACCGCCCCGCCAGCGCGGCTCTGGCCGTTCCTGCGCTGGTGCCTGCGCGGGTCCGAACCGATGCTCTGGGTGGCCGGCATCATCGCCATCGTCACCGGCACGCTGGAGGTCGTCATGGCGCTCCTGCTTGGCGCGGTGGTCGACATCGCGCTTGGCAGCGGGCCGGAGCGGGTCTTCGCCGAAAACGCGCCAGTTCTGCTTGGAATGCTGCTGATCGTCGTGGTCATCCGGCCGCTCGCGCTCGGGGCGTCGGCGGCGATGCAGTCGGTCGTTGTGGGGCCGAACGTCAACACACTCACCCTGTCGCGGCTGCATCGGCACACGCTGGGGCAATCGGTGACGTTCTTCGACAACGATTTCGCGGGGCGCATCGCCCAGAAGGAGATGCAGACCAGCCGCGCGGTCATGGATATCACCGTCGAAAGCCTGAACACGGTGGTCTATGCGCTGGCGTCGGTGGTGGCGTCGGTCGCGCTTTTGCTGACCATCGACGGGCGGGCGGCCGCGCTGCTGCTGATCTGGGTGGCGCTGTATCTGTGGTTCATCGCATCGTGGCTGCCCAAGGTGCGCGGACGCGCGGCGGGGCGCGCGGGCGCGCGGGCGGCGGCCTCGGGCCAGGTCGTGGACACGGTGTCCAACATGCGCACCGTGAAGCTCTTCGCCAACGATCCGCTTGAGGACGAAAAGGCGCTGGGTGCCATGGGCACCTATCGCGCGCGGGCCATGGAATTCGGCCATGTGACGACCTTCTTCCGGCTGGGGCTGATGACCGTAGCCGGATTGGTGCCGGCGCTGCTGGTCGGCGCGACCCTGTGGTTCTGGCAGCAGGGCACTGCGACGGCGGGCGACATCGCCGCCGCGGGCACCATCGCCATCCGTATCGCACAGATGACCGGCTGGGTGAGTTTTACCCTGATGAACATCTATGCGAGCCTGGGCGAGGTGGAGGATGGGATGCGCACCCTGTCGCCAGCCCACACCCTGACCGACGCGCCGGGTGCGGTGGACCTGCCGGGTGGCCCGGCGGGCGTGCGCTTCAATGGCGTGGGCTTCGCCTATGGGCGCGACGTGGGCGGGGTGGAGCGGATCGATCTGGACATCGCACCGGGCGAGAAGCTGGGCATCGTGGGTGCCTCGGGCGCGGGCAAGTCCACGCTGGTCAGCCTGCTCTTGCGCCTGCACGACGTGGAAGCGGGCCGGGTGCTGGTCGCCGGGCACGACGTGCGCGAGGTGCGGCAGGTCAGCCTGCGCCGCCAGATCGCGATGGTCACGCAGGACACCGCGATGTTCAACCGATCCGCGCGGGAGAACATCCTTTATGGCCGCCCAGAGGCGACCGAGGCGGAACTGATGGAGGCCGCGGCCAAGGCCGAGGCGCTCGACTTTATCGCGGGCTTGCGCGACCACAACGGTCGTACGGGCTTCGACGCGCATCTGGGCGAGCGCGGCGTGAAGCTGTCGGGCGGGCAAAGGCAGCGCGTGGCGCTGGCCCGCGCCATCCTGAAGGACGCGCCGATCCTCGTGCTGGACGAAGCCACCAGCGCGCTGGATTCGGAGGTCGAGGCCGCGATCCAGTCGGCGCTGGAGCACGTGATGGAAGGCAAGACCGTGCTGGCCATCGCCCACCGGCTGAGCACGCTGGCGCATATGGACCGGATCATCGTGATGGATGCGGGCCGCATCGTCGAACAGGGCACCCACAGCGAATTGCTGGCGCGGCGTGGGCTTTACGCGCGCTACTGGGACCGGCAGTCGGGCGGGTTCATCGCCGCCGCCGAGTAGTCCGCGCGCAACCCCGGTGCGGGCGGGTCGCGCCCCCGGCGCGCGGGCAAATCGCGCGCCCCGGCGCACGGGCTTGTCCCGGCGCGGCGCGGCGGCTAGGGGCAACCCATGATCGAGGTGACGACAGACCGGCTGGGCCACCATGGCGACGGCATCGCGGCGGGGCCCGAAGGGCCGGTCTATGCCGCGCGCTGCCTGCCCGGCGAGCGGGTGGCGGGGGAACTTGCAGGCGACCGGATCGTGGCGCCGCGGGTGCTGGAACCGTCGCCCGACCGGGTGGACCCGCCCTGCCCCCATTATGCCGCCTGCGGGGGCTGCGCGCTGCTCCACGCCTCCGACGCCTTCGTGGCAGGCTGGAAGCGGGACATGGTCGCGCGCGCGCTGGCGGCGCAGGGTCTGGACGCACCGGTCCGGGGCATCGCCACGTCGCCAGCGCGATCACGGCGGCGTGCGGCGCTGTCGGGGCGGCGCACGCGCACGGGTGCGGTGGTGGGCTTTCACGGGCGCGCGTCCGACGCGCTGACGGCTGTGCCGGGTTGTCTTGTGTTGACGCCGGCAATCGTCGCGGGACTGCCGCTGCTGGAGGACATCACCCGGCTGGGCGGGTCGCGCAAGGGCGAACTGACCCTGACCGTCACCGACACGCGCGCCGGGCTGGACATTTCGGTGACGGACGGCCCGCCGCCATCGGCCGCGCTGATGGAGGCGCTCCCGGCGCTGGCGACGCGCGGGATGGCGCGGCTGACCTGGTCGGGCGAGGTGCTGGCCCAGCAGGCCCCGCCCGCGCTGGCGATGGGGCGCGCGCGGGTGGT
>NZ_QDFI01000134.1 GCF_003254465.1 Meridianimarinicoccus zhengii
GAGTGCTACAACTTCTTCAAGGCCGCCGGATACGGAACCGATTAAACGCGACACGCTCTAGCCGGCGACTGCGGCATCATACAATTTGCTCAGTTCTCGTGTCACCGGTCCGGGCATTCCGTTCCCAACCTTTCGTCCGTCGATCATGGTTACCGGCGTGATGCCGCCCAGCGTGCCTGTCACGAAAGCCTCGTCCGCGGCGTAGGTCTCGGCGAGGGTATAGTCTTTTTCGAACACCGGCTTCCCGGCCGTGAGCCAAAGGTCGATGACCTTGGCTCGAGTGATGCCGTTGAAACAGGTGGCGCCCGTGGAGGTCCACAGTGCTTCGCCTCGAACGATAAAGAAGTTCGTGGAATTGCAGCTGGCCACGAAGCCCCGATCATCGAGCATCAGCGCCTCGTCCGCGCCCATGTTGATCGCCTGGATCAGCGCCTGGATGAAATTCAGCCGTGAATGGGAATTTAGCCGCAGGTCGAACACGTCCGGCGTGGAGCAGCGGATAGTCGAGGTCAGCAGCTTAAGGCCCCGGGTTTTCAGAGCGGCATTCGGTTGCTTGTACTCTGCCACGATCACGATCGTGGGCCCGCCCATGATGAAGCGCGGGTCCTGGTTCGGCGTGGATTTCAGTCCGCGCGAGATCATCAGGCGGATATGCGCACCGTCGTGCATGTCATTGTGGCGCAGCGTGCGTTCGATTTCACCGACCAGGGCGTCTGGTGGCATCCCGATATCGAGCTGGATGGCATTCGCACCCTCGTAGAGCCGCGCCATGTGTTCATCAACGGCCAGAAGCCTTCCGTTCACCAGTCGCAGACCTTCCCACACGCCATCCCCAAGCACGAAGCCGCTGTCGAAGACAGGCAGCACCGCCTTGTCGCGGGGGAAGAAGCTGCCGTTGACATAGACTTCTACCGTGTCGTTGCGTGGGTCGGGGGCATAGCTCTGGGCGCTTTGCTGTGTAGCGTCGGTCATCGTGGCGTGTCCTGTTCAGAATTCGAACTGCTTGTGGCGGGCAAGAAAGGCTTGCGTGCGCGGGTTCTGCGGTGATTTGAGTACCAGTTCCGGCGGGCCTTCTTCCTGGATCAAGCCGTCAGCCATGAAGATCACGCGATTGGCGACGTGATAGGCGAAACCGACCTCGTGGGTGACGAGCAGCATGGTGCGCCCTTCCTCGGCAAGGCCCCGGATCACGGTCAGGACTTCGCCCACCAGTTCGGGATCGAGCGCCGAGGTCGGTTCGTCGAACAGCATCAGGTCTGGGGCGAGGGCGAGCGCGCGCGCAATGGCGACGCGCTGTTTCTGGCCGCCCGACAGGCGGGATGGATATTCGTCCGCCTTCTCCGCGAGACCGACCCGGTCCAGTTCGGCGCGCGCGCGGGTGTCGGCCGCGGCCCGGTCCATGCGCTGAACGATGCGCAATCCCTCGGTGACGTTGCCCAGAACGGTCATGTGCGGAAACAGGTTGAACTGCTGGAACACCATGCCGACCTTCTGCCGCACGCGGGTCAGCTCGGATTCGGGATACAGCCGGGGCTTGCCGGGGCGCGCCGTGCCGATGGTCTTGCCCGCGTGGGTCACCTCGCCGCCCGTGGGGATTTCCATGAAGTTCAGGCAGCGCAGGAATGTGCTCTTGCCCGAGCCGGACGCGCCCAGGATCGCGATGCAGTCCCCCTGCTTCACGTCGAGATCCATGCCCCGCAGCACGCGGTTGTCGCCGAAGCTCTTTGCCAGCCCGCGGATGCGCAGGATCGGTTCGTCACTCATGGGCTCAGTCCCCCCGCGCCATGCGCCGTTCGAGCGCGTAGGTCGCCCGCACGATCGGATAGAGGATCGCGAAGAACGCGAGCGCGACCACCGTATACGCCTCGATCGGGTTGTAGTTGATGGACGCGATCAGCCGGGCCTGGTGCAGGAGTTCCGCATAGGCGATGGCGGACGCCAGTGTGGTCATCTTGAAGATCTCGATGCCCCGGTTGGTCAGGGCGGGCAGCATCCGGCGGATGGCTTGCGGCAGGACGATGCGGCGCATGATGTCGCGGTGGCGCATGCCGATGGCGCGCCCGGCTTCCCACTGGCCCGGATCGATGGACTGGATGCCGCCCCGGAATATCTCGGCCGAGAAGGCGGCCGAGTTCAGGGTGATCCCAAGCGCAGCCGCCGTCAGTGGGGCGATGTCGAAGGGCGCGAGGATCGGGAAGGCGAAGTAAAACCAGAAGATCTGCACCAGGACCGGCGTATTGCGGAAAAACTCGATGAAGGCGGCGGCGGGCCAGCGCAGCGCGCGGCGCACCGAATAGCGCGCGAGCCCCACGGCAAGGCCCAGCGACAGGCCGCTGATCAGACAGATGACGAAGATGCGCAGCGTGCCGACGAGGCCGGTGTAAAGCGCCTCGCGATACATGAAGACCGACCCGAAATCCCATGTGTAATCCATCGCCCTATCGCACCGTACTATCGCCGCTGACGGCGAGGCGGCGTTCGACGGCCTGCACACACAGGCTGACACCGAAGATGAACACGAAATAGATCAACGCGGTCACGGTGAAGACCTCGATCGGGCGGAATGTCTTTTGCGCCAGTTCGTTTGCTTCATACAACAGGTCGCCATAGGATACCGTGGCCACCAGCGTTGTGGTCTTCATCAGTTCGATGGCGCGTTCGGTGAAGGCCGGGATCATGCGCTTGACTGCTTGCGGCAGGATGATGCGGCGCATGGCCTGCGGGCGCTGCATCCCGATGGCGCGCGCGGCCTCCCACTGGCCTCGTTCGACCGACACGATGCCCGCACGGAAGACCTCGGCGAAGAACGCCGAGGACTGGATCGAGAAAGTGATCGCCGCCGCGAGATACGGGGTCATGCGGATGTCGATCAGGATCGGCAGGGCGAAGAAGAACCAGAAGAGCTGCACCAGCGGCGGGGTCGTGCGGAAGAATTCGATCACGAAGCCCGCGGGCCATGCCAGCCAGCGCCGCGGCGAAAGCCGCGACAGGGCGAGGATCAATCCCAGCGGCAGCCCGAAGGTCAGCGCCGTGCCGGTGATCGAGAGCGTTCCCAGAAGACCCTGCCACAACAGGCCGGAATTCTGGATGACCACCGTGAAGTCCCACTGGTACATGCGGTCCGCGCCCGGCCTGCCGGGTCAGAGCCGTTCGCGCATGACGGCGGGCACGGTGGACGGGTCCAGCCCGAAATCGCGCAGGAATTCTTCGTACCATTCCTGCGTCTGGCCCGAACTGTAATACCCCCCGATCTTTTCGTTCACCCAGTCCACAAAGGCGGTATCAGCTTCCTGGCGCAGAGCCACGGAGGAGGGGCGGGATTCCACCGGTTGGGGCACCACGATCTTGCCACTGCCAAGACGCTGGCGGGCGGCGATCAGGGGCGGGTGGAACAGTGTCACCGCATCGACACGCCCGGCCTGAAAGGCCGCGATGGCTTCGGAATTGCCGGGGAAACGCTGAATGTCGGCGTCTGGGGTATTGGCCGTCAGGAACGCGTCCATGCTGGTCGCGGACGGCACGGAGATGCGGATCGAGGGGTCGTTCAGGTCGGCCCAGTCGGTGATGTCCAGATCGTCGCGCGCGAGCACCGCGAGCGAATAGTAGAGCAGCGGCGTTTCCGGGAAATTCACCGCCTGGCGGCGTTCCTCGGTTGCGTCGAGCATGTACATCAGGTCGATACGATTGGCTTGCAGCGCCGCGATGGCAGTGCCCCAGGTGACTTCGACCGGCTCGAATTCCACGCCGAGGTCTTCGGCCATGGCCTTGCCCATCGACACGGCCAATCCGCCAGTCCATTCGCCGGTCATGGGGTCCTTGGAATACCACGGCGGCGCCTGCGTCACGCCCACCCGCAGCACCCCGCTGTCGAGAACCTGCTGCATCGTGCTGTCCTGCGCCTGAGCGGCGCCACCTAGCCCGATCATCGCCGCCGCGGCCAGGGCGGCAAACATCGTCCGTCTGTTCATTGTCATCTCCTTCAGGGTCAATCGGGTTCCGGCTGTAGTGTTGTTAGGGTTTTTTGCTCGACAAAGGATTTTGTGGTTTCCAGCCCGCGGCGCATGTGGCTGCGTATCTCGGCCCGCATGGCATCGAGGCTGTCACCGACTGCAAGCCGGATATAGTCGTCATGGCTTTCGCGCAGGGGGCCGGAAAGGCCATGGGCCCGGTGGTGCGCCGCCCAGTAAAGCTGCAGCCGCCCGCGAAGCCCGGTCCAAGTCGTCAGCAGGATACGGTTGCCGGCCCGTTCATAGGCCAGCCCGTGCAGATCAAGTTCGGCCTCGATCGCGCGGACGTCGTCGGCCGCGTCGATGGCGGCCTGCAACGCGTCGTTGCGGGCATGGAGTTCGGCGGCGAAGGCATCGCCGCGCCGGTCCCAGACCTGTTCGAACGCAAACTGTTCGAGGCAGGTGCGCACGGCGTAGATGTCGTTGATGTCCTGTACCGAGATGTCGACGACCCGCGTGCCAGTGTACGCCACGCTGACCAGCAGCCCTTCATCGATCAACTGGCGCATCGCCTCGCGCAGGGGGCCGCGGCTCGCGCCGAGTCGCAGCGCGAGGCCGGTTTCCACAACCTGCGCACCCGGTGGTAGTTCGCCGGTGAGAATCTCGCGCCGTAGCAGGGCCGCGATCTTCGTGCTCATCGTTTCTCGCTTCAGCGGGGAAGTGATCACGCGCGGTTGTCCTCGTTTTCGCATCTGTTGAAATCGTAGAGACGAAAATTGAAGATTGTCAACAATCATGGCTGTTGCGTCATGTGATCAACAGATTCGAGGCTGTGCACTGGCGTTCTAGGCCGTGTCTGCATTCATCTGAGCCAGTCGAGGGCGGAGACGAGGAAGACGAAGCCCAT
>NZ_QDFI01000135.1 GCF_003254465.1 Meridianimarinicoccus zhengii
GCCGTGGCGCGGCACCGCGCGGCGCTGGTGGACGGGCCCACGCAGCCCGCCGGGGCGCCCCGCAACCCGGCGTGACCCGGCGCTGCCCCCAACAACGCCTCCATGGCGCGCGATTCGCCCCCGATCGCGCGCCATGACCGGCCGCCCAACCCGGCCGCACCCGCGCACAGGTAAAGATCGCCCTCACACGCCCCAAAAAAAAATCGCCTCGGGACTCTTTTTCCGGCGGTCAGACACGAACCGTTGACACTTCGGCCCGACAAGCCCGCCACGACGCATGACAAGGCCCCGAACCGAACGGGCCGCACGCGCCAACAGCTGCAGAAGGAGCACCACGATGTACCAGACACCCACCGGCGGCCTCATCCCGCCAAAACCCCCCGCCGCCGCGCGACAGGTCGCAATGGGGGCGCACAACCACTGCGCTGGATCATTCGTCCAGCGCCGGAATGCAAACACTCGTCCGATACCTGGAGTGTCCCAATGAATGTCCTGAACCCGCATGACTTCGCAACGGCCCGCGCGAAGCTGGACACGCTGCGCGCGAAACACGTGAAAACGCCAACCGGCGCGGCCCTTCGTGAGCGGCTCGATCGCCTGCTCAAGTGCGATGCGGCAGGTCAGTTGCTTCCCGAAACCGTCGCGCTGAACAGCACCAATGAAATCAATGGTATCGCGATCGGCGCACCGACCGGCAGCGGAAAAACGACCCTGGTGCGCCATATCCTCGAGAAGCACCCCGCATTGCAACCTAAGGACGAGCGGCTCATGCCCGTCGTCTCCGTGCGCGTGCCCAGTCCCGCAACCTTGAAAAGCCTCGGCCTCACGATCCTTGGTGCGACCGGCTACCCGGCCATCTCGGAACGCCGGGAGCGGTGGAGCATCTGCCAAATCGTTCCGAAACGGTTTCAGGTTCTTGGCACGGTCATTCTCTGGATCGACGAAGCGCACGACCTGTTCGAATCCGCATCGTCCCGCGAGCTTTCGGACATGTTGAAGACGCTCAAGTCGCTCATGCAGGATGAGGGAAAGGTCATCCTGATCCTGACCGGCACCGAGACGCTGTGGCAGGCCCTGTCGCACAATCCCGAGCTGACGCGGCGCTTCAGCCGGATCAACCTGCCTGCCATCAGCCATGCGGCGCAGGGACGGCAGATCGAGAAACTCGTCAGATCGTATTGCGCGGCCGTGGACCTCGCACCGCCCACGCGGGACGACCTTGTGCCCCGGCTGATCCATGCGAGCCACGGCCGGTTCGGCCTGTGCATCGAGAGCCTGCTCACGGGAATCGAGATCGCGCTGCTCGAGGGGGCGCAGGCGCTCGATATCGATCACTTCGCGCAGGCCTTCGCGATGAAGGAAGGCTGCGGGATCGAGCAGAACGTGTACCTCGCCCGCCACTGGTCGCGGATCGATCCCGATGCGCGCCCCACATATTGAGGTCCCCCGATGATTTTCCTTCTTGCAGCTGTCGAGGTGCCCGACATGATCCCGATCCTTTTTCCTTTCCTTGCGTTCGATGTCCTTGAGACGCCGCTATCGTTCGCGGCGCGGCTGGCTGACCTGCACACCGGCGGACATCCCCTGGGCTTTCTGAAAGACATGGGCATCGACCCGCTCGCGCTCGCGGCGGGTCACGCCGCAGCCCTGGATCGACTGTGCGACGTGGCCAGAGTCGACCATGGCCTCCTGCGCCACAACGCGGTGCAGCGCATCACGCGGCGACGCCACGCGCTGCGCGGCGAGGTCCTGTCATCAGGATTCTTCTCGAGCCCGCACACCGTGTTCTGCCCGGGCTGTTTGCGCGCCGACGACGCGGCCGGGCATGGACGCCGCGGGCGCCTGGCCTGGACGCTGCGCCCGGTGCGCACATGCCCGGAGCACGGGCTCGCGCTCGTGGAACGGGCCCGCGTGAAATGGGATGATCGGTTCCATGAGATGGATGCATGCGTTCCGGAACGCGGCGCCGAGCTCGACGCGCTCGTCGCAAGCTGCGCCCGGCAGACCGTCTCGCCGCTCCAGAGCTACGTGACCCGGCGGCTTGACGGACATGCGGGTCCGTCATGGCTGGACAGCCAGACGCTCGAACAGACCGTGCGCGCCACGGAAATTCTCGGCGCGCTGCTCGCCTTCGGGCCGGAGCGCAGGCGGCGTTCGTTCACGTCCTCGGAATGGGAGGAGGCGGGCCGCATCGGCTATGCATTCACGTCCGAGGGCGCGCGCGGGATCGGTGCGGCGCTCGACGAGGCGCGCAAGGCCGCCGACTCCACCCGCAAGCCCGGGAGGTTGACGATGTTCGGGTGCCTTTACGAGTGGCTGTCATCGACCAAGCCGCAATCGGACCCCGGTGACATCAAGCGCATCCTTCGCGGGTACATCTTCGACACCTTCGATGTCGACGCGGGTGTCCCGGTGCTCGGGGCAGCGCTCGATCTGCGCCGGTTGCACAGCGTCGAGTCGCTGGCCCGGGAAAAGGATGTCGATCCGCGCACGCTGCGCAATCTGCTGGTCGCGTCCGGGCTGGTGTCGAAGTCCGACGACGACACCGGCTACCAGGTGTTCGACGCGGATGCCGGGCGAAAGATCGCGGCGCAACTGCGCCGATCGGTCACGATGACAGCGCTGCCGGGCGTGCTGAACTGCACGCGTCCGCAGGCCAACCGGATCCTGGACGAGCGGTTGCTGACCCCCTTGTCGGATGGCGCGGACACCGCGCCGGGACGCGCGCGGAAATCCGTCGACAGCGCCGAAATCGACGCGTTCCTCGCGACGCTGCACGCGCGTGCACGCCCGGTCGACAGTATACCGGCCGACCTTGAACCGTTGGCCAAGGTAGCGGAACGGGCCAAGATCGGCTGCGGCGAGATCGTGCAAATGATCATTGCGGGGTTTCTCGACACCGTGGTCCGGGACAGGAACATTCCCGGGCTCGCGGGTGTGCACGTCGATCGCAAAGAGGTCCGCGCGAGGATGGCCACATGTCTGCCAGGGGTCTCGCCGACGACGGCGTTCGGGGAACTCAGCATCCCGATCGCGGTCGGCTGGGCCCTCGCGGACAGCAAGGACGCGTTGCATCTGCCCAGTATCGACATCGAGGGCCCGACCGGTCATCGGTTCACGCGGTTCCGCGAGGCGGACATCGCGGCGTTCATGTCGCGCTTCACGACGGTTGTCCGGATCGCGCATGCGCTCGGCATGCAGAAGGATCGTCTCGCGGCCAGACTGAAAGCCGCCCGCGTGAAGCCGGTTGCGGCCTCCCTGGACGTCGGTCTGGCGTTCTACCTGGTCGAGGATCTGCCCGCGTGGTCGAACCCCTTGCCAGATATGATATCGAAAGTCGTCCGGCCGATCCCGAATGGCGAACCGTTCTCACATGGACCTGGCTTGACGGAGCTCTGGAGTGCAGGTGTCACATGAAACCCGGGTCGCGGAAGTCCGCGACATGTGGCACGAGGCAACAGTGACTGGTTGTCGATTGACAACTTGGGGAGTGAAACTTACCTATGGCAAGACCGAGACATCCGAACAAGACGATCGAGGCTGCCCTCGTGGACCTCGAAGGGCTCGGGTGGGTCGTGGAAAAGTCGAAGGGCAGAAGCGCACACGCGTGGGGATACGTGCTCTGTCCCGAGAATGCCAAGGACATGTGCCGGGGCGGCGTGTTCTGCCGGAACCAGGTCTGGAGCACACCGCGAAATCCGACCGGCCATGCCCGGGATCTTTTACGCAAGGCGCATGGATGCGTCATCGGGAAGGACAAGGACGATGAATGACGCGCAGATCGAGGAATTCGAGTTCGACCTGGTCTTCGCCCTTCCGCGGAAGGATCTGGATGAGGATGTGATCATCGATGCGCTCTTCGAGACCGGGTGCGACGACGCCGTGGTCGGCCTCGGGGCGCAGGGACTTGTCGGACTGGCCTTCACCCGCGGTGGCGAAGACGCCGAAGCCGTCATCGCAGATGCGGTGAAGGCTGCACTTTCGGCGCTGCCGCAAGGTACGAAGCTGCGCGAGGTGAAGCCCGACCTCGTCAGCCAGGGCGAGGTCGCGGCGCGGCTTCGGGTTTCTCGCCAGGCACTCCAGAAGCGCGATCTGCCGCCCCCGTCCATCGGCGGCCTTTACCGGGCTTCGGAGATGTTCGCGTCACTCGATGCGCAACCCGGAAAGGTCAAGGATGCGCTCCGGGGCGCGCGTTCCTGGTTTGCCGCGGCACCCGCGGCGCAACGCTTGAATGCACGTCTGAGCCTGGAAGGCTGACGACCGGGCGGGACATCAATCGGCAGAGTTCGCTGGTTCAGCACCATTTGTCGGTGCCACGACGCAAACGTCGAGGAAAGTGAGCTGGAACGCGTGCCGCCGAGGCGACACGCAATCTGCGACCATCTCGGATGGCACCTGCGGCCTGGTGCAGATCTCAGCGCGAAATTTCCCTCAAATGCAATCGACCTCAGATGCTGCCCGACGGGCGGCATTTTTTTGTGTGCCAAGGCGACGTCATCATGTTACTGAAAGAAGACTGGAAGCTCGGGATTTTCATTAGAGCGTGTCGCCCCTGATCGGATTCTGGATTCCCATTTCGATCATCCCGTGATTCCCTGTTCTGGAGGCAGATATGGGGGTCAGGTATGGGTAAGCCGCATCCTGTTGAGTTACGTGAACGGGCGGTTTTGCTTGTTGAGCAAGGCAGCACGCACACCGAGGCGGCGCGGCGCCTGTGTGTTTCCATCAAGTTCGTCAATGACATGGTGCGGCTCAAGCGCGAGACTGGCGCGCTTGCGCCAAAGCCGCAGGGCAATCCGGGACGCGGCAAGCTGACCGATGTCAAAGACTGGGTGCGGCGCCGGATCGCGGCC
>NZ_QDFI01000136.1 GCF_003254465.1 Meridianimarinicoccus zhengii
CAGCGCTCCAGCGTGATCTGCGCTGAGAATCAGTAGGTTAGGAATTGTTCAGGGCGAACTCACGAGTTTCGGGGTCATGTTGGCCTGTCGCGTGTCAAGGGCACGCACGCAAAAGGCGCGCGGCGCACGGCGACTGCAAGGCGTGCCGATGCCGCAGTGTCAGTCGCGCACGCCGTAGCGGGCCATGAACATCTCCACGGCGCCCCGGATGACCCGCTGGCGCTCTGCCTCGGTCACGCTGTCGCGGATGTTGAACACCAGCCGGTGGAACAGGTCGGCCTTGCACAACTCCGCGAACTGGTCGGCCGCAAGCTCCGGGTCGTCGATCACGAGATCGCCCCGCGCCATGGCGCATTCAAGGAACCCGACCAGCCGCCCTCGCGCGAGGTCCGGCCCGGACTGGTAGAACGTGCGCCCCAGTTCCGGAAAGCGTTCGGATTCGGCGACACAGATACGGAACACCTGCTGCCCGAAATCCGACAGGAAGAACTGCGTCATCCGGTCGGCGATGTCCGTAAGCGTCTCGGCGGTACTCGCCCCCGACCGCGCCTGCACCATCGCGGTTTCCGACTGGCGCAGGCATTCCGCCTTGGCCACTTCTAGAAACAGCAGCTTCTTGTCCGGGAAATAGCTGTAGAGCGTCGCCTTGGACACGCCCGCCGCCTTGGCGATGCTGTCCACGCTTGCGCCCTGGTAGCCTTCGCGCATGAACACGTCGCGCGCGCCCGCCACCACCTGGTCGAATTTGCGTCCCTTGCGGATGCGCGGGCTGTGATGGGTCAAGGCCAGTCCTCCTGCCGGGGCAGACTAAACCGAGCGGTTCACCGGGGGCAAGGCCATGCGTGGCAGGCTTGCCCGCGCGGTCGCCACCGGCTAGCCCTTGCGTCGTCACGGACATGATCAGGGGGCGGCATCATGCATATCGTATCGGAAAACCGGAGCTTTGGCGGCGTGCAGGGGGTCTATCGCCATGCCTCGGACATGTGCAACTGCGACATGACCTTCGGGTTCTACCTGCCGCCTGCTGCCGAGGAAGGGCCGGTCCCGGTGCTGTGGTACCTGTCCGGGCTGACCTGCACCCATGAGAACGCCATGACCAAGGCCGCGGCGCAGGGCTGGGCGGCGCGCGCCGGGATGGCGGTCTGCTTTCCCGATACCTCCCCGCGGGGCGACAATGTGGCCGACGACACGGCTTACGATCTCGGGCAGGGCGCCGGGTTCTACGTGGACGCGACCCAGACGCCCTGGTCGTCCCACTACCGCATGTGGAGCTACGTGACTAAGGAGCTGCCCGCGTTGCTCGATGCGTCCTTTCCGATCGATCCCGACCGGCAGGCGATCACCGGCCATTCCATGGGCGGGCATGGCGCGCTGACCGTGGCGATACATCACCCGGATCGTTTTGCCAGCGTGTCGGCCTTTGCGCCGATCGCGCATCCCGTGACCTCGGACTGGGGGCGCCGACAGTTCGGCAACTATCTCGGCGGGGACGAGGGCCGCTGGGCCGCCCATGACGCGACCCTGCTGATGGAGGATCGCGGCTTTCCCGGCCCGGTGCTCGTGGACCAGGGGGCCGCGGACCAGTTCATCGAGTTGCTGCGCCCGGCCGATCTTGCGCGCGCCATGGCCGCCCGGGGGCAGGATTTCACCTTTCGGATGCAGCCGGGATACGATCACAGCTATTTCTTCGTGCAGAGCTTCATGGAAGACCACATCGCGTTTCACGCGTCGGCGCTCGGCCTGTGACACGGGTTTTCGTCGATGCCGATGCCTGCCCCGTGAAGGCCGAGGCGGAGCGGGTCGCCACGCGCCACAAGGTCGACCTGGTCGTCGTGCACAACGGCGGGTTGCGCCCGTCGCCGAACCCGCGGGTGCGGCATGTGATCGTGGACGAAGGCCCGGACATGGCCGACCGCTGGATCGCGGGGGAATGCGGGCCGGGCGACGTGGTGGTGACGGCCGACATCCCGCTGGCCGATGCCTGTCTCAAGGCAGGTGCGGCGGTGATCCAGCACAACGGCGAAGTGCTGACGCTGGCCAATATCGGACCGCGGCTTGCGACCCGCGACCTGATGCAGGACATTCGCGCCGCCGACCCATTCCATCAGGGCCGCGGACGGGGCTTCAGCGCTGCCGACCGCTCCCGGTTCCTGCAGGCGCTCGACCGGGCGTTGGTCGCGGCAGGCAAGGGCGGCGCATGACCGTGAAGGCGGTGGTCTTCGACATCGGCAACGTGCTGATCCACTGGGATCCCGCGATGCATTACGATCGGGTCATCGGCGAAGCCGCGCGGCGCGCCCTGTTCGCCGCGGTCGATCTGGACGGTATGAACCTGTCGGTGGACGCGGGCGCGGATCTGCACGCGGCGGTAGAGGCGCTGGCCGCCCGCCATCCCGAACATGCACAGGACATCCGCCGCTGGCGGGACGACTGGCTGGACTTCGTGCAGGGCCCCATCGACGGGTCGGTGGCGCTTCTGCGCCGGTTGCGGGCGGCGGGCGTGCCGGTGTTCGCGCTGACCAATTTCGGGCACGCGCCGCTGGGGATGGCCGAACGGGCCTATCCGTTCCTGCGCGACTTCGATGCGCGCTTCGTGTCGGCCGAACTGCGGCTGCTGAAACCTGACCCGGCGATCTATGCCGCGGTCGAGGACGGGATCGGCCTGCCACCCACGACGCTTTTCTTCATAGACGACAAGGCCGAGAACGTGGCAGCCGCCGCCGCGCGGGGATGGCAGACTCACCTGTTTCGTGACGCTGACGCGCTTGTGGCCGATCTCGCGGCGCGGGGCGTCCGGGCCGCATCGCCCGACGGGCGTCCATTGCCGAAGATTAGTTAACCATCCATTGACACAGCCCTTGTCCTCCAGGGCGCGCAGCCAATAAGTATGACTAACGGCACAAGCCCGGAACAGAATTGGAGTCTTTAGCATGTCCTTCTTGCGTAAACTTGCGTCGACCGCGGTGATCGTCGCGTTCCCGTCGGTCGCGGCGCAGGCCGCCCCCATGAGCGCGGCCGAAATACTTGGTCTTTTCAACGGGGTCACACAGGGCGACTTCATCTCCAGCCAGGAGGTCGAGGGCCGGCTGTATGTCGGGGGCAATCTGACGGGTGGCACATTGCAGGTCGGTTTCAAGGACGTGCCGGCCAGCCCGCTCGACGAACTGATCGTGGAAGGCAACTCGAACATCGGGACCATCAATGCCCAGAACGGCAGCGACGTGACCATCGGCGGGGCTGCGACCGGCACGATCGAACTGAACGGCGGCACGCAGGGAACGCGGACGGCCCGGATCGGCGGGGCCTTCGGCGGGCTTGCGAACCAGGGCACGGTTCTGTCCAATCAGGCCGTGATGGATCCGAACTTCGCCGACCGCTTCCCGGATATCGACTTTTCGGCCCTGAAGGCCGAGGCCGATTTCTTCGCGACCCTGACGGGCACCGCGTTCGACACGAGTGACTTCAACAACAAGAAGATCATCGGCGCGCCGGACGACTCGGGTCTGTCGGTGCACAGCGCATCGCTGGCCGACCTGTCTGGTGGCAGCTACAGCATCGACCTGAACAGTGCGACCACGGTCCTGATCAACGTGTCGGGCACCACAGGCAGCTTCGGCATGAACCTTCTGGGCGGGACCTTTGCCACGGCGGAGAACGTGATCTGGAACTTCTACGAAGCGACGTCGATCACGGTGGATACTGCCATCGTGGGGAGCATCCTTGCCCCGCTGGCGGACATGTCCGGTTTCGGCGGATCGACGGAGGGCAGCGTTATCGCCCGGTCGATCAATCTCAGCAATGGCGAGTTGCACAGCCGTGCCTTCGAAGGCGAGCTGCCCACCGCGGGCAATCCGACGACGCCGGTTCCCGTGCCCGCGGCGCTGCCGCTTCTGCTGGCCGGACTGGGCGGACTTGCCATCCTGCGTCAGCGCCGCCGGTCGGCGGCCTGATCGGCACGGAAAACCCTGCAAAATGTGAAAAGGGCGGTCCATGGACCGCCCTTTTGCTTGGGATATGACGCTGTGATCCGTCAGCTTTCGGCGCGGCGGCGGCGCACCACGACAAGGCTGCCGAGCCCGGCCAGCATCAGCGCCAGCGGCGCGGGCAGCGGGATCGGCGCCACGAGATAGCCGAAGCTGGTCGCGCCACCAAAGGTGGACGGGAAGATCGAGAGCCCGCTGGCCGACAGGTTCACCCCGTTATTGGCTTCTGGCACCAGCGTCGCCCAGACTGACAGTCCGCCCAGCACCGACAGGATCTCGTCACCGGTGCCGCCATTGGCTGGGTCGCGTTCCCACCCGCCAACCTTCAGCGGCTCGAAGAAGCTGAAATCGGCGATATCGATCCCCAGCTTGGGCGCGGTGAGTGCCTTGTCGGTCAGGTTCACGACAGAGAAGAAATCGAACCCGGTGTAGTCGTCGCTATAGCCCGCCGGGCCGATATCCGACTGCACGAAGGCCCCGATGGCGCGGTCCGGCGCGGAGTCGCGCAGGAAGTCGTAGAAGCTGTCGTTCGCGTCAACACCGGCGAGGATGCCGAACATTTCCGCTCCGTCCACGAGATCTGGGATGAACGGAGTCAGCGTCGTGGCCTTGATGTAGGGGTTCACGTCGCGCGTGCCGTCGAAGGTGGCGGTGGTGCCGCCCGTCACGGTGGGTGCGCCGCTGGCCACGTTGTTGCCGATCACCACACGACCGTCGCCGCCCGGCGCTACCCCGCCGCTGGACCCGCCGCCCGCCGCCGATGCGACCGCGCCCGAGGCTTCGACCACCGATCCGACGATCTTGACGGTGCCGCCAGCGCCGCCGCCCGCGGTGCCGCCGCCGGCACCCTGGCCGCCATC
>NZ_QDFI01000137.1 GCF_003254465.1 Meridianimarinicoccus zhengii
GCCCAGATCGCGCGCCCGGCGGCCACGGCGGTGCCCAGCAGCGCCATGGCGAAGCCCGCGGCGATCCAGCCCGCCCGCAGCGCGAGTTCGCCCGAGGCGGGCGCGCCGTAGAGCCCGCGCAGGGTCGCCGCCACGTCGGGAAGCAGCAGTGCGGCGATGACGTAGCCAAGCCCGACGCCAAGCGCCCCGGCGATCAGTGCAACGGCCAGCAGTTCCGCCCCCAGCAGGGTCGCCACCGCCCGCGCGGGCAGGCCGATGGCGCGCAGGGTGCGCACGGTGCCGCGCCGCTGCTCCACCGCCAGCCCCGCCGCGCCATGGACGATGAACAGCCCCACGGCGAAGGCCAGCAGCCCGAAGGCCGTGAGGTTCAGATGGAAGCTGCCGGTCAGCCCGCGCAGGTCCGCTCCCGTGTCAGGGTCGGCGATCCGCAGGCCGGGCACCACGTCCTCCAGCGGCGGCAGATCCGACCCGGGATCGTCGAGCAGGACGAGCCGGTCGAGCGGTCCGTCCCGGCCCAGCAGCCGTGCGACCGTGGCGAGATCCCCGATGGCCGTACCCGGCGCAACGTCATCGCTGGCGATCACCTGCGCGCTGATCCCCCCTGCCAACCGCGCAGCGGTCTGCGGGTCCGTGAACAACTGCCCCGGCGGGCCGACGAAGGTCGCGAGCCCCGCCGCGCCGTCGTCTTCCGCGCCATCGGCCTCATCTGGCGTGTCCGTACCGGGCAGCACGGGCGCCGACAGCGGATCGAGCCCGATCAGCGTCACCGACCGCCCCGCCAGTGTCGCGCGACCTTCCAGCACGGGGGCCACGGACCAGCCCGCCCGGCGCAGCGCGACATATGCGGGAATGGGAACGCCGCCCGCGTCGGCCCGGATCACCGGGCGGTTGTTTTGGGCGATCAACGCCGCGGCCCGGTCGTAACTCGCCCGCGCCTCGGCGTTGATCGCCTGCACCCCGGTCCAGAGCGCGGTCGCCAGCGCGATCCCCAGCACGAGCACCAGCGCCTGTCCCGGCCGCCGCCGCCAATGGCTGGCCAGCGCCCCTGCTGCCGCGCGCCACATCACGCCGCCCCCGCCAGATCTGCCGCTCCGGAAAATGCTCGGGGGCATGGGGCCGAACAGCGTTCGGGCAGGGCCGACCGCCCCCGTGCGTCCGCTGCCACGGTCACGCGAGCCGCCCCCGGCTGAGATGCGCCCGCCCGGCGAGCTTCCCGGCCAGCCGCGGCGAGTGCGTGACCATCAGCAGCGCCGCACCGCTGTCCGCCACGAGGTCGAGCATCAGCGCGAGCACCCGGTCCGCGGCGTCCTCGTCAAGATTGCCCGTCGGCTCGTCGGCAAGGATCAGCGCGGGCCGTGCCGCGAGCGTCCGGGCGATGGCGACGCGCTGCTGCTGCCCGCCGGACAACTGTTCGGGATAACGGTCGCCCAGTCCGTCCAGCCCCAGCCGCGCCGTCACCGTCGCCGCCCAGTCCGGATCGAACCGCCCGGCCAGCCGGGCCTGGATGGCGATATTGGCCGCGGCGGTCAGCGACGGGATCAGGTTGAACTGCTGGAACACCAGCCCCACGGCATCGCGCCGCAGCCGCGCGCGCCCGCTGTCGTCAAGGTCGCCGATGACCTGCCCCGCCACCATGATCGTCCCGCTGTCGGCGGCATCCAGACCCGCGACCAGCGCCAGCAGCGTGCTCTTGCCCGACCCGCTTTCGCCCGTCAGCGCCAGCGTCTCGCCCGCGGCCAGCGCCAGTGCAACACCGTCGAGCACACGCACCGCGCCCTCGGGTCCGTCATAGGATTTCACCAACCCGTCGATTCGAAGAACCATGCCCGCCGCCATCATCACCCGCAGGGTGGGGCACCTAGCACAAAGCCGGCCCCTGCACAGGGGAATGTGCAGCCCGTCCAGGCCTGCAGGCCGCATTGCCCCGGCGCGTCAGGGCGCCGCGCGCTCCGCAAGCGCAGCCACCTTGGGGCCAAGCGCCTCCACAAGCAAGGCGACGCCGTCGGCGTTGGGGTGGATGCCGTCCGGCTGCATCAGCGTGCGCATCGCCGCATCGCTGCCCGACCCGTCGCGGGCCGCCTCGATGGGCGCAAGAAAGCTCGGCTCCATGAGCACGTCGTATTTCGCGGCCATGTCCGGCCAGATCGCGTCGAACGCCGCCTTGTAGTCGGGGCCGTAATTGCCCGGTGCGGTGACGCCGATCAGCAGCACCGGCAGACCGTCCCCCGTGGCGCGCGCAAGGATCGCGTCGATATTGGCGCGCGCCGCTTCGGGCGGCAGGCCGCGCAGCAGGTCATTGCCCCCCAGCGCCACGATCAGCGCATCCACCTCGGGCGTCAGCGTCCAGTCGAGCCGCGCCAGCCCCCCGGCGGTCGTATCGCCCGACACGCCCGCGTTCAGCACCTCCGCATCGACGCTGTTGTCGTCGAGCCACGCCTGCAACTGCGGCACGAACCCGTCGCCCTGCGGCAGGCCATACCCTTGCGTCAGGCTGTCGCCGAGCGCCGCGATGGTGACCTCGGCCAGAGCCGCGCCGGGCAGGGCAAGCGCCAGTGCCAGGGCCGTGCCGAACTTGCGGAATGCCGCACCTGCGCCATATGCCACGGGAGAGCAGCACCGAAGGACAGACATCATGGCCGAACCCATCCTCCAGTTGCGCGACACGCGCCTGCGGCTTGCGGGCAACGCGGGCCCCGTGGACATCCTGCACGGGATCACGCTGTCCGTGGGGGCCGGGGAGACGCTGGGGCTGGTGGGGCCGTCGGGGTCTGGCAAGTCGTCGCTCCTCATGCTCATGGGCGGGCTGGAACGCGCCACCGGGGGGCAGGTCATGGCGCTGGGCCACGATCTGACCGCGATGGACGAGGACGCGCTGGCCCGCTTCCGTCGCGATCATATGGGCGTGGTGTTCCAGTCTTTCCACCTGATCCCCACCATGACCGCGCTTGAGAATGTCGCAACCCCGCTCGAACTCGCCGGTCACGCCGATGCCTTTGACCGCGCCGCGGCGGAGCTTGAGACCGTGGGGCTGGGCCACCGGGCGGACCACTACCCGTCGCAACTGTCGGGTGGGGAACAGCAGCGCGTGGCATTGGCGCGTGCCGCGGCACCGCGCCCGGCGATCCTGCTGGCGGACGAGCCGACCGGGAACCTTGACGGCGCGAACGGGCAGGCGATCATGGACCTTCTGTTCGGGCTGCGCGACCGGCACGGGGCGACGCTCGTGATGGTCACACACGCGCCGGACCTCGCGGCGATCTGCGACCGGGTGGTGCGCCTGCGCGACGGGCGGATCGAGGGCGAGGACGCGGGCACCGCCACGCGCGGCAAGCCGCAGGCGGCAGAATGACCCTGCGCGTTGCGGCCCGCATCGCCCGGCGCGAGCTGCGCGGGGGCCTGTCCGGGTTCCGGATCT
Source organism: Meridianimarinicoccus zhengii (assembly GCF_003254465.1). Lineage (GTDB taxonomy): Bacteria > Pseudomonadota > Alphaproteobacteria > Rhodobacterales > Rhodobacteraceae > Meridianimarinicoccus > Meridianimarinicoccus zhengii. The sequence goes on from NZ_QDFI01000137.1 coordinate 3,416, forward strand.
TTCTTCTGTGCCTGACGCTCGGGGTCATGGCCATCGCCGCCGTGGGCACCGTGCGCGCCGCGATCGAGGCCGGATTGCGGGCAGAGGGGGCGGTGATCCTTGGCGGCGATGCCGAGATCGAGTTCGACTACCGCGCCGCCGACGGAGAGGAGCGCGCCTGGATCGACGCCCGCGCCGATGCCGTGTCAGAGGTGATCGATTTCCGCTCCATGGCCGTGGCCGATGGCCCGGACGGACCGGAACGGGGACTGACGCAGGTCAAGGCGGTGGACAGCGCCTATCCGCTCGTGGGGTCCGTGGCGCTGGTGCCCGACATGGCCCTTTCGGATGCGCTGGCCGGTTCGGATGGTCTGCCGGGCGCCGTGATGCAGCGGGTGCTGATGGACCGGCTGGGCTTGCAGATTGGTGACACGATCCGGCTGGGCAACGCCGAGTTCCGCCTGATGGCGGAGCTTGCGCGGGAACCCGATGCGTCCTCGGCAGGCTTCGCGCTGGGCCCGCGCACCATCGTGCAGTCCGCGGATCTGGAGGGCGCGGGACTGCTGGGGGCCGGGACGATCTACGAGGTCAAGTACCGGCTCGACCTGCCGCCCGACACCGACCTTGCCGCGATGGAGGCCGAGGCCGAGGCGCGCTTTGCGGGCAGTGCCGCGCGCTGGCGCGACAGCCGCAACGGCGCACCGGGCGTGCAGGACTTCGTCGAACGGATCGGGTCGTTCCTCGTGCTGGTGGGGCTGGCGGGTCTGGCCGTGGGCGGCGTGGGGATTTCCGCGTCGGTGCGGGCGTATCTCGCGGGCAAGCGGCCCGTGATCGCCACCCTGCGGACCATCGGCGCGGATCGCGCCACTGTCTTCGCGGTCTACCTGATCCAGGTCGGCGTACTGACGGCGGTGGGCGTGGTGGCGGGCGTGATCCTGGGCGCCGTGCTGCCGCTGGCCTTCGCGCCGTTGATCGAGGCGCGGCTGCCCGTGCCCGTGGCGCTGGGCCTGCATCCCGGCCCGCTGGCGGAGGCCGCGGTCTACGGCACCTTGACGGCGGCGATCTTCACGCTCTGGCCCTTGGCCCGGACGGAGGACGTGCGCGCCGCGGTGCTGTTCCGCGATGGCGGCGCGTCCGGGGCGTCCCTGCCGCGGGCGCGGTTCCTGGTCATCACGGGGGCACTCGTGGCGGCGCTCGTGGGCATCGCGGCAGGGCTGTCGCCCGAGCCGATGCTGGCGCTCTGGACCGCTGGCGGGATAGCGGGGGCGCTGGCGGTGCTGGCGCTGGCGGCGCTGGGGCTGCGCCATCTTGCCCGCGCGGTCGCGCGGCGG
>NZ_QDFI01000138.1 GCF_003254465.1 Meridianimarinicoccus zhengii
ATGGGCTTCGTCTTCCTCGTCTCCGCCCTCGACTGGCTCAGATGAATGCAGACACGGCCTAGGCCGTCGAGGACACGGACGCCTTGGCGACGATCCCTTCGGCCCCGCGTCTTAATGTCGGATCGATGAAGGTCGCGTCCATAATGACGGACGGGCCCGCTGCAAGCATCGGGGCGGCACGCGCGAACATGCCGCGATAAACCGCCGCCCGGCTGTCCGGGCCGTAGGCTTCCGCATCGAGCTTTGTGCTCCGTGCCATGCCTGCCTTACGTTCGAGATCGGAGCTCAGAAGCGTTGCGCCTAACTGCGGTGCCAGCGCGCGCGCCAGAACGCTTTTTCCGCTGCCAGAGTACCCGCGAATGGCCACGAGGCCAGGCGCCGCCGGTAGCAGAGCCACGCAGGAAAGGTCCAGATAGGCTGCCACCTCCTAACCCAGCAAGTCCGGCTGCTGACGCGCCGCATCGGTTTGCAAGAGCACAATGGCCTGCATGACGGCGCGCAGGGACAGGAACAGCGGCAAGGCCGCAAGGCCGGTGTCCTCGGCCCCCCGCGCCGACGATAGCTACGCGTCGAGCACGCGGCAAGGCGCTCGGCGCTCCGCTCGATATCGCACTCGTGCGCAAGGTCGGGGTTCCTGGACAAACGGCCGTGTCTTCGTTCAACGATGGCACGCTTCTCGACAGTGTCGCTTCCGTAGTGGGCGAAGTGAAGTCAAGTATCTTGAAAACATGAAACTAAACGGCGTTTGCCGGTGACTGCAGCGCGATGATCACTGGAGCCGATCCAGCGACAGACAATCGTGATCGTTGTCTTTTTGGGCGTATTGGCCTTCGGCTTCGTCCATCCGAACCTGGTCGCTTCGCCGGTTTCATGCTTCCGTCCATAGTCGGCGCTTGGCCGCCACTTTATGCCTTGTCAGATGGATCCCGCGCGCCGATCTCTACGGCGTGCTCTTGCCTTACGGCATCTCTCTTACAGACAGCGTCGCCGCGGTCGCCGCGACCAAAGCTGCGCTCAGCGAGCGGCTGCAAGTGGTGCCGTGCGCGCCGCTGATCGCCGATGCGATCACGCGCCTGCACCGCTCTAATGGCGCCCGGAGCGATTGATCCAAGCCGCGCAAGCTTGGACGCTTGACGGCAGTCAATGACGCCCGGGTGCCTTCGATGGATTGTCCGCGCAAACCCTTGATGGAAGAGTTGCGAAGATGGAAATCGCCAATGCCATGCACCGCCACGCCGACTGGGCCAGCGCCGACACCCCGGTCAGCGAAGTGGCGCGGATGATGCAAAAGGACGATATCGGTGCGATACCGGTCGGAAAGGATGACAAGCTGATCGGCATGATCACCGACCGCGACATCGCGCTTCGCGTCGTCGCGGCGGGACGCGATCCTGTGAAGACCACGGCCGAAGAGATCATGACCAAGGGCATCGTCTATTGCCGCACGACCGAGACGGTGGAGGATGCCATTCATCTCATGGATCAGAAGAAGATCCGCCGCCTGCCCGTCATCGACGAGAACAAGAGGCTCGTCGGCATGCTCAGCCTCGGTGACGTATCTCACGCCGTGAGCCGGGAGTTGTCGGGCGAACTGCTGCAAGCCATCGCGGCCCATCATTCATAGACGAGGGGAGGCCGTGCAGAGGACGAGAAATGCAGGCCGAACCGATCCTCTCTTACCACAATATCGACCGCTCGTCGGCGGTCGATGACCTCGGGCACCGCCGCATCGAGATGCCGGAGCGGCACCACGACCGCATCACGGGACGCGAAGTCACACTGGAGTTCGCCTCAAGCCGCCATCCGCAAGCCTCATCGATCTAGCCGAGCGACCTTGAGGAGCTCCCTCACGCTCCGAATGCCATCGACTTCATCTTCCCCGGCCTCCCTCGCCAGTGCACTGAGATCCAGAACACCGATCAGGTTAGGCTCGATGATACGAATGGCGCTGTCGTCTTGAAGCGCATGGAGCGCGCGTGAAATGGATTCCGGCCTCGTGCCGAGTAGATGGGCAAGATCCTGTCGGCCGATCGGGATGCGGATCTCGATGCCGCCGTCACGCGCCTTCACGATGTGATCGATCGTCGAGAACCGCGTGACCATGAGCAGCAGGAATCCAGCGATCCGGCCGGTGATTTTCTGGTTGGACAGGATAATCATCCAGTCGCGCGCGCGATCCAGCTCGTTGAGCGTGTTCAGCATGACGGCGCGATCGAGGTCCGGAGACCGCATCAGCAGTTCCTCGAACTCGCCTCGGGGGAACGCGCAGAACTCGGCGTCGGTCGCCACCTCGATGGCGAATTCCGTCGCACCGCCGAAGACCCGCCCGAAAATGTCGCCTTCCACCAGCAGACCGACGATATGGTGACGACCGTCCGCCAGCGTCTTCTGCATGCGGAGGAGGCCCGACAACACGCATCCCACGAAGTCGGGGGTCTCTCCTTCTTGCACGACCGTCTGACCCATTCGGAAAACGCGCATCCTGCACATGGCGTTGAGAGCATCCCGCGTTTCAGGAAGCATTCCCTGCAAGGTCGAAATGCCGGTCACTCGGTCTTGCGCCGTCCTCGTCGTTCCTTTGGACATCAGGCCTCCCCACAGAACCGGCAGCCCCACGAGGAACGGATCTCGGGTCCCGTAAAGTGCAAAACGTTAAACAATCTTAGCAGAACCATTCGGCCCGGTCCATAGGCGGGAAGGCGCTCACATCTCCCGCCTTGACAGCTATCAATGACCGTTGTCGGCGAATTCGCTTGGATGCCATGCGGGCGCAGGCAGTGCCTCTAGAGGGTGTGTTATGCAAGAAAAGACATGGGTGCTTATGACCAACGTTGTCAGGGCGCTGATCCTTCGCGGACTGGAAGATGGCGCTTCGGAAGATCCGATCGAACTCGTCAGCAAGGCGAAGTCGACCCATCTTCGAGAAATCTTCTCTGACAAGGCGGGCCGCAGTTTCGCATCGGATGCGAGCGGGCGGCGTTCGGCGATGGAGCCCGGCTCCGACCCGGTCCTGTGCGACATGCACGACTTCGCGCACGAAATCTTGGCCACTCTCGATGGTCATCTGCGCGCCGGGCGCTTGACCCGGCTGGCGATCTTCGCCGCGCCGAAAATTTTCGGGATCCTCCGCCAAGAGATGCCTGCGTCGCTTGGCAAGATCGTGATCCTCGAGCGGGGCCTCAACCTGATGAACCTGTCAGGTGCGGAACTCCACGACGCCGTGATCGGGGCGCTGAGAGTGGAATGCCAATCATGACCCACCATGTGCGAATTCCGGGTACCGACAGCCGCAAGCCACCCGCACCGACGGCTTTCCCGTTGGGGCGGTGCATCGGTTGCCCTCTGCGCGGCGCCGAAATGTGTCGCATGATATTCGAACATGGCATCCTCCGCACTTCCGCGCCGCCGCTGCGCCATTACCGCAAGGGAAAACTGATCCTCGAACGCGGGAAGCCTTCCGACTTTCTCGGGGTAATCCGACGCGGCTACGCGCGGCGGTCAGAAATGCGGAAGGATGGAAAACGCGTCCTGTTCGGACTTGCGATACCGGGCGATTTCGCCGGGGCGCTTTCTGGCCAGAACTCGGCCTGCGATCTCGAAGCGGCGACCGACCTCGAAATCTGTGCGTATGATTCGAGCGCCGTGAATTGGCAACTGGCGGAAAATCCGCGCATGCGGCAAACACTGCTGCAGGATCTCGATCGGCAACACCATCGGTTTCTCGAAACGCTTTGGCGATACGGCAGCCTGAACAGCCGTGAACGGATCATTGCATTCCTGTTGATGGCAACCGATTTCATGCCGACCGAGCCACTGCCGGACGGCAGCCTGATCCTCAGGATGGAGATCGAACGCCGTGATTGGGCCGACCTGACAAACACGGCGGTCGAGACGATCAGTCGGACGCTACGTTATCTAGAGGAAAAGGCCCTGCTCTCAAGTCTGTCGCCTTACCGGTTCCGGCTGCACGATCTGGATCGGCTGGCGCATATTGCGGGGGTCGATCCTGTCCGCCGGCAGAAGCCTGGGCATGATCGGCCGGAGCGGCTGACGAATCCTTGCAAGGCGCCGGTGTCCGCAAGCCCGATGACAGCCGTCAATGCTCCGATTTACCGCTCAGCTACCCTCAGGATGTTAAGAAAACCTTAGTCCGCGCCGACGCGCGGCCTTGGCGGAGGAAGACTGATCGATGAGCAAAAAGAAATCCGACATTGAAGTCCACAAGAAGCCTCCGCCGGCAGGCGCCGAAAGCTGGCGGTCGATGCTCTCGCTGCGCAACGAAATCGACCGGCTGTTCGATGATTTCGGGACAGGGCTGTGGCGCCAGCCGTTTTCGCGCCGGATGCACGCACTTCTGCCGGCCGGCTCCGGCTGGGCGCTGCAGCCCGCGACCGAGTTCGTGGAATGCGACGGCGAGTACCGGCTGACGGCGGAATTGCCGGGCATGTCCGTAGAGAGTTCAGCCTGAACTAATTCGTTCAGGCTGAACAACCTTCTGGCCTGTCGTTCTGGAGCCTGCCGAGGGAGATTTGAGTGC
>NZ_QDFI01000014.1 GCF_003254465.1 Meridianimarinicoccus zhengii
GCCGCCCGTGCCCGCGCCGCCGCCTGCGCCGCCGCCCGCGCCGGGGGTGGACCCGCTGGCCGAGGCGTTGAAGACGACATTGTCCCCGATCACCACGTTATTGAGCGCCTTGAACCGTGCCGCATTGCTGCCGCGCAGCGTGACGGTATCGCCGTCGTTCAGAATGAAGTCGCCCTCGAAGGTGTAGGTCGTGATGCCGCCGGACGTCGAACTGGTGAAAGTCACGCCGTTGACCGAGCCGCCGGAAATCGCGCCGCCGAAATTGCCCGCGTCGGTGTTGACGAGAAAATCGAACGCCTGTGCCGGTCCGTGGGCGGCGACCGCGCACAGCGCGGCCAGCGATGTCGCGGCGAGGTGCCGCCTGGGATGGAATGAACGCATGGTCGTGATCTCCTCCATAAGTTGTCTCACGTCCGGCACCCTGCAGCGGTCGATTATTGGTTAATGTGTCATCGGGCACAAACGATCACAATTTTCCAAGATTTTGCATATTAGGGCTCGAGGCGGCGTGGTCAGGGGGCGGACCCGGACGACATGCCTTCCGCGTGTTGGCACGGCACGGTATGTGGAGCCCATGGTTGCCCTGAAATACATCTACGCCACCCGCGCCGCCGAAGGCACGATCCGCCCCGATCCCGCGCAGGAAGCGGTCCTGCCGGAGCTTGACCGCATCCGAGACGAACTTGCGGCCCCACCGCCGAAGCGCAGCATCTTCGGGCGTGCCCCGAAGCCCGTGCCGGTCAAGGGCCTGTATCTCTGGGGAGGGGTGGGGCGGGGCAAGTCGTACCTGATGGACCTGTTCGTCACCCATGCCGGCGTGCCCCGGCGCCGGGTGCATTTCCACGCCTTCATGCAGGAAATCCACGCGGGCATGACCGAAGCCCGCAAGCGCGGCGTGGACGACGCGCTTGCACCCGTGGCCGATAAGCTGGTGGCGGAGCTGCGCCTGCTCGCGTTCGACGAGATGCAGATCACCGACATCACGGACGCGATGATCGTGGGGCGGCTGTTCCAGCGGCTGTTCGACGGCGGGGTGACGGTGGTCACGACCTCGAACCGTCATCCGGACGAACTTTACAAGGACGGGCTGAACCGCGCCCTGTTCCTGCCCTTCATCGACCTCATCAAGGAGCGGATGACGGTCTGGGAACTGGCAGGACCGACCGATTACCGGCAGGATCGGCTGTCGGGTGAGCAGACCTATTTCCACCCGGCGGATGCGTCGGCCCGTGCAGCGGTGGATGCGATCTGGCACGACATGACCGGCGCGCCGCGCACCCGAGGGGGGGGCGGGACCGAGGCGGCGGTCAGCGCGGCAGCCCGAGGCGTTTCGGGGGAGGACGGGCTGACGCTGCGCGTGAAGGGGCGCGACGTCCATTTGCCGCGGTTCCGGGCGGGCGTGGCGCGCGTGTCCTTCTGGGATCTCTGCGGCGTGCCGCTTGGCGCGGCCGACTATCTTGCCGTGGCAGAGGCCGTGCGCGTCCTGATCCTGGAGGACGTGCCGCGGCTGGGGATCTCCAACTTCAACGAGGCCAAGCGCTTCGTGACGCTGGTCGATACGCTGTACGAGGCCGGGACGCGGCTGATCGTGACCGCCGCGGACACACCCGACCAGCTTTATCTCGAAGGGGCGGGCGCGTTCGAATTCGAACGCACGGCATCGCGCCTGCACGAGATGCAGTCCGCCGACTGGGGCGCACGGTCCGATGCGGTGGACAGCCCCGGCGCGGCGGGGTAGCACACCGCGACATCGGGATTTTTCGGCAGGGATGCACGGGTAGATGGACGGGGCCATGGACGATCTGCGGAACAGGTATCTGGCGGCCATCGCCGGCGCGGGCGACGAGAGCGCGCTGGAGGCGCTGCGTGTGCAGGCCGTGGGCAAGAAGGGCGAGATCAGCCTGAAGATGCGCGAATTGGGCAAGATGACGCCTGAGGAACGCCAGGCGGCGGGCCCCGCGCTGAACGCCCTGAAGGACGAGATCAACAGCGCGCTCGCAGCACGCAAGGCTGCCCTTACCGATGCGGCCCTCGAGGAACGCCTGCGGGCCGAATGGCTTGACGTGACGCTGCCCGCCCGCGGCGTGGCGCGCGGGATGGGCACTATCCATCCGGTCAGCCAGGTGATGGAGGAGGTCACGGCGATCTTCGCCGACATGGGCTTCGCCGTCGCCGAAGGCCCGCAGGTGGAAAGCGACTGGTACAATTTCGATGCGCTGAACATTCCCGGCCACCACCCCGCGCGCGCCGAAATGGACACGTTCTACATGGCGCGCGCGTCAGGCGACAACCGGCCCCCGCATGTGCTGCGGACCCATACCAGCCCGGTGCAGATCCGCACGATGGAAGCCCAGGGCGCGCCCCTGCGGATCATCGCGCCCGGCCGGGTCTATCGCGCCGATTACGACCAGACGCACACGCCGATGTTCCACCAGATCGAGGGGCTGGCGATCGACCGCGATATCTCCATGGCGAACCTGAAATGGGTGCTGGAGGAATTCTTCGCCGCCTTCTTCGAGCTGGACGGGATCAAGACCCGCTTCCGCGCGTCGCATTTCCCGTTTACCGAACCGTCCGCCGAGGTGGATATCCAGTGCACTTGGGTGGACGGGCAGTTGCGGATCGGCGAAGGCGACGATTGGCTGGAGGTGCTGGGTTCGGGCATGGTCCATCCCAAGGTGCTGGAAGCCGCCAAGGTCGATCCGGCACAGTGGCAGGGCTTCGCCTTCGGCATGGGCATCGACCGAATCGCCATGCTGAAATACGGCATCCCCGACCTGCGCGCGTTCTTCGATTCAGACCTGCGCTGGCTGCGCCATTACGGCTTCAGCGCGCTGGACGTGCCGACCTTGCATGGAGGGGTGAGCCGGTAGGCACAACAGCCGGGCGCAACCTAGGTCATATCAGGAGCAGTTGATCTCGTTCTGGACCGCACCGTTGTCGTGAAAGGTGTACATCGTATCTTCCAACTGCCAGAACACCTCGTGGCCGCCGCACCATTCGTCTCCGCTGCGGAACAGCGTTTCGCAGAAATTTCCGCCCGACATGCGCCACGTTCTTTCCCGCGTTACCGGCTCTCCGCCGAGCGGCGTGTTCGTTTTTGTCACCGTGCCATTTGTCCGGTAAGTATTGGTACCATTACCCACAACGTTGCCGTCAGAGTCATACGCCGTGATCTGGCAGGTGTTGCCGACATACTGCGCCGCGATCTGCTGGCCGGTCATCTGCGTCAGGCCACGCTGTAAAAGCGCTTCCTGATTAAGAGCGCCAGTTGACACCGGCGTGCAAGCGACAAGTGCCACGAGAGCTGTAATTTTCGCAATTACTTTCATGAAATATCCTCACTTTACATTCTTACCTAACGTAAAGAACATAAGGGATTCGGGTCAATCAATTTTCTTTTCCAAAACTGTTTTCATTGCGCAGAACGACAGCGCATTCGCGACGTGATCCGGGTCGCCCACCATTCTCGGTCCCGATGATGACGCGCTGCATGCCGCGCATCTCCGTCCCCGGCACCATATCCGGGCGCCGGCAGGGTCTGGAACCATCGTGCGTGACCGTGGCGCTGCGATCAACCGCGCAGCCAGCCGTCCGCGAAGGCGATCTCCTCGGACCCGGTGAGCGCCCGGAGACGATCTAGCTCCGCGTGCAGCCCCGCGATGCGCGCCTTGCCCATGCTCACCCCTGGCTCCGGCCAGAAGGCGCGCACGGCGATCCTGCCGCCCGACCGGCGCGCATCCAGCCGGCCGATCAGGCGGTCGCCCTGAAGCACGGGAAAGACGTAGTAGCCGTAGCGCCGTTTCGCTTCGGGCACGAAGATCTCGATCCGGTAGTGAAAGCCGAAAAGACGCTCCGCGCGGTCACGGTCGCGCAGGGCCGGATCGAACGGCGACAGGAGCCGGACGCGCGCGCCGGGCGCGGGTAGGCACATCGCCGCATCCAGAATCGCGGGCGTCGTGAAGCTGCGCCGGAACGTTCCGTCCGCCATCTCGATTCGCGCCTCGACGATGCGGCCCTCGGACTGGGCAGCGGCGCACCATTGCCGTGCCTCGTCCCGTGTCGCGATCTCGAAGAACGCGGCGATCTCGCCGCTCGTGCCAAAGCCGAGACGGGAGAGCCCCTGCCACATGGCCCAGTCCACGATGTCGCGGTCGTCGTGTCGGCGGTTGAGGTATTCCGCCGGGATCACGCGCTCGGCCAGGTCATAGACCTTGCGAAAGCCCTGCCGGTGACAGATCGCCAGCCGGCCGGAGCGCCAGAGAAACTCCAGCGCCGTCTTCGACGGATGCCAGTCCCACCAGCCTGACGATCCCTTCCTGTCGTCGCCGCCCAGATCGCGGGTGCTGACAGGCCCATGGTCGGTCACGTGGCGAAGGACCGTGTCGATTTCGTCGTCCCAGCCGGCGCGGCGCCCGGCCGTCCAGCGGTCACGGATACGCGCTGCGTCGCGGTCGAATTTCAGGCGCCACATCGGGTAGAACGCCATCGGGATGATCGCCGCGTCATGGGTCCAGTGTTCGAACGCCGTTCGATGCCGTGCGACCAGGGTGTCCAGCGCCCGCGGCCGGAACCGCCCGCGGCGGGACCACAGGATCAGGTCGTGGGCGCGCGCAAGCGTGTTGACGCTGTCCACCTGCACGAAGCCGAGGCGATGCAGAACATCGTCAAGGTCCGCGCCCGTGGCCGGCCCCAATCCCGGCCGCAGCAGCAGGTGCCGGTCAAGGAACAGGCGGCGTGGTTGCGCGTTGGTGAGGGTCGGGCGGGTCATTCGCAGGGACTATGGTCGTGGCCACGGACGGGATCAACGGCGAACCGCGCCACGGTGTCGACCGGGAGTGCGGCCGCATCGTCGGTGTCTCTTGCAGGCCGGGATTGGTGTCGCGCTGCCGAAACGGACCTGCGGCGGACCGACATCCGGCCCCACGTGGCTCCGCGTCATGCAACTGTTCCCGACAAGCTGCCGCTGACCGTCACGCGCGGGGTGCGGACCGGCCGTGGGAAGCGCGAAGAACGACCGGGCATTCAAGGCGCATCTGCTCGATGGTGGCCGGGCCATCCCGCAACAACGCCTGCGCGCACCACTGGCCCATTTCCCTGTGAGGCAGCAGTACCGTGGACAGCGCCGGGGACAGGTGCTGGGCGATTTCCTGGTCGTCATAGCCCATCACGGCGACGGTTTCGCCCGGGCGCTCGCCGATTTCCTTCAGCGCCTCGTAGCAGCCGACCGCCATCAGGTCGTTGGCGCAGAAGATCGCTTCGGGCCGTATCGGGCCACGCATCAGTTCAAGTGTCGCCGCGCGCCCGCCACTGGGCAGGAAGTTGCCTTCGGCCAGCAGCGCGGGGTCCAGCTCCATCCCCGCGGCGCGCATGGCCCGGGTGAAGCCTTCCTCGCGCTGGCGCGACGCGTCCATCCACCGCTCGCCGGTGATGAAGGCGATGCGCCGGTGCCCTTGGGCCAGGAGTGCATTGGTCGCCGCCTCGCCGCCGCGCCGTTCCGCCGGCACGATGGAGGCGAACCGCGCCTCCGCGTCGTAGCAGTTCATGAGCACCGCCCGGTGCCGGTTCAGGGCGCCGGGCAGCCGCGCCGGCCGGGTCAGGATCGAACCGTAGATGACCCCGTGCACGCCATCCGCGGCCCATTTCCGCAGCACCGCCGCTTCGTAGTCCGGATCGCCACCGGTCATCACGAATTCGACGATGGCGTCGTGCTTGCGCGCTTCTTCCTGCACGCCCTCGATCGAAATCGCGGCGAAGGGGCTCGTGGCGATTTCGTCCAGCATCACCCCGATGACCCGCTGCACGAGCGCCTTGGGCGGGCGCCCCGCCGAACGCGGGCGGTAGCCGAGCTCGGCCACTGCCTCCAGTACCCGCCGCCGCGTATCGGCACCGATGCGCATGTCTTCCATCCCGTTCAGGACGAAGGAGACGGTGGATTGGGACACGCCCGCGCGTGCGGCGACATCCTTCATGGTGACACGCGGTGCCGGCGGGGTCTCTTTCTCGCTCATGCTCCGACTATTGCAGCTTGACGGGTGATAATAAAGTTTGCTAAATATTTTTAGCAGCCAGTTTTGCGGCAGCACCGGCGAACTTTGGGAGGAGACGCCAGAATGCCACGACACCCAGGTCAGCGCTTCGCTCTGAGCCAGCGGCAGGCGGCGGTCGTTCTTCTGTTGCCGTTTCTCGCGGTCTATGGGCTGTTTCTCGTCTATCCCTTCTTCAAGGGCGTCTGGATCAGCCTGCACGACTGGAACCTGATGGAAGTCGCATTCAACCCCGACGCCAAGGCCTACGTGGGGCTTGAGAACTACGAACGGGTCATGTGGGGCCGCAATATCGTCTGGGGGGCGCTGGCCAGCCCTGTCCTTCAGATCATCGGGCTTATCGGCGTCTGCCTGAGCCTGTTCCTGCATCGCACAGGGCGCGCCGGGCGCACCACGGCGCTGACCATGGGTATTGCCGCAGTGCTTCTTTTCGTGCTTCCGGGCTTTCATCCGGGAGAGGAGGGGCGCTGGTTCGATCGTCGCTTCTGGCCCACGGTCGGCAACACGATCCTGTTCGTGGGGCTCGCAGTGCCGGGCGTCACCGTAACCGCGCTGCTGCTCGCGGCGGCGCTCAACGGCGAAACCCGCGCCAAGGCGACGCTGCGCACGCTGTTCTTTCTCAGCCAGGTGCTGTCGGTCACGGTCGTCACGCTGATCTGGCAGATCATGTTCTCGCCCCGGCAGGGCCTGATCGCCAACCTGACCGAGTTGTTCGGCGGCACACCCATTACGTGGCTGACCGCCGAAGGCTTCGCCATGGCCGCCATCGTGATCGCCACCATCTGGTGGTCGCTCGGGATCGCGATGATCCTGTTCCTCGCCGGACTTCAGGATATCTCGAAGGACCTCTACGAGGCCGCGGCGCTCGACAACGCGACCGGCACGCAGGCCTTCTGGCACATCACGTTGCCCAACCTGAAGCGGACCATCACCGTTGTCGTCGTGCTCCAGATCATCCTGCATTTCCAGGTTTTCGGGCAGTCGCACCTGATGACGAACGGCGGGCCCAACGACAGCACGCAGGTGCTTGTCCGCTACATCTACCAGACCGCGTTCCGCGACAGCGACCTGGGAAGGGCCTCGGCGATGGCGGTGTTCCTGTTCGTCATCATGGGCAGCTTTTCCATCCTCCAATTCGTGCTGGGCCGGGAGAAGGATCAATGAACCGCCACTACTACCGGCTCATCCTCGGCCTTTCGATCCCGGCCTTCCTGTGGCTGGTGCCGACGTTGTGGATGGTGTCGCTGTCGTTCCAGCCCAACGATGTGCTGGCGCGCACGACATCCACCACGGCGCTGGGGTTGATCCCGATCCCGTTCACTTGGGAAAACTACGCCGATCTGTTCCAGTTCGGGCAGGTGCCGGTCTGGTTTCTCAACTCGTTGATCGTATCCGTGGGCATGACGCTGGCGGTGCTGGCGGTATCGACCACCGCGGGCTACGCGTTGGCGCGGCTGGAGTTTCCCTTCAAGGAACCGCTGGTGGTGCTGTGCCTCATGGGCCTGATGGTGCCGGAGCAGGCGGTATTCATTCCGCTCTACACGATGTTTGCCGACTGGAACTGGCACAACAGCCACCACGCGTTGATCCTGCCGCGCGTCGCGGTGCCCATCGGGGTGTTCCTGATGATGCAGTTCTTCAAGGCGATCCCCCGCGACATCGAGGAAGCCGCGCGGATCGACGGGGTCGGCTGGCTGCAGATTTTCTGGCACGTCATGCTGCCGCTGGCGCGGCCCGCGATGATGACGCTGGCGATCCTGACGTTTCTCTATGCGTGGAACGATTACCTGTGGCCGCTCGTGTCGGCACAGCAGCGCGAGTTCTTCACCATCACGCTAGGCCTTGCGTCGATCCAGTCGAATTTCGCACAGGCCGAGGGGCTGGGCCGGGTCATGGCGTCGGGGGTCATCGCCTCGTTGCCCGTGGTGGTGCTGTTCCTGATTTTCCAACGCTACGTCGTGCGCGCCATGACCGCGGGCGGCACCAAGGGCTGAGGCCCGCTTTACCTGACAGGGAGGAAATCCATGAAACGGACAATTCTGGGCGCGACCGCGCTGCTGCTGGCCGTCACGGGCGCAACCGCGCAGGAGGTCACGGTCGGGCGCTTCTTCGGCGATTGCGAGGACGCGGGCACCGACACCAAGGCCAGCGTGGGCGAGGCCTGCATCATCCAGTCGATCATCAACGCCGCAGATGCGGAGCTTGACGGCGTCACCGTGGAAACCCTGCCCACGGACTGGGGCAACTACTATGACCAGATCAAGGCCGCCTATGCAGGCGGCACGCCGCCAGATGTCCATGTCATGCACCGCCACCGTGTACCCGAATTCGCCGGGATCGGGGCGCTTGCGGATCTGACCGACGATCTGGAAAATGCAGGTATCGACCCGGCGGACTGGGAAGCATCCGCGCTGGAAGCGGTCAGCTACAATGGCCGCATTGTCGGCGTGCCGATGGATTTCCACGCGAATCTCTGGCACGTCAACATGGACCTGATGGAGGCTGCCGGGCTGGTCGAGAACGGTGCACCGGTTCTGCCGTCCTCGCCCGAGGAACTTCTGGAACACGCGCAGGCCGTGAAGGATGCGACCGGGCAGGATTACCTTGCCGCCGATTTCGCGCAGTTCCCGCTGGGCGTGCGGATGGTGCTGGCACTGATCTGGCAGCAGGGATCGAACGTGTTCGATGGCGATACCGCCACCATCGACACGCCCGAGGCCCGCAACGCCATCGCCGCGGTCACCCAACTCTTCGATGCGGGGCTTGCAAACCCGCAGCTGAACTATGCCGACAGCCAGCAGGCATTCCTGAACGGCGAAGCGGCGATCCTTGTGAACGGCACCTGGGTCGTGGATTTCTACGCGTCCGAAGCCGCCAATCCCGAGACGGGCCTTAGCACCTACCATGCGGCCGATTTCCCGACGCTCTTCGCCGAAGGCGCGACCTGGGCGGACAGCCACATGTGGGCGATCCCCTCGCCGCTGAAGGCGAACGATCCCGAAACCTATGCCGCCGCGCTGCAGGTGCTCGCGTTCATCAATGATCACAATATCGACTGGGCGCGCACCGGGCACATGGCCGTGCGCACCTCCGTGCTCGAAAGCGACGCATACGCCGCCTTGCCGCATCGCGACGAATACGCCGGCACCGCCGAAATCGCCCGCGACACGCCCCCTTCGGAACGCTACGGCGCCATCCAGGACGTGCTGAACCGAGAGTTGCAGGCGATCTGGCTGACCGGGAAATCGGTCGATGGCGCCCTGTCCGATGCCGAACTGGACGTGCAGGACCTGCTCGACCGCTGACTTCGTGACTGCGGCCCGTGCCTGACCGCGCGGGCCGCACCCGCCCGAACGACCGAAAGCCAGACCATGACACGCGACGCCCCTGCACGCTGGAGCACCGCACAGGCCAACGACTGGTGGAATGCCACCGGCTGGGTGTTCGGCTGCAATTTCATCCCGTCGTCGGCGGTGAACTTCCTTGAAATGTGGATGGGCGCGAGCTTCGACCGCGACACCATCGCGCGCGAACTGGGATGGGCTGCTGATCTCGGAATGAATTCCATCCGCACGAACCTGCATTTCCTCGTATGGAAGCACGATCGCGACGGGCTGCTTGACCGGTTCGACTGGTTCCTGCGGACCGCTGCCGAGCGCGGCCTGACGGTCATGCCGGTGCTGTTCGACGATTGCGGGTTCGGCGGGGCGGAACCGGTATATGGCCCGCAGCCCGACCCCGTGCCCGGTATACATAATAGCCGCGCCGTCGCCTCGCCGGGGCGCGCGGCGGTGACGGATCGCACGCTCTGGCCCGATTTCCGCGCCTATGTTCAGGACATCCTTGGAGCCCACCGCGACGATCCGCGCGTGCTGGCATGGGATCTGTACAACGAGCCGGGCAACCGGATGATCTTTCCCGCGCAGGGGGGCTACGCCGAACACGACCCGGCGATGACGCCGCACAGCGTCGCGCTGATGGAGGACACGTTCGGCTGGGCCCGCGAACTTGCGCCGGTGCAGCCACTGACGGTGGCCGCGTGGCGCACGCCGAAACTGGGCCATGACGCGCCTGCCTTCGACGATCCGGTGGATCGTCGCGCGCTCGCGCTGTCGGATATCGTCACGTTTCACGCGTATTGCGACCTTGCGCACGCACGGCGCTTCGCCGCGCAGCTTGCACCGCTCGGGCGCCCGATGCTGACGACCGAATGGATGGCGCGGACCATCTACAGCCGCATCGCGGACCAGTTGCCGTTCTACCGCGACCGGGGGATCGGGGCCTATAACTGGGGTCTCGTGCGGGGACGGACCCAGACGGACCAGCCATGGCCGCGGGAGCTTGAGGCGCTGCACGGCCATGTCCATGCGCCCGACCTGTGGTTCCACGACCTGCTCTGGCCCGACGGGCGCGCCTATGACCCCGCCGAATGCGCGGTCATGGCCAGACTGACCGACACGTAAGAAGCGCGAAAGATCGCGAAAGGGGGGAACAGTGTCCGGCGTCCAGCTTCAGAACATCACCAAGACATACGGCAATGTGCAGGTCATCCACGGGATCGACCTGTCGATCTCAGACGGGGAATTCTGCGTTTTCGTGGGTCCGTCCGGCTGCGGGAAGTCCACGCTCATGCGGATGGTGGCCGGGCTAGAGAAAACCACCGGCGGCAGCATCAACATCGGGGGGCGCGAAGTCACGCGGCTCGACCCGTCCCAGCGCGGCGTGGCGATGGTGTTCCAGACCTACGCGCTTTATCCGCACATGACCGTGGCCGAGAACATGGGCTTCGGGTTGAAGATGAATGGCATGCCGAAGGCGGAGGTCGCTGAAAAGGTGAACGAAGCCGCGCGTATCTTGCAGCTCGAACCGCTGCTGGACCGCAAGCCCAAGGCCCTGTCCGGCGGGCAGCGCCAGCGCGTCGCCATCGGGCGGACCATCGTGCGCGGGCCCGAAGTGTTCCTCTTCGACGAGCCGCTGTCGAACCTCGACGCGGAACTGCGCGTGGACATGCGGGTCGAGATCGCCAAGCTGCACAAGCAGATCGGCGCGACGATGATCTATGTCACCCACGACCAGGTGGAGGCGATGACGCTGGCGGACAAGATCGTCGTGCTGCGCGCGGGGCGGGTCGAACAGGTCGGTGCGCCGATGGATCTTTATAACGATCCCGACAACCGCTTCGTCGCCGGGTTCATCGGGTCGCCCGCGATGAATTTCTTGAAGGGCCAGGTCGAAGACGGCGGGCTGGCCATATCCGCGCTGGACTCGGCCCCAGCGACCGATCTTCGCCTGCCCGCGGATGGCACCGGAGTCGAATTCGGCCTCCGTCCGGAACACATGCGGGTCGATCCCGCGGGACGTGGCTTCCGGCTGGACCTCGTGGAGAAACTGGGCGGGGTGTCCTATGCCTATCTGGAGGCCCGAACCGGCGAGCGGCTTGTCGTGGCCGAGAGCGGAGAGTCCGATCTTGTCGACGACATGGAGGTGGGCCTGTCCTTCGATCCGGCTCAGGCCTTTCTGTTCGACGCGCAAACGGGAAAACGCATCCGCTGACCGGTGGGTGCGGGCTGCTCATGGGTCGATCCGGAACCTTGTCCGGAAGGAACGGCAGTACGACGAGACCGAGGACTGTCGAGCCCGACAACTTGACGTTGGCAATGCCATTCCTGCGGCTGGTGCGGTCGCGGCATGCTGCCGTGCCCAAGGGCCCAGCCGGTCATTGCGTCGACACCAAAGGTGAGATCCGGTTCCATGGCCCCCTCGGCCAAAATGCGCGCATTCCGCGCGCAGGCCTGAGCGGGGGGTGAGAGGCTGGACAACGACCCAAGCGGGGCTCGTTACGGCTGCTTCCTTCCGGACCTGACCGGGTTGGCGAGGCGCCTGCCCGCGCCAACCTCTCGATGGTTTAGGTAAGGCAAGCGGCGACCGTCCGCAAGGGGGGGTCAGGCCCGGCGCAGCGTATCGCGCAAGGCGAAGACGGTATCGCGCAGGGCCGCGATCTCGGACTGGGAAAGACCGGCGCGGTCGGCGATGCAGCCCGGTACATGGGCGGCGCGGTCCCGCATGGCGGTTCCTGCATCGGTCAGTGTCACCAGGACGCGCCGCTCGTCGCGTTCGCTGCGATGACGCGCCACGAGGCCCATCGCTTCGAGACGTTTGACCAGCGGTGTCAGCGTGCTCGATTCAAGTTGCAGGATGTGCCCGATGGTGCCCATGCTTTGTGACCCCGGTGACGACCAGAGCGCGCTGAGCACGAGATACTGGGGGTAGGTCAGGCCAAGTTCCGCCAGCAGCGGCGCATAGGCGGACTGCATCGCATGGGTTGCGGAATAGAGGGCGAAGCACAGCATGTCGGATGGCGGCAGGGTCATCCCCGATTATTAGATCGCGCGCGATTTTATTGCAAGCGATTGACCGAGGCCGGACAGCAGGTTACCCATCCGACACGATCTGATTGCAAACGAAGGGAGCGGACGATGAGCGTCGATACGAAATACTGGACGGAGGCCCATGCGAGTGGCGGCGGGCGCGATGGCGTCGCGAAGCTGGCCTCGGGGATGTTGACCGCCACGATGGTGCCGCCGAAGGAACTGGGCGGGTCCGGCGCCGGGCACAACCCGGAAGAGCTGTTCGCGGTGGGGTATGCGGCCTGCTACCTTGGCGCGATGCGGCACGCGGCGCAAAGCGAGAAGCTGGGCGAGGTGCCGTCCGACGCCACCGTGAAGGCCCATGTGGGCATCGGTCCGCGCGACGATGGCGGCTTCGGGCTGAAGGTGAAGCTGGAGGTGTCGCTGCCGGGCGTGGACAAGGCGACCGCCGAGACGATCACCGAGCGGGGGCATTTCATCTGCCCCTATTCCAACGCGACCAAGGGCAATATCGAGGTCGAGACGGTTCTCGTCTGATCGCGCCGCCCGGGTGTGGCAGGAGACGCCGGGTCAAGCCCGGCGCGGCGCAGGTCTGTTGCCCCGACAGTACCGCCTGGGATATGGTGCGCCGGGCTTGACCCGGCGCCTCCCCCGGGCTTCATGTCAGGCTGCGTTCGGCCCAGCCCGCGAAAGTCTTTTCCAGCGCCACCACGATGTAATAAAGCACGATCCCCAGCACCGCGAGGGCGATCAGGACCGCGAACATCAGCGGGTAGTCCGAACTGATCTTGCCGCTGTCGAAGAGCGCGCCCAAGCCCCGGCCATGGGGGGAAATGATCTCCATCAGGTTGGTGCCGATGAAGGCCAGCGTGACCGCGACCTTCAGCGCGCCGAAGAACTCTGGCAGCGTCTTGGGCAGGGCGATCTTCCAAAACACGGTCATCTGGGATGCCCCAAGGCTGCGCAGGATGTCGCGGTACTCCGGCTCCAGCGTGCTCAGCCCGATCGACACGGACACGGCGATGGGGAAAAATGAGATCATGAACGCCACGAGAATCGTGTTCATGTCATGCTGGCCCACGAACATCAGCGCGAGGATCGGCACCACGGTCGCCTTTGGGATGGCGTTGAAGCCCACGAGCAGCGGGTAAAGCCCGTCACGCACCGTGCGCGAAAAGCCCATGACCATGCCGATAGCGACCCCCACGACGATGGCGAGCGCGAGGCCGGCGACCGTGCGCCAGAGAGTCTGCCAGCCGTATTCGACAAAGAGCCAGCGGAATTTCCAGAACGCGGGCCACAGGTCGCTGGGCGCGGCCATCTTGTAGGTCGGCCAGCCGTTGACCCAGACCAGCCACTCCCAGCCCGCGAGGAACAGCGCCATGGCAACGAGCGGCACGGCGATCTTGCGCACCCGGTTCATTGCGCGGCCTGCGCGGTCGCCTCGGCGGGTGCGCGACCCTGGGCGACCTGTATCTGCTGGCGCAGCGTGGCGAGCATCTCGGTCGCGGTCGACCCATAAAGATCGTCGAGTGTCCGGTCACGGGGCAGGGCGTTCTCCATCACGTATTGCGACCGCGCCGGGCGGCCCGACAACACCACGATGCTGTCGGCGAGAAACACGCTTTCGCGCAGGTCGTGTGTGATGAGCACGGCGGTGAATTTTTCCTCGACCCGCAGTCGTGCCATGGTCTGCCACAGGTCTTCGCGGGTGAACGCGTCGAGCGCACCGAAGGGCTCGTCGAGGATCAGCACCTCGGGCCGGTGGACGAGCGCCCGACACAGCGAAGCACGCTG
The DNA here is from genome assembly GCF_003254465.1 of Meridianimarinicoccus zhengii. Lineage (GTDB taxonomy): Bacteria > Pseudomonadota > Alphaproteobacteria > Rhodobacterales > Rhodobacteraceae > Meridianimarinicoccus > Meridianimarinicoccus zhengii. The sequence goes on from NZ_QDFI01000014.1 coordinate 14,213, forward strand.
GCGCATGCCGCCGGACAGTTCAGAGGGGCGCTTGTCCTCGAACCCTTCCAGCCCCACCAGAGCCAGCAGGTCGCGGGCGCGCGCCTCCTGATCGGACTTAGACTTGCGTTGCCCGACGATCTCCAGCGGCAGCATCACGTTGCGCAGGATCGTGCGCCATTCCAGCAGCACCGGGTTCTGGAAGGCCATGCCGACCGTCGGGCGGGGCGATGTGACCATCTTGCCGCCCAGCCAGACCTGTCCTTCGTCGGGCCGCATCAACCCGGCGATCAACCGCGTCAGCGTGGACTTGCCGCAACCCGAAGGGCCGACCACGGCGGTAAAGCTGCCCTCGGCCATCCTGATCGAAAGATTGTCGAGCACCGGCAGGGGGCCCGCATCGGTCCGGTAGGCATGGGTGATCTCGCGCAATTCGATATGCGCCGGTGTATAGGTCATTGTGGCCCGGTGGTTTCGGGGGGCGGGCGCATGGCCCGCCCCGGAGGTCAGTTCAGCGCGACGCCGCCTTCGGGCAGATAGGCATCGGTGAAATAGAGCGCGGCATCCGGTTCGTTCTGGAACTCATAGGTCTCCTTGATCTGTTCGAGCGCGCGGGCCATGCGGTCCGGGTCGATGCCGCCCATGCCGTTTTCAAGCACATAGGGCGTGACCACGTTGGCCTCGAGCGCGAGTTGCAGCCGCCGGGTTTCCAGCGCCGCGTCGCCCGCCGGGTTGCGCTCCAGCAATTGCGCGACCGCGGCCTCCGGATCGGCGATCGCGTCCTTCCAGCCCTGGCCCACGGCGGCGACGAAGCCGCGCACGGCGTCGGGGTTCTCGGCCGCGAAATCCGTGTTCACGATAATCGCATTGCCGTAAAGGTCCAGCCCGTGATCCGCCATCAGGATCGTCGAGATATCGTCCTCCGGCACGCCGAGCCGCACGAGGTTCAGGTAGCTGGAAAAGTTGAAACCCGTGACGGCATCGACCTGCCCTTCAGCCAGCATCGGTTCGCGTGTCGGAAAGCCCACGGGTTCCACCGTGATCTTCGACATGTCGAGATCGTTGGCCGACGCGAAGGGGGCGAACTGCGCCCATGCGCCATCCGGCGGTGGTGCGCCGAGGATCCGGCCTTCGAGATCCTTGGGAGCCTCCACGCCCAGGCTGCGGCGGCCCACGACCGCGAAGGGGGGCTTGTCATAGGTCATCATGATGGCGATGATCGGTGCGCCCGGATTCTGGTCGAGAAATTTCACAAGGCTGTTGATATCGGCAAATCCCAGCGGATAGGCGCCCGTGGCGACCTTCGGGATCGCGTCGAGCGAGCCCTGGCCCGCCGTGACCGTCACTTCCAGCCCTTCCGCCGCGAAATGGCCGTTGTCGATGGCCGCGAAATAGGGCGCGGCCGGGCCTTCGAATTTCCAGTCGAGGGCAAAGTCGATGCTGGTCTGGGCGCCGGCAGGCGCTGTCGCCAGACCTGCAAGCAATCCGGCGGCCAGAGCCAGTGCGCCAAGTGCACGGTGGAACATGAGTGCTGATCCTTTCATCGGGTTCGGTCTGCGGTGACCTTCGTGTCTGTCGCTGTCTGCGCCGACCGTATCGGCGGATGCGGCCCGCGCCAGATACCCGGCGCCCACGCTGCGCGCGAAACGATGGACATACCAGCATTCGACCATTTTCGCGTCAAGTGCGCCATGTTTTTGTGCAGTGCTGAATCGAGCGGTATCAGACGAACAGGCGGATGCACCGGAAACCGGCCGCGTCACGGCCCGCGTCCTCCATCCGGACGGCACCGCCGCCGTGGCTTTCGCACCGGACATGGGGGGCAGTGCGCGCGATGACGCTGGTCCCGAGCGGGGCGAAGTCCCAGGGCGCGGGCCCGGTGTCGCCGATGGTCCCCCGCCCGCCGAGATGGTCCAGCAGGACATCGCGCAGGGTGCCGCGGCTGAACAGGCGCGGGGTGTGGCGCGGGATCATCCGGAACCCGCCGCCGCCATTCGCGCGAAAACTGTTGGTGGCCACGGCGAAGCGGTCACTGTCTGCAACCGGGCGCCCGGCATAGGTCAGCCCCACGATCCGGCCCATGCCAGCCCCGCCGCCAAGCCGCGACCCGGTCGCCGTGTCGAACAGCGGCGGACGTGAAAGGTCGATGGTGTAGCGCACCCCGTGCAATTCATCGAGCGTGTAGGACGGCGCGCGCGGATCGAGCAGCGGCAGGTCGCTGCACCCCTGCGGCACGGTGTTATAGGCGGACACGGTCCGTTCCAGCCAGGCCCGCAGGTCCGCCCCCGTGATGGCGAGCACGCAGAGCCGGTTGGGAAAGGGTGACAATTCCACGAGATGGCGCAGCCGCAGCGGCCCCGCGGGAATGTCGATGAACCCATCCGGACCTGCAGGTCCGCCGGCCTTGAACGGGGCTACGGCGGACAGGATCGGCAGCCCGTCCAGCGTGCTTCCCGCAACGAGCCGTGCGGCTGTGGCAGCCTGCGCCTGCGCCAGAAGGGTCATGGCCGGCGCGGCCACCGCCATGGGCAGCACCGCGTGCAGCCGCGTGCGCGCATGGCCGACCGTCTTGGCCATCTCTGCCCGGGTGGCCGCATGGTCGGCGCGCGTCAGGTCCAGGACATCGGCCTGCGGCGACGCGGCGGCCGCGCTGTGCAGGGTCACGCGGCTGTCCGCAACGCGCCAGCCGTATGTTCCCCCGCCGGTGTCCCGCGGCCCGAGCGTGAGATCCATCACCGCAAGGTCGCTTCCGAAAGCGCCGGCCATGGCCGCGGGTTTGCCCGCTAGGCGCCCGGCGCGCGCATCCACCCCCTGCAACCCGTCATAATCGGGGCCGGGCAGGCGGCGGTGGCTGTGCCCGGTCAGCACGGCATCGACGCCGGGCAGTGCCGCGATGGCGAAGCTGGGGTCCTCGGCCATGTCCTCGGCGCTTGGCGCACCCGGCCCGCCATGGCTGAGCGCGATCACCACATCGGCGCCCGCCGCGCGCAGGGCGGGCAGGTGTGCCGCAACGACCTCGACCGCATCGCGGGCGGCGATATCCCCGCGCAGCACCGCGGCATCCCAAATCGCGGTCTGGGGCGGCGCCGTCGCGATCACCCCGATGGCGATGTCATGATCCTGTCCCCGATCGTCGGCGATGCGCCGCCGCAGGATGCACCAGGGCGGCGCGAAATGGGTGTCGAGTGTAGGACCCTCGCCCAGTTCGGTCACGAGATTGGCGCACAGGAACGGAAAGCGTGCCTTGCCGATCGCGCGGCGCAGAGGGTCCAGCCCATAGTTGAAATCGTGATTGCCGAGCGCGGCGGCATCGTAGCCCATCGCGTTCATGGCCCGGATGACCGGGTGCACGGCGTCTGGGACGTTGCGGGCCGCGGCCCAGTCGGTCATCGCGGTGCCCTGAAGGATATCGCCGCAATCCAGCAGCAGGCTGGCGGGCGCGTCCTGCCGTGCGGCCGTCACGAGCGTCGCGATGCCTGCCAGCCCGCGGCCCGGCGCGGTCCGGTCCGTCTGGTAGTCGAACGGCCAGACATGGCCATGCAGATCTGTCGTGCACAGGATTCGCAGCCGAAGCGTGCGCTCCCAGGGTTCCGCAGGTTCGGTCACGGGAGAATGGGTGCCCTTATATAACGGCGGATTTCCGCTCATCGTCACGAGTCGCGATCGGTGTTGCAACTGATGGTTGATGCGCTCCGGCCGTGAGGGCAGGTGTGTTGCACACGCGCCATGGACCCCCGGCGGTCTGCTTGCGCGCGACGGCGGATAGGATTTGCAATACCGGGGCCACCATGCCATCGCACTCGCCACATGGCAGATGATGCAACCCAAATCACGGCGACCTTGCGGGTGTCGTCCGACCTTACCTTCGGCGGGTCCGGCCTGGACCGTGCGGCGCATCTGCGTGGCGATGCGGCGGCGCTGGCGGCGGCATGGGCCGATGCGCGCGCCCGCGTCCTGCCGCTTTGGCGGGGCAAGCCGCTGGTGACCGGCGATCCTGTCACGGGGGCGGGCTGGCTCGCGACCGGACAGGCGGGCCTTGCTGCCGGCCCGGCGCCGGTTTTCCTGGGGTTGCAGGAGGACGGCGCACCGCGTTTCGCGCTGGACCTGTCGGACTGGACCCCGCCCGATCTGCCGGAAGGCCCCTTGGACGGGTTCAATGACCGCACGGAACAGGTGCATCCCGCTTTCCCGGCGGGCACGCGCTTCGCCGAATTGCGCGCGGTGATGACCCGGCTCGATGCGCGGGATGCAGAATTGGCGGCGACCGCGCGGGCGCTGCTGGACTGGCACGCGCGGCACCGTTTCTGTGCACGCTGCGGCGCCGAAAGCCGGGTCGCGCAGGCGGGATGGCAGCGCGACTGCCCGGCCTGCGGGACGCATCATTTCCCGCGGACCGATCCCGTGGTGATCATGCTGGTGACGCGCGGCGACCGGGTGCTGCTGGGTCGCTCACCCGCGTGGCCGGAACGAATGTATTCGCTGCTGGCGGGGTTCGTGGAGCCCGGCGAGACGCTCGAGGCCGCGGCGCGCCGCGAGGTGTTCGAGGAAGCCGGCATCCGCGTGGGGCGGGTCGATTACCTGATGAGCCAGCCCTGGCCCTTTCCCGCCAGCCTGATGATCGCCTGCCGCTGCACGGCACTGGATGACAAGATCACGATCGACCCTGTGGAGTTGGACGATGCGCGCTGGGTCAGCCGGGAAGACGTGCTTGCCGCGCATACGGGCACCCATCCCGACATCACGGCAGCCCGGCCGGGTGCCGTGGCGCGATACGTCATGGAACGCTGGCTGGCGGACGACCTGCGCCCCGGTGGGACGGCCTGAACCGCGATGCGGCTCGTGGTGCAACGCCCCGTCGCGCTGCCCGTGGACGTGGTGCGCCGCGCGCTTGCGGACCCGGCGCCGCTGATCGACGCGATGGCACCCCGGCTCGAACCCTTGCCGCCCGAACCGGGCATGGCCGGGCACTGGCGGATCACAGCCCCGGTCGCTGGTATCGCGCGGGAGGGGCGGGTCTGGCTGTCCGCACCTTGCCCCGACGATGCGTGCCACGCGGCGGCCCGGATGGACGGGGTGTCCGCCGATCTGGCGCTGGCCGCAGAGGCAGACGGACTGCGCGCGGCGCAGTTGCGGGCCGAGGTGACGGTCGCCGCGGCGGGACTGCGAGGGCGGGCGCTTCTGGCGATGCTTTCGCTGTCGGAACCCGCGTTGCGCGCGCGGATCGGATCGCTCCTGGACCGGCTTTCAGCCCAACTGGCCGCGCGGGCCATGTGACCGCCCTGCGCGGTGTCAGCCCGGCGGGTCGTGACGGCGCGGATCGGCCGGGTAGGTGCCGAGGATTTCCACCGTGGTGGTAAAGTAGTCCAGTTCCTCGAGCGCGCGGGCCACGGCCGGGTCCGACGGGTGGCCTTCGATGTCGGCGAAGAACTGCGTCGCCGTGAAGGATCCGCCGACCATGTAGCTTTCCAGCTTGGTCATGTTGACCCCGTTCGTCGCGAATCCGCCCATCGCCTTGTAAAGCGCGGCCGGGATGTTCCGCACCCGGAACACGAAGCTTGTCATCATGCCTGCGTCGCCGCGCGGGGTCGGGTCTGGGTCGCGCGCCATGATGAGAAACCGGGTGGTGTTGGTGCTCTGGTCCTCGATATGGCGGGCCAGCACATCCAGACCGTAGATCGCGCCGGCAAGTTCCGATGCCAGTGCTGCGCGCGCCGGATTGCCCGCCGCGGCCACGATCTGCGCCGACCCGGCGGTATCGGCACCGGTCACCGGCAAGATGCCGTGTTCGCGCAGGAACCCCCGGCACTGGCCCAGCAGCACCGTATGGGACATCGCCTCGCGCACGTCTGCCAGTTTCGTCCCCGGCACGGCGAGCAGATTGATATGCACCCGCACGAACGCCTCGTCCACGATGTGCAGGCCGCTTTCGGGTAGCAGGCGGTGGATGTCCGCCACGCGCCCGTAGGTCGTGTTTTCCACCGGCAGCATGGCCAGGTCAGCCTTGCCGTCGCGCACCGCGTCGATCACGTCCTCGAAGGTGTGGCAGGGCAGGGCATCGTGGTCGGGGCGGGCCGTCCGGCAGGCTTCGTGGGAATACGCGCCGTTTTCCCCCTGAAAAGCGATGATCGGCATCTATGTCCCCGGTCATGACGTGATCCGCACCCGGCAACGGGCGTTTGGTCGCGGCATTATACCTTGAAGCCAGAGAGGGGAACCCGCTAGATGGCGCCAACTTGCGACATGAGGCTGTGCGATGCTTGACACGATGACACTGACGAAGGTTGTGGGCGCGTTCTGTGGCGCGCTGCTCGTCTACCTGCTGGGCGGCTGGGTCGGGGAGGCCCTGTACCACGGCGGCCACGGCGCCCACGAGCAGGCCTACGTGATCGACACGGGCAGCGACGAGGGCGGCGAGGAAGCCGTCGAAGAAGAGGTCAACATGGTCGAGCTGGTCGCCGCCGCCGATGCGGGCGCGGGTGAGCGCGTGTTCCGCGCCTGCGCCGCCTGCCACAAGATCGACGAGCCGGCGAACGGTGTCGGCCCGCATCTCGACGGTGTCATGGGGCGCGAGATCGCGTCCATCGGCGACTTCAACTATTCCGGCGCTTTGCCGGCGGGCGAGGTCTGGAACATCGACAGGATGAGCGCCTGGATCGAGAACCCGTCGGGTTTCGCGGAAGGCACCTCGATGAACTATCGCGGGCTGTCGGACAACGAGGACCGGGCCGACCTGATCGCCTATCTGGTGTCCAAATCGCCTGACTTCACCATGCCCGCAGAAGACGCCAATGCCGGGGAGACCGCCGCGCCGGAGGAAGCCGCTTTGGAAACGGAAAGCGCTTCGGCCGATGACGCTACGGAAGAAACTCCGGCGCCCGAAGCGGAGGCCGAGGAGACCGAGGCGTCCACCGAAACGGCCGCGGCGTCCGATGCGGACGAAGCCCCGGCTGAAGGCGAAACCAGCGCGGACGCGTCCGGCGCCGAAGCGGCCGACGAGACGTCCGATACGGCCGAAGCCTCAGGGCAGGACGCAGCCCCGGAGGAGGACTCCAGCGGCGCAGACGAAGCGGCCCCGGCTGAAGAAACCCAGTCGGCCGAAGCGCCAGCGGAGGACGCGGCAGCGGAAACGACCGAGGCGTCGCCCTTCGTGGCCGCCTACGAGGAGGCGGACGCTGCCGCTGGCGAGCGTGTGTTCCGCCAATGCCAGGCCTGCCACGTCGCGGACAAGGAGCAGAACCGGGTGGGTCCGCATCTTGTGGATATCGTCGGGCGGACTATCGGGGCGGTGGACGGGTTCCGTTATTCCGGGGCACTGCCCGAGGGCGAGTGGACGCTGGACAACCTGAACGCCTGGCTGGAAAACCCGCGTGACTTCGCGCAGGGCACGTCGATGAGCTACACTGGTCTGCGGGACATGCAGGACCGCGCCAACGTGATCGCCTATATCGAGTCTCTGAACTGACGCTGCATTCCCTGTGTCTGTCGGGGCCGTCCGCGATGCGGGCGGCCCCTTCTTTTTGCGCATGTCGCCCGCCCGGGTGGTCACGGTTTCGCAATCACGGCTTGAACCCGCGACCCGATGCCCCATAGCTGTTGTAAACGACAAATGACGCCGGAGGATCCGATGCCGCGCCATGCCCATGCCGCCGACACCGCTACCCACACCGTCCGGCGACCGAACCGCCCTCTCGACCGCGCCCTCGTCGGGGCGATCCTTGCGGCTGCAGCCCTGCTCGGTCCGGCCCATGCGCAGGATGACACGATCACGGCGCATGGCATCGCGACATTCGGGGACCTGAAATACGGCCCTGATTTCCGGAATCTGGCATATGTGAATCCCGACGCGCCCAAGGGCGGCGAGATGTCGGTCTGGGCCTTCGGGTCGTTCGACAGCATGAACCCCTACACCGTGAAGGGGCGCGCGGCCGGGCTGGCGTCGATCTTCTTCGAGACACTGCTGACAGGCACGGCCGACGAGATCGGGACCGCCTATTGCCTGCTGTGCGAAACGATCAAGTACCCGGCGGACCGGTCCGAGGTGGTGTTCACGCTGCGCGAGGGTGTGACCTTTTCCGACGGCTCGCCCCTGACAGCGGCCGATGTGGTGTTCTCCTACGAGCTTCTTCGGGACAAGGGGCTGCCAAGTTTCCGCGCACAATTGTCGCGCAAGGTCGCCGTGGCCGAAGCGCTGGACGACCGGCGCGTGCGCTTCGACTTCGAGGACGGCATCCCGACACGCGATCTGATACTGGACGTCGGCGGGCTGCCCGTGTTCTCGCAGGCCCATTTTACCGAGAACGACCGGGACTTCGAGGAAAGCTCGCTGGAGCCGCTTCTGGGGTCCGGGCCCTACGTGCTGGGCGAGATGGATGTCGGGCAGACCGTCGTATACGAGCGCGATCCCGACTGGTGGGGTGCGGACCTGCCGATCAACCGCGGGCGTTACAATTTCGACCGGCTGCGCATCGAATACTACGCCGATTACAACGCCGCTTTCGAAGGGTTCAAGGCGGGCACCTATACCTTCCGCAACGAGGCAAGCTCCAAGATCTGGGCGACGGGCTACGACTTTCCGTCACTCGATGCGGGCCATGTGGTGAAGGCCGAGCTGCCCAACGGCAACAAGGCGACCAACCAGGCATGGGTGTTCAACATGCGCCGCCCGCAATTCCAGGACCCGCGCGTGCGCGAGGCCATCGGAATGATGTTCAACTTCGAATGGACCAACGCGACGCTGTTCTATGATCTTTACGCCCGCGTCGACAGTTTCTGGGACAACTCGTACCTGGAACCCGAAGGCCCACCGACAGAGGCCGAAGTTGCGATCCTGCGGCCCCTGGTGGAGGAGGGCCTGATTTCCGAGGACCTGCTGACCGATCCGCCCTACAGCCTGCCGCAAAGCGGCGACCGTCAGCTCGACCGGGGCAACCTGCGGCGCGCCGCGGCGCTGCTGGAAGAGGCGGGCTGGATCGTCGGCGACGACGGGTTGCGGCGCAAGGACGGGCAGGTGCTGTCGGTTGAATTCCTGAACGACAGCCAGACCTTCGACCGGGTCATCAACCCCTATGTCGAAAATCTCAAACGGCTCGGCATCGACGCGCGCCATGTCCGTGTGGACAACGCGCAGGCAGAGGCGCGGGAGCGCCCGCCGAATTTCGATTTCGACCTGGTGACGGCCTTTGTGCCCACGGGCTACATCCCGGGCAGCGAGTTGCGGCAGTATTTCGGATCGGAGAACGCGGACGACGACGTGTTCAACAAGATGGGCCTGCGCGACCCGGCGGTGGACCGGTTGATCGAGGTCGTTCTGGCCGCCGAGACGGAGGAAGACCTGCACGCGTCGATCAGGGCGCTGGACCGGGTGCTGCGGTCGCTGAAGTTCTGGGTGCCCCAGTGGAACAAGGACACGCATACGGTCGCCTATTTCGACATGTACGGCTATCCGGAAGACCTGCCGCCCTACAGTCTTGGCAATCTCGATTTCTGGTGGTGGGACGCGGATAAGGCCGCCGCGCTGGAAGCCGCGGGGGCGCTGTAGCATGGGCGCCTACATCCTGCGGCGGCTCGGGCTCATCATCCCGACGCTGATCGGCATCATGCTGATCAACTTTGCCATGGTGCAGTTCGTGCCCGGTGGGCCGATCGAACAGATCATCGCCCAGATGGACGGTCAGGGCGACGTGTTTGAAGCCGTGGGCGGCGGCGCCGATGCAGGCGGCGGTGGAGGCGAAGGCAGCGACGACCGTTACATGGGCGCGCGCGGCCTGCCGCCCGAGTTCATCGCCGAGCTTGAGGCGCAGTTCGGCTTCGACAAGCCCGCCTGGCAGCGGTTCTTCATCATGCTGTGGGATTACGCGCGCTTCGATTTCGGGGAGAGCTACTTCCGGTCGATCTCGGTCGTGGACCTCGTGATCGAAAAGCTGCCGGTTTCGATCACCCTTGGGCTGTGGTCCACGGTGATCGCCTATCTCGTGTCGATCCCGCTCGGCATCCGCAAGGCGGTGCGCGACGGGTCGAAATTCGACACATGGACCAGCGGGCTGATCATCGTCGGCTACGCGATCCCCGGCTTCCTGTTCGCCATTCTGCTGCTCGTGCTTTTCGCGGGCGGGTCGTACCTGCAATGGTTTCCGCTGCGCGGGCTCGCGTCAGATAACTGGGAAGAGCTGAGCGCCTGGGGCAAGATCGTGGATTACCTGTGGCACATCACGCTGCCGGTGCTGGCCTCCACCATATCCGCCTTCGCCACGCTGACGCTGCTGACCAAGAACAGCTTTCTGGACGAGATCAAGAAACAGTACGTCATGACCGCCAAGGCCAAGGGGCTGACGGAATCCCGGGTGCTCTATGGCCATGTCTTCCGCAACGCGATGCTGATCGTGATCGCGGGTTTCCCGGCCGTGTTCGTGCAGGTGTTTTTCGGCGGCTCGCTCATCATCGAGACGATCTTCTCGCTCGACGGTCTGGGGCGGCTCGGGTTCGAGGCGGCGGTGAGCCGCGATTACCCGGTGATCTTCGGCACGCTCTACGTGTTCGGTCTGATCGGGCTGCTGATGGGCCTGGTGTCGGACCTCATGTATGTGTGGATCGATCCGCGCATCGATTTCGAGACGCGGGAGACCTGATATGGCCGTCGCTGACCCTATCCCCGCCATTCCCGTCCCGCGCCCGCGCCTGTCGCCCCTGAACCAGCGGCGCTGGCGCAACTTCAAGGCGAACACGCGGGCCTATATTTCGCTGATGGTGTTCTCGGTGCTGTTCGGGATCACGCTGTTCGCCGAGTTCATCGCCAATGACAAGCCGATCCTCGTGCAGTATCGCGGCGAATTTTTTACGCCGATATTCAACTTCTACCCCGAAACCGCGTTCGGCGGCGATTTCCGCACCGAAGCGATCTACCGCGACATCGAGGTGCGATGCCTGATCGTGTCGGGCGGGCTCGAAGACTGCTGGGACGACCCGGAAGAGGTCATAACGCAGGTCCGCGACACGGGCGCCTTCGACGGGCAGGACGTGGAACGCGGTTGGCTGCTCTGGCCGCTGATCCCGTTCAGCTACGACACGATCAACGACATCGACGGCACCGCGCCATCCGCGCCCGACGGCACCCACTGGCTGGGCACGGACGACACGGCCCGCGACGTGCTGGCGCGGGTCATCTATGGCTTTCGGCTGTCGGTGATGTTCGCGCTGGTGGTGACCGCGCTGACCTCCGTCATCGGCATCGCGGCGGGCGCGGTGCAGGGCTATTTCGGCGGCTGGATCGACCTGATCTTCCAGCGCGTGATCGAACTGTGGGGCGCCACGCCAAGCCTGTACATCATCATCATCGTCGCCGCGATCTTCCAGATGAATTTCTGGTTGCTGGTGTTCCTCATGACGCTCTTCGGGTGGACCGCGCTGGTGGGAGTCGTGCGGGCCGAATTCCTGCGGGCGCGCAATTTCGAATACGTCCGCGCCGCCCGCGCGCTGGGGGTCGGCAACGGTACGATCATGTTCCGGCACGTGCTGCCGAACGCCATGGTGGCCACGCTGACGATGCTGCCCTTCGTCATCACGGGCACGCTGGGGTCGCTGGCCGCGCTCGATTTCCTCGGCTTCGGGTTGCCTTCGTCGGCGCCCTCGCTTGGGGAACTGACCTTGCAGGCCAAGCAGAACCTGCAGGCTCCGTGGCTCGGCTTCACCGCGTTCTTCACCTTCGCCATCATGCTGTCGCTGCTGGTGTTCATTTTTGAGGGCGTGCGCGACGCGTTCGACCCGCGAAAGACCTTCCAATGACCGATACCGTTCTCAGCGTCACCGATCTGGACGTGCGCTTCGCGCAGGACGGCAAGACCGTGCACGCCGTGCGCGGCGTGCGCTTCACCGTCGGCGCGGGCGAGACCGTCGCGCTGGTGGGCGAGTCGGGGTCGGGCAAGTCGGTGACAGCGCTGTCCACCGTCTCGCTTCTGCCCGACAGCGCGCAGGTCTCGGGGTCGGTGCAGTTCGGGTCGCGCGAGATGGTGGGCGCCCCCGAGGCGCGGCTGCGCGACATTCGCGGCAACGACATCAGCTTCATCTTCCAGGAGCCGATGACCAGCCTCAACCCGCTGCACACGCTGGAAAAGCAGATCGGCGAAAGCCTGAAGCTGCACCAGGGGTTGGCGGGCGACAAGGCACGCGCGCGCATCATCGACCTGCTGGAAAAGGTCGGCATCGCGGACGCGGAAGAGCGGCTGGGCGCCTATCCGCACCAGTTGTCGGGCGGGCAGCGGCAGCGCGTGATGATCGCCATGGCGCTGGCGAACGGGCCGAAACTGCTGGTGGCGGACGAACCGACCACCGCGCTCGACGTGACGATCCAGGCGCAGATCCTCGACCTGCTCAAGCGGCTCAAGGACGAGGAAGGCATGAGCCTTCTGTTCATCACCCATGACCTGGGGATCGTGCGGCGCTTCGCGGACCGTGTCTGCGTGATGCAGCACGGCGAGATCGTGGAACAGGGTCCGACCGAAACGGTCTTCGATGCGCCCAGCCATGCCTATACCCGCAAGCTGCTGGCGGCCGAACCGACGGGGCGGCCCGATCCGGTTGCTGAAGATGCACCCGAGATCGTGCGCACCGACGGGCTGCGCGTCTGGTTTCCGATCACCCGCGGCATCCTGCGCCGGACGGTGGGCCATGTGAAGGCGGTGAATCACGCACAACTGGCCGTGCGGGCCGGCGAGACTTTGGGGATCGTGGGCGAGAGCGGTTCGGGCAAGACGACCCTTGCACTTGCGCTGATGCGGCTCGTGTCGTCCGAAGGGCCGATCGTGTTCCAGGGGCAGGACGTGCAGGGCTGGAAGTCGTCCGCGCTCCGCCCGCTGCGCAAGCACATGCAGATCGTGTTCCAGGACCCGTTCGGATCGCTGAGTCCGCGCATGAACGTGGGCCAGATCATCGCCGAGGGGCTGGGCGTGCACGGTGTGCCCGATGGGCAGGATGCCAAGATGGCGGTGGCCGAGATGCTGACCGAGGTCGGGCTCGATCCGGCCATGGCCGACCGCTATCCGCATGAGTTTTCCGGCGGGCAGCGCCAGCGGATCGCCATCGCGCGCGCGATGATCCTGCGGCCCCGGCTCGTGGTGCTGGACGAACCGACCTCGGCGCTCGACATGACGGTGCAGGTGCAGATCGTGGACCTGCTGCGCAGCCTGCAGCGGAAGTACGGGCTGGCCTATCTGTTCATCAGCCACGACCTGCGGGTGGTGCGGGCGATGGCGCACCAGGTCATCGTGATGCAGCGCGGCGATATCGTGGAGGCGGGCAGCGCCGAACAGGTATTCGACGCCCCGCGCGAGCCCTATACCCGCGAATTGCTGGCCGCCGCGCTGAACCTGCCGCAGGTGCAGGCCGATGGCGGGGTCGTGGTGCCGCTGCGGCGCAAGGGCGGCTGAGAGCCGTCACACGGCCGATGAGTGCCCGGTCGACGCCATGTCATACGCATCGAAGTCCCGCGCGATCATGCGGGTCAGCGGGCGGCCTTCGGGCACGATCGAAAGCCCCTGCGCATCGAGCGCCACGAAGCGGCCGAACCGCTGCTGAACGGGTTGGCACAATGCCGCAAAGCGTGCAGACGACAGCCCGAAGCGGTCCGCAAGCTCGGCTGCATCGACACGGAAATCGCACATCAGCGCCTCGATGATCCGGGCGCGCAGCAGATCGTCGCCCCGGAAGGCGTGCCCGCGGGTAGTGGCGAAGCGCCCCGCGCGGATATGCTTGGTGTATTCCCCCGTGGACGCCGCGTTCTGCGCGAAACCTTGCGGAAAGCGCGAGATGGAGGACGCCCCCAGCCCGATCAGCACGTCGGCCGTGTCGTCGGTGTAGCCCTGGAAATTGCGCCTCAGTCGCCCCTCTGCCTGCGCCACGGCCAGTCCGTCATCCGGGCGCGCGAAATGGTCGATGCCGATGGCGCGATAGCCGTCCCATTCGAACAACTCGCGCGCGGTGTCGAACAGCGCCAGCCGCGCCTGCGCGGTGGGCAACGCGTCTTCGGGGATCATGGATTGCCGCCGTGCCATCCACGGCACATGGGCATAACCGTAAAGCGCCACCCGGTCAGGGGCCAGCGACAGAAGCTGCTGCACGCTGTCGGCGATCCGTTCGCGGGTCTGGTGCGGCAGGCCATACAGAATATCCGCGTTCAGGCTGGCGATGCCCCGGTCGCGCAGGGCGTCCGCCACCCGGCGGGTCAGGTCATAGGGCTGGATACGCCCGATGGTTTCCTGGATCTGCGGGTCGAAATCCTGCACGCCGATGCTGGCCCGGTTCATGCCCGCGGCCACCAGCGCATCGAGGCGGTCCTCGTCGATCTCGTTCGGGTCGATTTCGACCGAGAATTCGCCACCCTCCGCCATGGGCGCGATGTCGCGGATTCGGTCAGCGAGATCGCGCATCATGTCGCCGGTCATCAGCGTGGGCGTGCCGCCCCCCCAATGGAGCCGCGACAAGGTGACGCCGGGTGCCAGTCGCGCCTTGAGCATGGCAAGCTCGGTGCGCAGCGTTTCGAGATACGCCTCCACCGTCGCCATGTTGCTTGTACCCTGCGTGCGGCAGGCGCAGAACCAGCACAACCTTCGGCAAAAGGGCACATGCAGGTACAGCGATATCGCGCTATTTGCGGGAATCGCGTCGATCCAGCGCACCATGGCATCGGCCCCGGTGTCGCGGTTGAACTGTGGCGATGTCGGATAGCTCGTGTACCGCGGCACCCGGCTGTCAAAAAGCCCCAGTTTCGAGAGTTGAGTTGGCGTATCCATGCGCCTATCCCTATGTGACGGTAAATCACCGGGCCTTGATCCGGATCAATTGGGTGAAGAAATGGGATTTCAGACCGCAACCGCGGCAGCGTCGATCAAATGCGGAGACTGCCCGATCCGGCATCGGGCCGTGTGCTCGCGTTGCGAGGCGGATGAGTTGGAAGAACTCGACGCGCTGAAATTCTACCGCACGGTGGAAGCGGGGCAAACCATCGTGTGGTCCGGCGACGAGATGGATTTCGTGGCGTCCATCGTAACCGGAATCGCCACGTTGAGCCAGACGATGGAGGACGGCCGCACCCAGATGGTCGGGCTGTTGCTGCCGTCGGATTTCGTGGGTCGGCCCGGGCGGCGCGCCGCGGCCTATGACGTGACCGCGACCACGGACATCGTGCTGTGCTGCTTCCGCAAGCGCCCGTTCGAGGAACTGATGATCCGCACGCCCCATATCGGCCAGCGCCTTCTGGAGATGACGCTGGACGAACTGGACGCTGCGCGGGAATGGATGCTGCTCTTGGGCCGCAAGACGGCACGGGAAAAGATCGCGACGCTACTGGCGATCATCATCCGCCGCGACGCGTCGCTGCAGCAGAAGCTGCGCGGCGGCGGGACGCTCGAATTCGACCTGCCACTGACGCGGGAAGCCATGGCAGACTATCTTGGCCTGACGCTGGAAACGGTCAGCCGACAGGTGTCGGCGCTGAAGCGCGACGGCGTGATCGAGCTGGTCAGCAAGCGCCACATCGTCATCCCCGATCTTGCGCGCCTGTTGGAAGAAGCGGGCGACGACAGCGACGGCGGCCTGCCGATCTGATCTCTTCCGATGACGGCGGCGGCTGACAGCAGGCGCCGCCGGACCTGTCTCGAACTGTTGACAGCCCCGACCGGGGTCAGTGGGCCATCAGCAGCGGCACGGGCGATTTCGCCATCAGTTCCCGCGTCGCACCGCCAAGGATCGCCTCGCGCAGGCGCGAGTGGCTGTAGGCGCCCGTCACCAGAAGATCGGCCTGCTGGTCGCGCACATGGTCTGCCAGCACGTCGGCGATCCGCGGATGGGTCTTGGCCAGCAGTGCGATCTCGGCCGCAACGCCGTGGCGTGACAGCATCGCTGACAGTCTTTCGCCGGGGGCGGTCTGCTTCGGACCGCGTTCCGGCGGCGCCACCATGGCGACGCTGACAGTCCCGGCCATCTGCAGCGCGGGCAGCGCGCCGCGTACGGCGGCCATCGCCTCCAGCCCGCTGTTCCAGCCGATGACCGCATGGCGTGGAAAATCCGCGGGCAGGCCGGTGTCGGGAACCAGCAGCACGGGCGCGCGCCCGGCGAACAGGGCGGCCTCCACCGCGGCTTCGCCCCCGTCGCTGCCATGGGCGCCATAGGGCAGGGCCTGTACCACGAGATCGGTGAACATCGCGGCCTCGGCCACGAGATCGCCAAGCATCCCCATCTGCGCCACGCCGGCCTCGGCCGTCCAGCGGATATCCTCGGGCTCCAGACGCTTGCGGACCTCCGCCAGCAGCGCCTCGGCCTTGTCGTTGGCCATGGCCATGCTGGTCTGCTGCAACACGGCGTCGGCCCCGGCGAAGTAATAGCCGACCTGCACATCGTCGATGCCCACGGTCAGCACGTGCAGATGCGCGTCAAGCCGCCGCGCCAGCGCGAGGCAGGCGTCGATCTGCACTTCGATGGCGGTGGCGTCGGGAATGACGGTCAGGAGATTTCGATAGGCCATGGCGTTGATCCTCCAACTGCGGCGATTGCGACCGCGACTTTCCGTCCTGCTCGCAACCCTATTCCGTCGGGCTATCGTCGGGTTTGACATGGATCAAGGCTCGCGTGCCGGGGGCACAAGATACCCGCACCACTGTCAGGCCGACCGTCCTGTCTTTCGGATGTGCCACCACGCCGTCAGGTCCGCCGGAAAAGGGACGCAGAAGGGAACGAAGATGACCGATACACTGAAGCTCGTTGTGCTGGGGTTGATCACCCTCGCCGCCGCGATCGCCGCGAATTACGCACGCGACCTCGCCTACAATGTCCACGCGCTGCTGATCATGGTGCTGGCGGGGGGCATGTTCCTGTATACCGTGCGCCGGGTGGGCGAACCCAAGCCGGTGGTGGACACCTCGGGCTACATGGACGGCGTGGTCCGCTACGGCGTGATCGCCACGGTGTTCTGGGGCATCGTCGGCTTTCTTGCCGGCACGTTCATCGCGTCGCAACTGGCCTGGCCGCAACTGAACTTCGAATGGGGCCAGCCCTTCACGAATTTCGGGCGCCTGCGCCCGCTGCACACCTCGGCCGTGATCTTCGCCTTCGCGGGCAACGCGCTGATCGCCACGTCGTTCTACGTCGTGCAGCGCACGACAGCGGCGCGGCTGTGGGGCGGGAACCTCGCGTGGTTCGTGTTCTGGGGATACCAGTTGTTCATCGTGCTGGCGGCGAGCGGCTATCTGCTGGGCGCGACGCAATCCAAGGAATACGCGGAACCGAGCTGGTATGTCGACCTGTGGCTGACCATCGTCTGGGTCGCCTATCTGGCGGTGTTCGTCGGCACGATCGTCAAGCGCCGCGAGCCCCACATCTACGTCGCCAACTGGTTCTACCTTGCGTTCATCGTGACGATCGCGATGCTGCACGTGGTCAACAACCTTGCGGTGCCGGTGTCGATCTTCGGGTCGCAATCGGTCGAGGCGTTCGCCGGCGTTCAGGGCGCCATGACGCAATGGTGGTATGGCCACAACGCGGTGGGTTTCCTTTTGACCGCCGGGTTCCTGGGCATGATGTATTACTTCGTGCCCAAGCAGGCCGAGCGCCCGGTCTACAGCTACAAGCTGTCGATCATCCACTTCTGGGCGCTGATCTTTCTGTATATCTGGGCCGGGCCGCACCACCTGCATTACACGGCGCTGCCCGACTGGGCGACGACGCTGGGCATGGTGATGTCGGTCATCCTGTGGATGCCGTCCTGGGGCGGCATGATCAACGGGCTGATGACCCTGTCGGGCGCTTGGGACAAGCTTCGCACAGACCCGGTGATCCGGATGATGGTGATCTCGGTGGGCTTCTACGGGATGTCGACCTTCGAGGGGCCGATGATGTCGATCCGCGCGGTCAACTCGCTGTCGCATTACACCGACTGGACCATCGGGCACGTGCATTCCGGCGCGCTTGGCTGGAACGGCATGATCACCTTCGGCGCGCTCTACTTCCTCGTGCCGCGGCTATGGAACCGGGAGCGGCTCTATTCGCTGAGCCTCGTGTCGTGGCACTTCTGGCTCGCGACGATCGGGATCATTCTCTACGCCGCGTCCATGTGGGTCACCGGCATCATGGAGGGCCTGATGTGGCGTGAAGTGGATGCCAACGGCTTCCTCGTGAACTCCTTCGCCGACACGGTCGCCGCGAAATACCCGATGTACGTGGTGCGCGCACTGGGCGGGGCACTCTACGTCGCCGGCGCGCTGATCATGGCATACAACCTGTGGATGACTGCGACGCGGGGGGTGGCACGTGCCGGCGCCCGCGCCGCGGCCCCCGCCGAATAAGGGAAACGGGACATGTCCATTCTCAACAAGCACAAGATCCTTGAAAAGAACGTCACGCTTCTGGCGGTGTTCAGCTTCATCGTGGTGTCGATCGGCGGGATCGTGGAAATCGCCCCGCTCTTCTATCTCGAGAACACCATCGAGGAGGTCGAAGGCGTGCGGCCCTATTCGCCGCTCGAACTGGAAGGGCGCGACATCTATGTCCGCGAGGGCTGCTATGTCTGCCACAGTCAAATGATCCGCCCCATGCGGGACGAGATCGAGCGCTATGGCCACTACAGCCTTGCCGCGGAATCGATGTATGACCGCCCGTTCCAGTGGGGATCGAAGCGCACCGGGCCAGACCTTGCGCGTGTCGGCGGCCGGTACTCCGATGCGTGGCACGTGGCGCACCTGCGCGATCCGCAATCGGTCGTGCCGGAATCGATCATGCCGAAATATGCCTTCCTCGGGAACACGCTCATCGACGGCGAACACGTCGCAGACAAGATGCGCACCCACCGGATGCTCGGCGTGCCCTACACCGACGAGATGATCGAAAACGCCCGGGCCGATTTCACCGTGCAGGCCAATCCGGACGGTGACTGGGACGGACTGCTCGAACGCTATCCCGGCGCGCAGACCCGGAATTTCGACGATGAACCGGGCGTGTCGGAAATGGACGCGCTGGTGGCCTATCTCCAGATGCTGGGCACGCTGGTCGATTTCTCGACCTTCACGCCCGATGCCAGCCGCTAGATTTGGGGGGAACATGGACACCTATGTCTTTCTGCGCGAGGTGCTGGGCAGCTTCGGCCTTGTCTGGATGTTCGTGGTCTTCGTGACCGTGGTCGTCTGGGTGCTGACCGGCCGCAACGACAGCTATCGGGACGCGGCCAACGCCGTGTTCCGCAACGATGACGGTCCGCGCGACGCGACGGACCCGCGGCAGGACGCCCCTGGCCGCGACAGCCGCAAGGAGGCGCGGTCATGAGCAAGACGCACAAGGACCCGCACGACAAGCAGGACGTGCAGACCACGGGGCACAGCTGGGACGGGATCGAGGAATACGACAACCCGATGCCGCGCTGGTGGCTGTATACGTTCTACGCCACCATCGTCTGGGGCATCGGTTATACCATCGCCTTCCCCGCCTGGCCGATGATTTCCGGTGCGACCTCGGGGCTGCTCGGGTTTTCGACCCGTGGCGATCTGGTGGCGGATCTCGAACGCGCGCAGGCGGCGAATGCCGAGATCAACGAACGGCTCGTGTCCGTCGCACTGACCGAGATCCCGGACGATCCGGACCTGAACCAGTATGCCGTGAACAAGGGTGCTGCCGTCTATCGGACCTTCTGCAGCCAGTGCCATGGGTCGGGGGCGGCGGGCGTTCAGGCCGCGGGCTATCCGAATCTGCTCGATGACGACTGGCTATGGGGCGGGACGGTAGAGGAGATCCACTACACGATCTCGCACGGTATCCGGAACGAGGACGACATTGATGCGCGGTATTCTGAAATGCCGGTCTATGGCGAGATCCTGTCCGACGAGGAAATCGAACAGGTCGCGCATTATGCCTACACGCTGAACGGCCGCGATCCACTCGATGCCGATATGGCAGCCGCGGGCGAAGAGACGTTCCTGTACGAATGTGCCGCCTGTCACATGGAAGACGGCAGCGGAAACTCGGATCTCGGGGCACCGGCGCTCAACGATGCGATCTGGCTCTATGGCGGCGACTACGAGACGATCGTGGAAACGGTGACTTACAGCCGTTACGGCGTGATGCCCCCGTGGCAGAACCGCCTGACCGAGGCGGATATCGCGGCGGTGGCCACCTATGTGCACCAGCTGGGCGGGGGCGTCACCGAAGAGTGACTCCGGCGTGGCCGTTTCGCGTCGGGGCCGTCGCCCGTGATGGGGCGACGGCCCCGGCTTCGTTCCGGCGCCGGTGGCTGGACATGCTGTCACGCCCCGATGACGATTGATGCAAGTCAATTACCTTTGCAAAGCGGAATGGCAGATACGCCTTATCTGATACCAGCGATGGAACCGAGCCGATGAGCACTTCCGAGGACACCCCGCCGAGCCTCTATGCCGCGCGCGAACCGATCTTTCCCAAGCGCGTCTCGGGCCGGTTCCGGAACCTCAAATGGGCGATCATGGTGGTGACGCTGGGGATCTACTACGTCACCCCTTGGCTGCGCTGGGATCGCGGGCCGCAATTGCCTGACCAGGCGGTGCTGGTAGATCTGGCGAACCGCCGCTTCTTCTTCTTCTGGATCGAGATCTGGCCGCACGAGTTTTATTTCGTGGCCGGGTTGCTCATCATGGCGGGGATCGGGCTGTTCCTGTTTACCTCGGCGCTGGGGCGGGTCTGGTGCGGCTATACCTGCCCGCAGACGGTCTGGACCGACCTCTTCATCCTCGTCGAGCGCTGGATCGAAGGCGACCGGAACGCACGCATCCGCCTGCTGCGGCAGAAATGGGATGCTCGCAAGGTCCGGTTGCGGGTCACCAAGTGGATTACATGGATGCTGATCGCCGTTGCGACGGGCGGGGCATGGGTGTTCTACTTCTCGGATGCGCCGACCCTGTTCGTGGATCTGTTCACGCTCAATGCTCATGCGGCGGCCTATACGACCGTGGCTCTGCTGACCGCGACGACCTTCGTCTTCGGCGGGCTGATGCGCGAACAGGTCTGCATCTATGCCTGCCCCTGGCCGCGCATCCAGGCCGCGATGATGGACGAGGACACGATCACCGTCGCCTACCGTGATTGGCGGGGGGAGCCACGGGGCAAGCATCGCAAGGGCGCGGCGCGGGCAGCGGCCACGACCCATGCCGCCGACAAGACCGCCTTTGCCATGCCCGAGGACGAGGTACAAACCCAGCAGCAACTCGGGGACTGCATAGACTGCAACGCCTGCGTGAATGTCTGCCCGATGGGCATCGACATCCGCGACGGCCAGCAACTGGAATGCATCACTTGCGCGTTGTGTATCGACGCCTGCGACGAGGTGATGGACAAGATCGGCAAACCGCGCGGCCTGATCGGCTACATGGCCCTGACGGACGAGGAACACGAACGTTCCGGCCAGCCCCGCATCCCGGTCTGGAAGCACATCTTCCGCGCCCGCACGATCATGTACACGGCCCTTTGGGCTGCCGTGGGCGTAGGGCTGGTGGTGGCGCTGTTCATCCGGCCCGACTTGTCGATCACCGTGGCGCCGGTGCGGAACCCCGTCTATGTCACGATGTCCGACGGCACGATCCGCAACACGTATGACGTGCGACTGCGCAACAAGTATGGCGAGGACCGGCCCTATGCGATCTCGATCACCTCGCCCGCGGCCCTTGTGGTCGAGGCCGAGGGCAGCGAGGATGGGACCGTCATCGTGCCCGCGGATTCGACGAAGCTTCAGCGAGTCTATGTCATGGCGCCGCCAGACAGCCCCGCGGCCAGCCGCGCGGTGACGGACCTGACGATCTGGGTGCAGGACACGGTCAGCAACGAACGCGCGAGCAAGGACACGGTCTTCAACGGCAGGGCGGAATGATGGGGGAACTCACGGGGCGCAAGGTTCTGTGGATGTTCGTCGGCTTCTTCGGCGTCATCATCACCGTAAATCTCGTCATGGCGTTCTTCGCCGTGCGGACGTTTTCGGGGCTGGAGGTCGCCAATTCCTATGACGCGAGCCAGGGCTATGACGAAGCGCGCGAAGCCCAGCTTGCGCTGGGATGGGACGTGTCGGCGGAATATGGCGAGGGCGAGATCGCGGTGATTCTGCGGGATGCGGAAACCGGTGCGCCCGCCGCGGTGACGGACCTGACCGCGCTGGTCGGGCGCGCGACGCACCAGCGGGCGGATTTCACGCCCGATTTCGAGCGCCGTGGGGCGCGGTTCGCCGCCCCCGCCACGCTCGATCCCGGCAACTGGGTTGTCCGGCTCCGCGCGACCGCCTCCGACGGCACCGTGTTCCGCCAGCGCCTGCCGCTGGTCGTGCCGCGCTGATCCGCCATGTCCGAGGTCCCTGACCTGTCTGAGGCCCCCGGCCTGATGGCCTGTCCCGCCTGCGCCGTGACACCCGCCGCCCATGTCCTCGCGCGCCACGAGGCCCGCGCGTCCGAAGCGCGAATCGTGCTGTCGCTGCCCGACCTGCGCGACGCGGCGGGCATGTCGCGGGTGGAACGGGGCCTTTCCGCCATGCCGGGCGTGCATCGTGCGCGGGTCAACCTGACGCTCAAGCGGGTCACGGTGGTCGCCAACCCCGACATGGTGCCCGACGCGCTGATCGACCGGCTGGCGGACATGGGCATCGCCGCTCATGAACTGGACCCGGACACGGTGGCCATGACGACGACGGACCGTGCCGGGCGGGACTTGCTGATGCGGCTCGGCGTGGCGGGCTTCGCGTCGATGAACGTGATGCTGCTGTCGATCTCGGTCTGGTCGGGGGCCGAGGATGCGACCCGCGACCTGTTTCACTGGATCAGCGCAGCGATCACCTTTCCGGCGATCATCTTCGCGGGCCAGCCGTTCTATCGCAACGCCTTCGCCGCCTTGCGCCACGGTCGGCTGAACATGGACGTGCCGATCACGCTGGCCATCGCGCTGGCGGTGTTCACTTCGCTGTGGGAAACCATACTGTCGGGGCACCATGCCTATTTCGACGCGGCGCTGATGCTGACCTTTTTCCTGCTGGCGGGGCGATACCTGGATCACCGCACGCGGGCCATCGCGCGCTCGGCAGCGGAGGAACTGGCGGCGCTGGAGGTGCCCCGCGCCACGCGCCGCCGTGCCGATGGCGTGGAGGAAGCCGTACCGTTGTCGGCCCTGTCAGTGGGCGATCATGTCGTGGTCCGCCCCGGCGGGCGGATGCCCGTGGACGGTGTGGTCGTCGACGGCGCGTCCGAGCTGGACCGGTCGCTTCTGACCGGGGAAACCCTGCCTGTGCAGGCGCTTCCGGGCTGCCGCGTCAGCGCGGGGGAGGTGAACCTGACCGGGCCGCTCGTGCTGCGCGCCACGGCCATCGGCGCGGACAGTTCGCTCCATGCACTGACCGATCTCGTGGCGGTGGCGGAAAGCGGGCGGGACCATTACCACTCTCTCGCGGATCGGGCGGCAAAGCTCTATGCGCCCGGTGTGCATATCCTTGCGGCCTTGTCCTTCGCGGGCTGGTACCTGGCGACGGGCGATCTGCGGGTGGCCACCAACATCGCGGCAGCCGTTCTCATCATCACCTGCCCGTGTGCGCTGGGGCTGGCCGTGCCCGCGGTCACGACCGCAGCGTCGGGGCGTCTGTTCCGGCGGGGACTGCTCATCAAGTCGGGCACGGCGCTGGAGCGGCTGGCCGCCGCCGACACGGTGGTGTTCGACAAGACCGGGACGCTCACGTCGGGAATGCCTGCACTGGTCAATCCCTCGGCGCTGGACGCGGGGGCGCTGGCTATTGCGGCAGGGCTTGGGCAGGCATCGTCGCATCCGCTTGCGCAGGCGCTTGTGGCCGCCGCCGCGGCGCGCGGGGTGGCGCCCGCCGACGTGACCGGCTTGCGCGAGGTGCCGGGCTACGGCGTTTCCGGCATGTGCGTGGGTCAGACCGTGCGGCTCGGCCGTCCCGACTGGATCGGGGCGGCGGACGGCGATGCGGGTCACATGCCGTCCACATGGCTGCGGGTTGGCGAAGCGGCCCCTCTGGCCTTTCGCTTCGCCGACAGCCTGCGCCCCGGCGCGGCCGCGGCCGTGGCGGGATTGCGCGCGCAGGGGCTGGCAGTAAAGCTCGTGTCGGGCGATGGGCCTGCTGCCGTGGCGGCTGTGGCACGCGCGCTCGGGATCGACGACTGGACGGCGCGCGCGACCCCGGCGGACAAGGCGGCCATCGTCACGACGCTGCGCAACGAAGGCGGGCGGGTGCTGATGGTGGGCGACGGGCTGAACGACACGGCGGCACTGGCTGCGGCGCATGTGTCGGTCTCGCCGGCGTCGGCGCTCGATGCGGCGCGGGTGGCGTCCGATGTCGTCCTGGTGGGGCAGGATCTGTCGGCGCTGGTCGAGGCGCGGGCGGTGGCGGTGCAGGCCACCCGCCGCATCCGCGAGAATTTCCGGATTGCCACGATCTACAACGTGGTCGCTGTCCCGCTGGCGGTGGCCGGGCTGGCGACGCCGCTGATCGCGGCGCTTGCCATGTCGCTGTCGTCGATCACCGTGTCCCTGAACGCGCTGCGGGTGGCGGGGCGGGGTGTGCCGCGCCCCGCACGCGCCGAAGCGGCAGCGGGGACTGGGGGGGAGGCTGCGGCCTGATGGATGTGCTGCGTATTCTCATTCCTGTGTCGCTGGGACTGGGCCTGCTGGGTCTCGGCGCGTTCTTCTGGACGCTGCGCAGCAACCAGTATGACGATCCGGATGGCGACAGCCGCCGCATTCTGACGGACGACTACGATGACAGCCCGCGCCCCGGCCCGGACGACAGCCTGCGCCCCGGCCCGGACGACATGTTCTCCGGCGACCCGAAGGCCCAGAAGAATCGTAAGGGCGGCTGACGGGGTGCGGTGGGGCCTTTGCAATGCCCGTTCCCGCTCGGATCGGGGTGCCCTGCATCGTGGCGATCAATGAAAAAGACCCGCCATGCCTTGGCGGGTCTTCGGGTCGGTCGGCGGCTCCGCGGTCGGTGGAATCAGGGGCCGAGCGTTTCGCAACGCTGCTGCCGCGCGCTGAGCCGCTGACAGGCCAGCGCCGCGGTTTGCGCGTCGAGCCCGGTGAACTCCGCCGCGAAGCCCGTGTTGCGCGGAACCACGAGCCGTCGCGCCGCATCGAGCGTGTCGATTTCCATCAGCGCCGTGCGCAGCAGGATGCGCTCGGCCTCGTAGCGGCTGGCGAAGGTGCCGACATGGATGCCCCAGGTCTTGACGTTCGACGCCGAGACCTGCGCGACCACCACGCTTTCGGGGCGCGGTTCGGGCAGGGGGGTGGCGGGATCCGCGTCCTTCGTGGAAAAGGTGATGACCGCGGGACGCGGCGGCGGTGCCACGGCCGCGACCAGCGCCGGGTCACCCTCCTCGACGGCTGCGGCGCTGTCAGGCGCAGGGGTGTCGGCATCGGCGACCGTTGCCGCGCTGGCCGCGGGCGCAAGCACCGCAAGGGCCACGCCGCCGGCGCTGGCCATCGCAGAGTCGTCCGCCGAGATGCCCGCGGGCAGGTCTTCGGGCACGAGCGCCGCCGCGATCGCCGCATCCGTCGAGACACCCGCGGTGGATGCGGCCTGCGCCGCCGCCACGCCGTCGAGCTTGTCTTCCACGCTGGCTTCTGTGGATGCGATCACGCTGGCCACATCGACGTCGGCCACATTGACAGCCGTCACGCGCACGGGGCGCGGCAGCGGCCGGTCACTGCGCGCGACGGCAAGCTGCATCGTCGGGGCGGTGGAGGGTCCGCTGCGGGCGATCATCGTGAGGTCGGGACGTGCCGGCCGGTTCAGTGCCACCTGCGTCGGCGCCCGCTGGAAGCCCATGTCGAGCAGTTCCGCCACGCGGGCGTTGCGGGCCGCCGAGGAACTGCCGCCGAACATGGTCGCAATCACACGCTCGCTGCCGCGTTCCGCCGAGGCCACGAGGTTCGACCCGGCTGCGCGGGTGTAGCCGGTCTTGATACCGTCCGCGCCCCGATAGGCCGCCAGCAGCTTGCGATTGGTGTTGTAGACGGTCTTGCCCCCGGCATCGACCGCGTTGCGGGAAAAGAGGTGATAGTAGGCGGGGAAGTGGTAGAACAGCGCCCGGCCCATCGTGGTCATGTCCCGCGCCGTGGACAGGTGCCCCGATTCCGTCAGCCCGTGGGCGTTCTTGAAGGTCGTGTCGTTCATCCCCAGCGCGCGCGCCGTCCGGGTCATGCGGTCGGCGAAGGCCGCTTCCGAACCCGAGATCGCCTCTGCCATGGCCGTTGCCGCGTCATTGGCCGATTTCACCGCCGAGGCGCGGATCAGGTAGCGCAGCCGGATGCGCTGCCCTTCTTTCAGATACAGCTTCGACGGCGGTTCCGACGCCGCGTTGCGGGACACCCGCACAGGCGTGTCGAGCGTGATCTCGCCCCGTTCGACCGCGTCGAAGACGACATAGAGCGTCATCATCTTCGTCAGCGATGCCGGGTGGAGCCGTGTGTCCGCGTTGCGCGAATGCAGCACCTCGCCCGATCGCGCGTCGATCACCATCGCCGCGTAGGGTGCCGCCGCAGCAGCCCCGGCCAAAAGATACGTGAATAGAACCAGCGCCCCTGCAAGGGCGAATCGTCCCGGACGTTTCATGACGTCACCTGCCTCTGTCTGCCCGCCGCCGATTTTTCGGTCGGTATGGTTGCCTGTAGATTAACAGTAGCACAGAAATATCTGACCCGGCACCGATTTTCGCCAAAGCTGCCGCATGGACAACTTGCGGATAAGCGCGCGGGGCACATATGGCGCGGCGGCTCGGATCGGGCGCAACCGCTTGACTCAGACCTGTTGCAGCAGTGCCACGAGCCCGCCGAGGTCCGCCAATTCGCGATAGCGGGGATGACCTTGCGGCGGGTCGGCATGTTCCATCGCCCAGGACAGGCCATGGGGCACGAACACGCCCCATCCGCCCGCGTCGATGGCCGGGCGCACGTCGGATTTCATGGAATTGCCCACCATCATGGCACGGTCGGCCCCGTCGCCATGCCGCTTGAAGATGCGGGTGTAGACCGCCGAGGTTTTCTCGCTGACGATTTCCACGCCGTGAAACAGATCGCCCAGCCCGGACTGCGCCAGCTTGCGCTCCTGGTCCAGAAGGTCGCCTTTCGTGACCAGCAGGACCCGGTGGGTCTGCGCCGCGGCCTCCACCGCGTCGCGGGCGTGGGGCAGCAGGTCGATCGGATGGGCGAGCATGTCCTGCCCGGCTTCGATGATTTCGCGAATCACGCGGGCGGGTACGCGATCCTCCGTCACCTCGATGGCGGTCTCGATCATCGACAGCATGAAGCCCTTGATGCCATAGCCGTAATGTCCGAGATTTCGCCGCTCCGCCGCGAGCAGCCGTTCCGCAAGGTGATCCGGCGGGGCGTGATCCCGCAACAGGTCCGTGAAACGCTGCTCGGTCAGCCGGAAGAAACTTTCGTTGTGCCACAGTGTGTCGTCGGCATCGAAGGCGACGGTGGTGACGGTAGGCATGTGCGGGCTCCTGCGATGCGGGGCGGACGGCCCCTTTTCAGACCGGCCCCCGCAATTATATGATGACGCCAAGCCACGATTGTGGAAACCGTGGAGCATGAAATTGCAAGCCCGCCCGACGATCCTCGCCGCCGACAAGCCCGGCCCCAATGACGATGTGGGGCTGGTCACGAAGACGCGCAGCCGCACCCAGCGTCCGCCGCTCTACAAGGTGCTCATCCTGAACGATGACTACACGCCGATGGAATTCGTGGTCCATGTTCTCGAACGATTCTTCGGGATGACCCATGCGCAGGCGTTCGAACTGATGCTGACCGTGCACAAGAAGGGTGTGGCGGTGGTGGGCGTGTTCTCCTTCGAAGTGGCCGAGACCAAGGTCGGACAGGTCATGGATTTCGCACGGCGCCACCAGCATCCGCTGCAATGCACGATGGAAAAGGAATGACCGGCGCGGCCGGTTGATCCGATGTCCGGTTCCCGAATCGACGCAGCCCTTGACCAGGGTCTTCTGCCCGCAGGCGAGGGGCTACGGGTGCTCGTGCTGGGCGCAGGGGCGGGGCACCCTCTGTGCGCGGCCTATTCTGCGGCGCGGTATGTCCAGCCCCAGCAACCGGACCATGACCGCATGGCCGCCGCCGGATTGCGTGTCGGACCAGACCTGACCGATGCCACGGGGCCCTTCGATCTAGCGGTGATCGCCCTGCCGCGCGCCCGTGCACTGGGGCATGCCTGGGCCGCGGCGGCGGCCGCCCGGCTGACGCCCGACGGTGTGTTTGCCGTGGATGGGGCGAAGACGGACGGGGTGGACAGCCTGTTCCGGGCGCTTCGGGGGCGATTGCAGTGCGCGGCGTCGCTGACCAAGGCACATGGGCGGCTGTTCGCGGGGCGCGTGGGGAATGATCGGCTGGCCGACATGGCCCCTGACGAGATGCAGGCGGCGCCGGGGTTCCGAACGGCGCCGGGCGTCTTTTCCGCCGACGGGATCGACCCCGGATCGGTGGCACTGGCCGCGGCGCTTCCCCCGGACCTGGCGGGGGCGGTGGCGGATCTCGGCGCTGGCTGGGGGTGGCTTTCGGCGCAAATCCTCGCCCATGACCGGGTGACGGCACTGCACATGGTCGAAGCCGACCACGCGGCGCTGCAGGCGGCACGCGCCAATGTCACCGATGCCCGTGCCGTGTTGCATTGGTCCGATGCCACGGCATGGCAGGCGCCCGCGCCACTCGATGCGGTCGTGATGAACCCGCCCTTTCACACGGGCCGGGCAGCCGATCCCGCGCTGGGGCGCAGCTTCATCGGCGCAGCGGCGCGGGTGCTTGGCCCGCGCGGCGCGCTCTGGCTGGTCGCCAACCGGCATCTGCCCTATGAAGCCACGCTCGAGTCGCTGTTCGCGGAATGGCGTATGGTTGATACACCGCCGGGGTTCAAGATTCTGCACGCCACGCGCCCCCGCACAGCCCGCAACGGAGCCCGCCCATGAGTTTCTCGGTCGAAGGCAAGACGGCGATCGTCACGGGGGCCGCCAATGGTATCGGGCTGGCCATCGCGCGCCACCTGCTCGAATCCGGCGCCAACGTGATGTTCGCCGACATGGACGAAGATCGCCTGAAGGACGAATTGGCCGACGACGCGGACAGCGACACCGCGGCCTTCTTCGCGGGTGACCTGCGGGAGCGGCTGACGCTGGCCAACCTGATGTCCGCCACGATCGAGAAATTCGACAGGCTCGATATCCTCGTGAACGCGTCGCGCCAGATGGTGGCGACGCCCGAGGACGAGTTGCTCGACCAGGACGAGATCGTGACCCAGCAACTCGACCAGAACCTGATGACGGCGCTGCGCATGTCGCAGATGGCCGCCAAGCGCATGATCGCGCAGGCGAAGGAAGCCGACGAGGACGAGGATGCCCCGCAGCGGCCCGCCGGCTCCATCGTCAACCTGTCGTCGATCGCGGCGCGGCGGACGCATCCGCAGCTTCTGGCCTTCTCGGTGTCCACCGCGGCGCTGGACCAGATGACACGGTCGATGGCCGTGGCGCTGGCGCCCTGGCGCATCCGGGTGAACGCGGTTGCCTTCGGGTCGGTGATGTCATCGAGCCTCAAGGAAACACTGCGGGAGAACCGCGACTACCGCTCGGACATCGTCGATCACACGCCCATGTCGCGGATCGCGAATCCCTCCGAACTGGCTGAAACCGTGCGGTTTCTCGCGTCCAACGGGTCTGCCTTCATGACCGGCCAGATCCTTACGGTCGATGGCGGGCGCACGCTTCTCGATCCGGTGAATGCGCCGGCGCACTGACCGACACCGATCCTAGCGCACGGCGGCGCAGCGTGCGATGTCTCGATCGCGGTTGACCAGAAGCTCGGCCCGCCGCGCCTGAAGCGCGGACAGGGTCCGTCCTTCGACCGCCGGGTCGACCGCCACCAGAACACGTTGCGGCGGGCGGGTCGTGTCGGCGCAGATGCCGACATTGGACGCAGGACTGCCACAAACCGATACGCCGACCGCGACAGCAGGGCGGCGAAATTCCTCCCGCGTGCCGGTGGCGAGAGCACGCTGGCTGGCCGCGATCTGCGCGTCGAGCGCTTGAAGCTCCGCGGTCACGTCCCGCACGCATTGCCGCCGCGGGTCGGCGCAGCCTGCGAGGAACGCAAGCAAGCCGATCATCACGATGGTGCGCAGAACGGTCGGGTGCATCGCCGCCTCCTTCAGCAACGGTATCGTCGTTGCGCGTTGGGGCAAGGGGCAATGCGCCGCGATGGTGCCCGGCGTCCGGCTTTGCTAAGCCTTGCCGAAACGAGGAGACTTCGATGACCGACACTGCCACAGACCCCTTGACCGACCAGAAATCCCGCGCCGCCGCGTGGTTCCGGCAACTGCGCGACCAGATCGTCGCGCGGTTCGAGGCGCTGGAGGATGCGCAGGTCACCGGGCCGACGGCGGATCTGGCCCCCGGCCGTTTCGAGCTGCGAGAGACGCGGCGCACGTCCGAAGATGGCAGCGACGCGGGTGGCGGGCTGATGAGCGTCATGCGCGGCGGACGCGTGTTCGAGAAGGTGGGCGTGAACGTGTCCACCGTGCACGGGGTTCTGGGCGCGAAGGCACAGGCCGCCATGGCCGCGCGCGGCGTGCCGGGGATGGACAGCGACCCGCGCTTCTGGGCTTCGGGGATCAGCCTTGTCGCGCATATGCAGAACCCTCATTGTCCGGCGGTTCACATGAACACGCGAATGTTCTGGACACCGGGGGCGTGGTGGTTCGGCGGCGGGTCGGACCTGAACCCCTGCATCGAGTATGCGCAGGATACTGCGGCGTTCCACGACACGTTGCGCGCGGCCTGCGATGCGCACGCTCCGGACTATTATGATCGTTTCAAGGCCTGGGCCGACGAATACTTCTTCGTGCCGCATCGGGGGCGGGCGCGTGGCGTGGGCGGCATATTCTACGACGATCTCAACACCGGCGACTGGGAGGCGGATTTCGCCTTCACGCAGGCTGTGGGGCAGGCGTTCCTGCCGGCATTCGTTCCGTGTGTCGAACGCCGCCGGGACATGGCCTGGACCGATGCCGACCGCGACACGCAACTGGTGCATCGCGGTCTCTATGCGGAATACAACCTCGTGTATGACCGTGGGACGAAGTTCGGGCTTGAAACCGGGCACGATGCCAACGCGGTTCTGATGAGCCTCCCGCCGCTGGCCAAATGGGTGTAGGCTGCGGCTGAAGGCCATGGAGGAGAGAACGCCATGACACTTTCCGAAATTGCGCAGGCATTGGTGGATGGCTGCCGCGCGGGGACGGAGGAGGCCAACCTGGAACGGCTCTACGCGCCGGAGGCGGTCTCCGTGGAGGCGCAGGACACGGGCAACGGACGGGTCGCCGAAGGGCTGGACGCGATCCGGGCCAAGCATGCGTGGTGGGCCGAGAATGCGACGGTGCACGCGGCGGAGGTCGAGGGCCCCTTTAACCATGGCGATGACCGCTTCGCGGTGATCTTCCGGATCGATGCAACCCTGTTCGGCGAGCGGACCCGGATGGCCGAGGTCGCCATTTACACGGTCGCCGATGGGCGCATCGTGCGCGAAGAGTTCTATTACGGGTCCTGACGACAGCTTTCGGCGGTCACCGGATGATGCCGGTCGAGGCGCCTGGCCACGCCGGGTTGCGTTGCAGCAGGACTGTTGAGATGATGTGCGCCGCAGGGGCGGCACGGCGGGTCGGCGACGGCGACTGCCCGACAGCGATGCGGGAAGGTGGCCGTGTCAGGGGTGGCGGCGGATCGGGCGCATGGCCGCATCGAGTTCGGCGTCTCGCGTGCGCAGCCAGTCGCAGCAGGCGTCGAACGGCATGGGGCGGCCGATACCGAACCCCTGCACGTGGTTGCAGCCGAGCTGCGCCAGCATCGCGTGTTCGGGTTGGCTTTCCACGCCCTCGGCCAGCGATTCGAGCCCGAGATGGTCGCACATGGACAGGATGGTCATCATCATCTTCTGCTGCGCGCGATCCTGATCCACGCCGGTCACGAAACTGCGGTCGATCTTGATCCGCCGCACGGGCAACCGGTGCAGGGTCGTGATCGACGCGTGGCCCGTGCCGAAATCGTCGAGATCGATCCGGCAGCCCATGTTGGCCAGCGCCCTGACATTGCGCAACACGGGGCTGTCGCCGGCGCCGCTGCCGCCGGCGGCCACGACGCTTTCCAGCACCTCGATCGCCAGCCGGTCGGCATGCAGGTCGTGCCGGTCGAGCATCCACGCGATACGCTGCGCCAGATGCGGGTCGCGCAGATCGGCTTCCGACATGTTCACACCGACTGACGGTATGTCGAATCCGGCCCGATCCCACGCTGTCAGCGCGTCGAGAGACTGGTCGAGCATGACATTCCCAAGCCGTTCCAGAAGTCCCGCGGCTGCCAGCGCGGGCAGGAAATCGGCAGGCGGCACCAGCCCGTGATCCGGATGGGTCCACCGCGCCAGCGCCTCGAAGCCGCTGATGCGGCCCGTATCGGTGCAGATCTGCGGCTGGAACCAGGCCGTGAAATCGCCGGCCGCAAGCGCCCTGGCAGCATCCCTTGCGAGCGCTGTCCGACGGGATTGTCGGTCGCGGATGCCCGGTGCGAAGACTCGGATCGTCCCGACACCTTCGGCGAGCGCATCGGCCAGCGCCGCCGCCGCGGCGTCCAGGATGGCCGCGGGTGTCGCGGGTCGCCGCCCCGGTTCCGCGTCGGAGGCGGCTGCCCCGCGGCCCGGATTTGCCGGCGCGATATCCGCGCCGCGGCACAGACCGACCGTGGCGGCGAGCTGCATGCCGCCGCAATCCGCTTCCGCAAGGGACGCGGTGACCGCGCCCTGCACACGAGCCGCCAACTGGACCGCGTCTTCAAGATCGGGCGCCGATCCCGGCGCAAGCACGATCACGATATCTGCGCTGCCGCGGCGTTCGATCTGGTCGCCGGCGCGCAGAATCTTCGCAAGGCGGGCCGTGCGCGCCACCATCACAGGGTGGTCAGGGGGGGCCCCGGTCGCCGGGTCCGACAGCCTCAGCCAGAGACAGACCGCGTCGCCTTCGGCTGCCAGCGCGCGGGCGATGGCAGCCGCGGCGCCAGCGGGGGCCGCGGCATGGCGCCGGAACACGGGCCAGGACCAAAGCGCAGGGACCGCCGCCGCCGCAATGGCCAGCACAACGGCGAGCCACCAAGCGCCCGCAAGTCCCGCGACCATCACGCAGGCGCAAAGCGTGGCGACGCCCCAGGCCGCGCCACGGCCTTCCGCCTTGCGGACAAGCCAGTGCCCCGTCGCCGTCAGAGCTGTTGCATTCCGACCGGTCATCGCACCTCTTCCCTTTGCCGTGGTCCCGTGATCGCGCGCGGGCCATGACGGCCGGGTTAATCGGCCTGCCGGAAATTGTGCTGTATTTTAATCGATGTCTTCGGGTGTGCCCGGTTCGGTGCGCGCGGCCAGTGCCAGGCCCGCGAAATCGAAGAGCTTCGGGTCGAGAAGATGCGACGGGCGCGCATTGGTCAACGCACGGAAGATCACCTGGCGCCGTCCGGGGCTGCGCGCCTCCCAGCCGTCGAGAATCGCCTTGACCTGCTGGCGTTGCAGCCCGTCCTGGCTGCCGCAGAGATCGCAGGGGATGATGGGATAGCCCATGGCGCGGGCGAACCGGTCGCAATCGGCTTCGGCCACATGCGCCAGCGGCCGCAGCACGAAGAGATCGCCGTCTTCGTTCAGCAGCTTCGGCGGCATCGTCGCCAGCCGCCCGCCATGGAACAGGTTCATGAAGAACGTCTCGAGAATGTCGTCGCGGTGGTGGCCGAGCACGACCGCCTCGCAACCTTCTTCGCGGGCGATACGGTAAAGATTGCCCCGCCGCAGCCGCGAACACAGTGCGCAATAGGTCCGCCCGGCGGGCACCTTGTCCATGACGATGGAATAGGTGTCCTGGTATTCGATCCGGTGCGGCACGCCCATGCGTTCCAGAAATTCCGGCAGGACGGTCGCGGGAAAGCCCGGTTGCCCCTGGTCGAGATTGCAGGCCAGCAGGTCCACGGGCAAAAGCCCGCGCCACTGCAATTCGTGCAGCACCGCCAGAAGCGTGTAGCTGTCCTTGCCGCCCGACAGGCACACGAGCCAGCGTGGCCGCCGCGCCGTGTCGGACCGGTCCACCATCCCGTAGGCATCGATCGCCTCGCGCGCCTGGCGCACGATGCGCTTGCGCAGCTTCCGGAACTCGGTGGTTCCGGGTGCGCCATGGAACAGGGGGTGGATGTCGTCGCCATCGTCAAGCATGGCGCTGCCCTAGCGTCCGCGCCCCGCCCTGGCAAGCGCCGCGCGCAAAGCCCGGCTGCGGGTGGCGGATTTTTCTCGCCTTTCGCGGGCAAGCGTTTAGCCTGCGGGCACCCCAGGATCGGAGGCAGGGATGGTCGATTACGTTTTCACGGCGCGCCGGATCGAAAAGGGCAGCTTCGGGAGCGAACCCGGGCCGGTGCGTTTCCTAGAGGTGCCGGCGGGCGCAGGCGCCCCCGCGCCGGATCACCAGGTCCGCAAGACGGCGTGGATCCGCGCCGTGCAGGACGTGGCGGCGGGACGCACGAACCCCGTTACCGGTCAGCCCATCGGCGATATCGTGATCTACGTCCATGGCTACAATCACGACCCGGCGACCATGCTCGCGCGCCTTCGCAACCTGCGCGAAGGGCTGGAGGCGGAGGGGTTCACCGGCGCGGTGGTCGGCTTCGACTGGCCCTCTGCGGACAGTGCACTCAACTATCTGGAGGACCGCTGGGATGCGCGGCAGACCGCGTACCTGTTGATGCGCGAAGGCATCGAGAGCTTCGTCCGGATGCAGCGCCCGGAGTGCGAGATCAACCTCCACGTGATGGCCCATTCGATGGGCAGCTTCGTAGTGCGCGAGGCGTTCGACTATGCCGATGACCGCCGGTCGGTCGCGTCGGTGAGCTGGTCGATCAGCCAGGTGCTGCTGTTCGGCGCCGATGTGGCGGCGGGGTCGCTGGCGGATGGGCAGCCGAAATCCTCGTCGCTTTACCGGCACTGCAACCGGGTGACGAATTTCTTCAACCACTACGACAGCGTGCTGTCACTGTCGAACATCAAGCGGATCGGCGTGGCGCCGCGCGCGGGCCGCGTGGGTTTGCCCGTGGACAGCCCGCGCAAGGCGGTTAACGTGGATTGCTCGGCGCGGTTCAAGGCGGTGGCAGATGCCTACAGGGACGATCCCTTTGCCGGGCATCGCTGGTATTTCACCGACAGGACGTTCCTGCGCGATGCGTATGAGACGATCATGGGCGACACGGACCGCCACGGGATCACCACCCGGGAACAGGCGGGTGAAGCGCTGGCGATGAAGGCGGCGCCGGTGGCGCAAGGCTAGTCCGTGCCGCGACAGGCCCGGAAGCGGTCTCGCGCGCCGTCGACCTGCCATGTCGGAAGATCCGTGCGTGCCGGCCGCCGGGTGCGCATGTCCGAGCGGACCGGGCGCAACCGATCACGCTCACGGGGCGTGGTCCGCGGATCGGTCAGTCTGGAACGTTGTCGATCCCCGAACCGCCCCAGGGATGGCAGCGCGCGATACGCCGCGCCGCGAGCCAGCCGCCGTGGAGCGCCCCGTGACGCTCCAGCGCCTCCAGCGCATAGGCGGAACAGGTGGGATGAAAGCGGCAGCCGTGTCCGACCCATGGCGACAGCAGCAACCGATAGGCGCGCACGGGCAGGGCTACCACATGGGCAAGGGGGGTCACGGCGCGCCTGTGCCGTGGAGCCGGTCGAGCGCATCGGCGAGATCGGCCTGCATCACGGCGAAATCCCGTGTGGCGGTCACGCCCGACCGCCCGATCAGCACGTAATCCCAGCCCCTCTGGCCATGCGCGGGCAGCACGGAGCGGGCCAACGCGCGCAGCCGCCGCTTCACGCGGTTGCGGGCCACGGCATTGCCGACCTTCTTGGAACAGGTGAACCCGACGCGCAGGGCCTCCGGGGCCGTTTCATCTTCGCGGCGGGCGCGGGCCTGCACGATGAAGCCGGACGTGGCCCGGTGCCGCGCGCGGGCCGCAGCAAGGAAATCCGCACGCCGCGTGAGTGTCTGAAGCTGCAGATGCGTTTCAACAGGGAAAGCGCCGTCACCTTGCGGTGCGGCGCGGTCTGTCTGCGTGTCGCCGGGAACCTGGGGTCCGGCCATGGCCTACGCCCGCGGTGTTACGCGCTCAGCGACTTGCGACCCTGCGCGCGACGCGCGTTCAGGATCTTGCGGCCGGCCTTGGTGGCCATGCGTGCGCGGAAACCGTGGCGCCGCTTGCGGACCAGGTTGCTCGGCTGAAAGGTGCGTTTCATCGCGCCGTCTCCGTTGTTTGCGGCTCTGCGCGGCGGATTCGCGCGGCCGGGGAATATCGAAGCCCCGCTGTTAGGGGCAAAAGCACGGCCCGTCAATTCCGCTCCGGGGCGAAACCTGCAATATTTTGCCCGGAATCCGGGATGCGCGGGGGGCAGGACTGAAACAAAACCCCCGTCCCGGTCACGCCCGGCCCCGATGCATCAATGGGGCGTGAGAAGGGGTATGCCCATCGCGCCGGACAGGGCAGGTGTTGGTCAGCCAACAGCCCGAGGTGCCCCGGATGACCCATGACCCGCAACCCGCCGCCAAGCGACGAAGCCAGGGCGGGATCGCCCGGCGGCTTCCGATCCTCGCCATCGTCGTCGTCGCCCTGGTCGGCGGCTACGCGTTGCGCGATTACCTGAGCTTCGAGGCGCTGGCCGAGAACCGCGCGGCGCTGATCGCGTTCCGCGACACGCATTACGCGTTGACCGTCGCGGCGTTCGTCGCCGCCTATGCGGCCATCGTGGCTTTCAGCCTGCCAGGGGCCACCATTGCCACGCTCACGGGCGGCTTCCTGTTCTCCACCTTTCCGGGTGTTCTGTTCAACGTGACGGCGGCGACGCTGGGGGCGGTCGGCATCTTCCTCGCGGCGCGCTGGGGGTTCGGCGAACGGCTGGTGGCGCGGATGAATACCTCCACCGGCACGGTGCGGCGCATCAAGGACGGGATCGACGCCAACCAGTGGGAGATGCTGTTCCTGATCCGCCTTGTACCCGCGGTGCCGTTCTTCGTGGCCAACCTCGTGCCCGCCTTGGTGGGCGTGCCGCTGCGCCGCTTTGCAATCACCACCTTCCTCGGGATCATCCCCGGCGGGCTCGTCTATACCTCGGTCGGCGCGGGGCTGGGCGAAGTGTTCGAACGCGGCGAGACCCCGGATCTCGGGATCATCTTCACCCCGCCGATCCTGCTGCCGATCCTCGGGCTGTGCCTTCTGGCCGCCCTTCCCATCGTTCTCAAGGCCGTGCGCGGCAAGAAAGGTCTGTGAATCATGGACAAGATCACCTGTGACATCTGCATCATCGGCGGCGGCTCGGGCGGGCTGTCGGTGGCGGCGGGTGCGGCGCAGATGGGCGCGCGGACCGTGCTGGTCGAAGGCCACAAGATGGGAGGCGATTGCCTGAACTATGGCTGCGTGCCCTCGAAGGCGCTGCTGGCGGCCGCCAAGGCCGCCCACGCGCAGGAAAGCGGGGCAGCCTTTGGCGTGGCACCCCACGTGCCCCATGTCGATTTCGCCGCCGCCAAGGATCATGTCACGCGCGCCATCGCCACCATCGAACCCCATGACAGCGTGGAGCGGTTCGAGGGGCTGGGCGTGCGCGTCATCCAGGACTGGGGCCGCTTTACCGGCCCGCGCACGCTGGAGGCCGGCGGGCACGAGATCACCGCGCGCCGCTTCGTCATCGCCACCGGGTCGGGGCCGTTCGTGCCGCCCATTCCGGGATTGGACGGCGTGCCCTACCTGACGAACGAGACCGTGTTCGACCTGCGCGACCGGCCCGAGCACCTGATCGTCATCGGGGGCGGACCCATCGGGATGGAGATGGCGCAGGCGCACCGGCGGCTGGGATGCCGTGTCACCGTGATCGAGGCGGCCAAGGCATTGGGGCGCGAGGATCCCGAGCTTGCCGCCATCGCGCTCGAAAATCTGCGCGCCGAAGGGATCGAGATCCGCGAAGACACCGCCGTGACCGCCGTGGCGGGGCAGGCGGGGGCGATCACCGTCACCACCGGCGCGGGTGACGTGACCGGCTCGCACCTGCTGGTGGCCGTGGGGCGGCGCGTGGCCCTTGACCGGCTGAACCTTGCGGCGGCGGGGGTGGAGCACACGCCGCGCGGCGTGACGGTGGATGCCGGGCTGCGCAGCACGAACCGCCGGATCTACGCCGTCGGCGATGCGGCGGGTGGCGCGCAGTTCACCCATCTGGCGGGCTATCACGCTGGGCTCGTGATCCGTTCGGCCCTGTTCGGCCTGCCCGCAAAGGCACGCACCGACCATATCCCGCGCGCCACCTATACTGACCCGGAACTTGCACAGGTCGGGCTGACGGAGGCCGAGGCGCGCAAGGACCACGGCGACAAGCTGGAAGTCTACCGCGTGCCGTTTTCCGGCAACGACCGCGCCATAGCCCAGGGTCAGACCGACGGATTGTTGAAACTGATGGTGGTGCGCGGGCGGCCAGTGGGCGTTTCCATCGTCGGGCCGCAGGCAGGCGAACTGATCGGGCTCTGGGCGCTGGTGATCGCCAACCGGCTCAAACTGACTGCGGTCGCGAATATGGTTGCCCCCTATCCGACCTTGGGCGAGATTGGCAAACGGGCGGCGGGTGCCTATTTCAGCCCGCGCCTGTTCGAAAGCGCAACGGTCAAGCGGATCGTGGGTCTGGTGCAGCGCATCCTGCCCTAGGCTGCCCCGCCGCGACCGGACCCGAAGCCGCAAGGAGCCGCGCAACCGCCCATGCTCAACACGTTATCCGGGCGTTTCCTCGTGCTCACGATCCTGTTCGTGATGCTGGCCGAAGTGCTGATCTTCGTACCCTCGGTCGCGCGTTTCCGGCAGGACTACCTGCTGGACCGGCTGGAACGGGCGCAGATCGCGTCGCTTGCGCTGTTGTCCGAAGGCATGGTGGACCCGCAGCTCGAGGTCGAGTTGCTGGAGAACGCCGAGGTCTACAACGTCGTGCTGCGCCGCGATGCGACCCGGCAACTCGTGCTGTCATCGCAGATCCCCCGGCCCATCGCGGCGACTTATGACCTGCGCGCGCCCATGGCGGCAGCGCTGATCGGCGATGCGATGCGGCAGATCCTGTCGCGCGAGGACCGGATCGTCCGGGTGATCGGCAACCCGACCCGCGATGCCGGTCTGATGATCGAGATCACCATGGACACCGCGCCCCTGCGCGCCGCGATGCTGGATTACGGGTTCCGGATCCTGGTCCTGTCGGCGGTTATCTCGGCGGTCACGGCGGGTCTGCTGTTCTTCGCCGTGCGCCAGATGATGGTGATCCCCATCCGCAACGTGGTGTCCCACATGAAAGCCTATGCGGAGGCGCCGGAGGATGCGCGCCGCATCATCGCCCCCAGCGCCACGGTGCGGGAACTGCGCGATGCGGAGACCGCCCTCCAGGCGCTCCAGACCGACCTGAGCAGCGCCCTGCGCCAGAAGGAACGGCTGGCGCAGCTCGGCGGTGCCGTGGCCAAGGTGAGCCACGACCTGCGCAACATCCTCACCACGGCGCAATTGTTCGCCGACACGCTGGGGCGCAGCGACGATCCGCGCGTCGCGCGGTCCGCGCCCAAGCTGGTGGGCGCGATCAGCCGCGCGGTCAGCCTGTGCGAAGGGACACTCGCCTTCGGCAAGGCCGAAGAGCCGCCGCCGCGGCTGGGCCATCACGACCTGCATTCCCTTGTCGAGGATACGCTCGACAGCGAACGGATGGCCGCCGGCGACGATACCGTGACACTGGAAAACGCCGTGGCGCCGGGGTTGATGCTGCGCTGCGATGCGGACCAGGTCCTGCGGGTGCTGGGCAATCTCGTGCGCAACGCGCGACA
The DNA here is from genome assembly GCF_003254465.1 of Meridianimarinicoccus zhengii. Taxonomy (GTDB): domain Bacteria; phylum Pseudomonadota; class Alphaproteobacteria; order Rhodobacterales; family Rhodobacteraceae; genus Meridianimarinicoccus; species Meridianimarinicoccus zhengii. The sequence continues at coordinate 54,120 of NZ_QDFI01000014.1, forward strand.
GGCCCTCGCCGCGACCGGACGGCCGGGGTACGTGCGGGTGGAGGCGACGACGACCGACGCCGAGTGGCGCGTGCGGGTGTGCGATACCGGCCCCGGCCTGCCGCCCAAGGCGCGCGAGCATCTTTTCAAGCCCTTCCAGGGGAGCTTCCGTAAAGGCGGCATCGGGCTTGGGCTTGTGATCGCGGCCGAACTGGTGCGCGGTCACGGCGGCAAATTGCGGCTTGAACGGACGGGGCCGGAGGGCACGGTCTTCGAAATCCTGCTCCCCCGCGACCGGGCGGCGCCGCAGGGCACGGTCGACTGAGCGATCCCTGTTGCCCTGCCTTGCGGTACTCGGGCATGGGCGCGCGCGGGGGGGCAGGCGGATTTGCGCAGATTACCCCTTGCGGTCGTCCGCACCCCGGACTAGAACGCCGCCCTACGCGCTGGTAGCTCAGTTGGATAGAGTACTTGACTACGAATCAAGGGGTCGGGGGTTCGAATCCTCCCCAGCGCGCCATTTCCTCCAACTGAACAATTCTTCCGGATTTGAAATCGCGGGTTCGCCCTGGCGGGTGGCCCGGTGTGGATCGTTCCGCGATCCAGCGTGAACGGCAGAACGCTGACAGTTTCCGTTGCGATTGCCTTTTGGGAAAATGGCTGCGGCGGCGTTGGCCAAGCCATCGAAATTCCCGCGGTGTGCTGCCTTTCCGCATGCCACGATCTTGCGCCACGGCGTCTTGCGGCTGATCGGCACTTGCCTGTGCATTGCGGCGCGCGCTTGTTGGCCCGTTCGGCCCCCGCGCGCGGTCCGGTGGCGCGGACATTTGGTTCGGCGCTGGCCATGTCCGTCGCCGCCGCAGGCGCGTGGCCCGGCATGCCGGAACGTTGCGCGCGCGCTGCCGTTTCGTGGCATGCGGGGGTGCTGTGCCGGGCCCACGCTGCTTGCGCATGTGGCGGGTTTGTGTCCATCTTTCGCGGTCAAGCGACTGCCGAAAGGACTGCCTGCGCATCATGGTTACCCTGAAGGATATCAGCAAGGCGACCGGCGTATCGGTCACGCAGGTGAGCCGGGCGCTGGGCGGTCATGACGACGTGAAGGAGGCGACGCGCGCCAAGGTGCGTGAGGCCGCGGCGCGGCTCGGCTATCGCACGAACGCGATCGCCAAGGGGCTCAAGACCGGCCAGACCGGGTTTGTCGCCATGGTCATTCCCAGCGATATCGACGCATCGGGCCGGGAGATCATGTTCGACATGGTGGTCGGGATCTCCCAGGCGATTTCGCGCCACGGGCTGAAATTCCTGCTCCATGTCGTCGATTCCGACGCGCAGGTGACGGGGGCGTTCGACCTGTTGTTCCATGGCGGCGGGATCGACGGTTTCATTCTGACGGAGTTGCAGGAACCCGATCCGCGTGTCGCGTATCTTCAGGACCGCAACATGCCCTTTGTCGTGCACGGTCAGTATCCCGGTCGCCCGCATCCCTTTGTCGACCTCGACAACTTCAGGGTGGGGGAGGTGCTGGCGGGCTGGCTTCTCGATGCCGGTCACCGCCGCATCCTGTTCCTGAACGGGCAGGACCACCGGATTTATTCGAGCACACGGACAGCGGGGGCGCGGCACGCCTTTGCTGTCCGCGGGATCGACCCGAGCACGCTGGACGTGGCGCATGGCCCGATGACGCAGGACCGTGGGCGCGCGGTTGCGCTGGATCGTCTGCGGCGTCCCGACCGCCCGACCGGGATCATCGCGGGCAACACGATGCTGGCGCGCGGGGTGTGGGACGCCGCGGCGGCGTGCGGGCTGCGCATCCCCGAAGACTTGTCCGTGACCGCCCATGACGACGTGCTGGCGCAGTATCCCGCAAGCGGGTTCGACCCGGTTCCAAGCGTGACCCGCTCCGCGCTCCATGCCGCATGGGCCGCATTGGCAGACACCATGAGCCAGACCATCGCCGGGGGTGACCCGGAACCCGATTCCGGACTGCTGGCGCCCGAAGCGGTCCCAGGCCTGTCGGTCGCGCCGCCGCCCGCGGGATCTTCCCGCGGCTGACACCGCCGGGGTCATTGGAAACACCGGAAAATCCATGTCGAACTGCCGGACCCACTGGGTGCGCGCAGGCGCGATTGACTCGTTGCACCTGTCCTGATATGTCATCCGAAACGTTTCGGATAAATATGGAAACGTTTCGGTTGTAGGTTTCCTTGTGCCCGACGCAAAGACGAAGATCAGCCATCCATTGGGAGGAACCACGGATGATAAATCTTGCAAGGCAGACCGCCATCGCGGGCGCATTGGCCGCGCTCTGCCTGCCGACACAGTCTGGCGCGCAGCTTCTGCACCAGCCCGGCGAAGGTCCGTTCAGTTGGGCGGCCTATGACAGCTTCGCGGCCGCGCATGATTTCTCCGGCCAGACCCTGACGCTTCTGGGGGCGAGCACCGGGGTGGACAAGACGCGGCTGGAAAACGTCTTTGCCTATTTCGCCGAAGCCACCGGCGCCGTGGTCGCCTATTCCGGGTCCGACAGTTTCGAGCAGGACATCGTGATCGCGCTTCAGGCCGGTTCGCTGCCCGATGTGGGGATGTTCCCGCAGCCCGGTCTGGCGATGGACCTTGCGGCGCGGGGCGGGGTGTTCCCGATGGCCGACGGCACGCGCGACTGGTACGAGGCGAATTTCGCCGCCGGGGCGTCCTGGGCCGATCTGGCCAGTTTCCCCGGCCCGGACGGGGTCACGCGGGTCTATGGCACGATCTTCGGCACGGACGTGAAATCGCTCGTGTGGTATGCGCCGCAGATTTTTGCGGAACTGGGCTATGCCGTGCCCGAGACGATGGAAGAGCTGAAGGCGCTGACCGATCGGATCGTCGCCGACGGGCTGACCCCGTTCTGCCTCGGCCTCGGGGCGGGGGCGGCGACCGGCTGGCCGGCGACCGACTGGGTGGAGGATTTCATGCTCCGCACCCAACCCCTGGAGGTCTATGACCAGTGGGTCAACCACGAGATCCCCTTCGACGATCCGCGCGTCGTGGCCGCGATCGAGGAATTCGGCCATTTCGCCCGCACCGACGCCTATCTCGACGGCGGTGTCAGCGGGGCCACGACCATCGATTTCCGCGACAGCCCGAACGGACTGTTCGAGTTTCCGCCGCGCTGCCTGATGCACAAACAGGCGTCGTTCATACCGAATTTCTTCCCCTCCGAGGTGGAGATGGGTGTCGATGTCGATTTCTTCTATTTCCCGGCCTATGCCGACAAGGATCTCGGGCGGCCCGTGCTGGGGTCGGGCGGGCTGGCCACGGTGATGGCGGACAGGCCCATCGCACATGCCTTCATGGAGTACCTGCAAACGCCCTTCGCCCATGAGATCTTCATGTCGCAGGGCCAGATCCTGACCCCGCATCTGGGGGCCAACCCGGATGCCTATGCCAACGAAACCCAGCGCAAGCTGGGCGAGATCCTGACAAGTGCCACGTCGTTCCGGTTCGACGGGTCCGACCTGATGCCCGGCGAGATCGGCACCGACGCGTTCTGGAGCGCCATGGTGGACTATGTCTCGGGTGCCGCATCCGCCGAGGAAGCCGCCGCCGCCATCGAGGCCCGCTGGAACGAGATCCGCTGAAACGCCCGCCGGGCCGCGGCGAAAGCCCGGCCCGCCCCAATCCGGGACACGCATTCATGACGAAACACGGCATCGCATGGTGGCAGGCCGCGACCGGCTACCAGATCTACCCGCGCAGCTTTTGCGACAGCAATGGCGACGGGATCGGGGATATCCCCGGCATCATCTCGAAGCTCGACCATCTGGCCGATCTGGGCGTCGGCTTCATCTGGCTGTCGCCGGTCTATGCCTCACCCATGGCCGACAACGGCTACGACATCGCCGATTACCAGGCCATCGCCCGCGAATTCGGCACGCTCGAGGACATGGACAACCTGATCGCCGAAGCGCGGGCACGCGGTATCGGGATCATGATGGACCTTGTCGTCAATCATTCGTCGTCCGACCATGACTGGTTCAAGCGCGCCCGCGCGTCGCGCACTGCCCCCGAGCACGACTACTACATCTGGCGCGACGGGGCCGCCGATGGCGGGCCGCCCAGCGACCACCGCGCCAGCTTCGGTGGCTCCGCCTGGACATGGGAACCTGCAGTCGGGCGGTTCTACCTCGGCCATTTCAGCCCGGGACAACCCGACCTGAACTGGCAGAACCCGGCGCTGCGGCGCGAGATTTACGACATGATGAATTGGTGGCTGGATCGTGGCATCGCCGGGTTCCGCATGGATGTCATCAGCCTGATCGGCAAGGACGTGGACGCAGGCATCTACGAGGAAGGTCCGTATCTGCACGGTTTCCTTCAGGAAATGCACCGGGAAACGCTCGCCGGGCGCGACATCGTCACCATCGGCGAAAGCTGGTCGGTCAGCACCGGCACCGCGCTGCTCTATTGCGGGCGCGACCGCGGCGAGCTGGACATGGTGTTCCAGTTCAACCACGTCACCGCCTTCGAGGATCCCGAGTTCGGCAAGTTTCGCCCCAAGCCATTCGACCTGATCCGCTTCAAGCAGGTGCTCTTCGACTGGCAGCGCGCGCTGGCGGAGGATGGCTGGAACGCGCTCTTCCTGTCCAACCACGACCTGCCCCGGCAGGTGTCGAAATACGGCGATGACGGCCGGTACCGCTTGCAAAGCGCCAAGGCGCTGGCGACCGCGATGCACCTGATGCGTGGCACGCCCTTTATCTACCAGGGGGAGGAGATTGGCATGACCAACGCCGCCTTCACCCGGATCGACCAGTTCCGCGACGTGGAAACGCTGGGCCACTATGCCGACCAGACCGCGCGCGGCGTGCCGGTCGCAGATTTTCTGAAGGGCGCCAACGCCAATGGCCGCGACAACGCCCGCACGCCGATGCAATGGGATGCTGGGCCGCAGGCCGGGTTCACCACGGGCACGCCGTGGATCGAGGTCAACCCGAACCACGCGACCATCAATGTCGAAGCCGACCGCGCCGATCCAGACGGGATCTTCGCCCATTACCGGCGGCTGATCCAGCTGCGGCGCGAAATGCCGGTGATCGTGACCGGGGACCTGCACCCGATGGCCGCGGATCACCCGGCAGTGCTGGCCTATACCCGGACGGATAGCGAAACTCGGGTCGCGGTCGTGGCGAACCTGACCGGCGATCCCGTCGATTTCGATGTGCCCGGCGCCATGGAAGGGGACGGCATCTGTCTGATCGCCAACTATCCCCCCCGCGCGGCGATCCGGGGCCGCATCACGCTCCGACCCTACGAGGCCTTCGCGCTCCTGCAATCCGCCGCCCCATGACCCAGATGCCCGAGGTTCCCATGACCGACACGACAGACATGCCCGCCGCGACCCGCCCCGCCGCGCAGGCGACCCCCGCATGGTGGCAGACCGCTGTCATCTACCAGATCTACCCAAGGTCCTTCCAGGATTCCGACGGTGACGGGATCGGCGATCTTGCGGGGATCGAATCCCGGCTCGACGAGCTTGTGGCCCTTGGGGTCGGCGCGATCTGGATCTCGCCTTTCTTCCCGTCGCCCATGGTCGATTTCGGCTATGACGTGTCCGACTATTGCGGCGTCGATCCCATGTTCGGCACGCTGGCGGATTTCGACCGGATGCTGGCCGCCGCCCATACGCGCGGGCTGAAGGTGATCCTCGATTTCGTGCCGTGCCATTCGTCCCACGAACACCCGTGGTTCGTCGAAAGCCGCGCCAGCCGCGACAACCCGAAACGCGACTGGTACATCTGGCGCGACGCGAAGCCCGATGGCAGCCCGCCCAACAACTGGATCGGCGAATTCGGTGGCCCCGCCTGGACCTGGGACGACACGACCGGGCAGTATTACCTGAACGTGTTCCTGTCCGAACAGCCCGCGCTGAACTGGGCCAACCCGGACCTGCGCGCGGCCATGCTGGACGCGATGCGCTTCTGGCTGGATCGGGGCGTGGACGGGTTCCGGGTGGATGCGATCATTTTCGCCGCCCCCGACGTGGACGGCGGCGATCATCCGCCGAACCCCGACTGGATCCCCGCCATGGGCCTCGCGCGGTCGCAATTGCAGACGCGGTCGGCCCACCAGCCGGGAGTGTTCGACGTCGTGCGCGACATGCGGCGCGTGACCGACAGTTATCCAGACCGTGTGCTGATCGGCGAAACCTCGGGCACGCTGGACGATGTGATCCCCTATTACGGCGCAGACATGGATCTGTTTCATCTGCCGTTCTACTTCGCCATGCTCAGCACACCGTGGCGGGCAGATGCGCTGGCGGACTTCATCGTGCGCTACGAGGCCGCGCTGCCCGAAGGCGCATGGCCGACGCTGGTTCTGGGCAATCACGACATCAGCCGGATCGCGTCGCGCGCGGGTGTGGCACAGGCGCGTGTGGCGCTGACGCTGTTGCTGACACTGCGCGGCACGCCGGTCCTCTACCAGGGGGACGAACTGGGCATGGACAATGCGTCCATCCCGCCCGACCGGGTGCAGGACCCGTGGGAACGGCGTGTGCCGGGGCTGGGGCTGGGACGCGACCCGGTGCGCACGCCGATGCCCTGGACCGACGGCGACAATGGCGGGTTCTCGACGGCAGAGCCATGGCTGCCGCTGCACCTGCCGCCGGAAGGGTCCGCCGCGCGGCAGGAAACCGATCCCGGTTCCATGTTGAGCTTTGCCCGGCGGCTGATCGCCCTGCGCCGCGACCGGCCCGCGCTGTCGCAAGGCGATTACCGCCAGATCGATGCGGGCCCCGACGTGATGGTATATGAACGGCGCTGCGGCGATGACCGGCTGGTGGTCTGCCTGAACCTGTCCGACGCGCCGCGCGCGGTGCCGGTCGGGGGCAGGCCGCTGCTGTGGACCCACAAGGACCGTGGCGCTGCCGCGATCCCGTCGCTGGGGCTGGACCCGCACGAGGCTGTCATCCTCGATCCTGCCTGAGCCGCCGTCCCATCGGCACATGTCCGCCCACCGCGCGGCTGCCCCGGATCTGCGGCCGAGGCAGCCCATGGCCGGGGCGCTGCGGAATCAGGATCCGGCTTCGGCCGCAACGGCTTCGGCCATCCCGTGGCGAAGCATGGTGTCGAGCCTGTCCTGCAACGCGGTCGCCCATGCCACATCGGTCCGCAACGCGTCCGGAAACAGCGCGCCGAACTTCAGCAGCGCCTGGACGATCTTGGGCGCCGTGTCGTGACCCTTCAGCGCGTCTGCCAGCGCCGCCTGCCGCGGGTCGCGCAGGTCATACGGTGTGCCGTCATCCTGCCGCCCCAGCGCATAGCGCATCCAGGCCGCGGTGGCGAAGGCGAAGGGGGCCAGCGGCTGGCCCCGGTGCCGCGCCTCCAGCGCGGGGGCGAGGATGCGCTGCGGCAGTTTCTCGGTCCCGTCCATGGCGATCTGGTGGGTCGCATGGGCCAGATGCGGGTTCTCGAACCGCCGCACGAGATCGTCGGCATAGGCTGCGAAATCCACCCCCTCCAGCGGCGAGAGTGTCTGCGCCGCCGCGGCCAGATGCCGGCGCACCAGCGCCACCAGCGCCGGGTCGCCCATCGCGTCGCGCACATGGGCATGGCCCGACAGGAACCCGGCATAGGCGATCAGCGAATGGGCCCCGTTCAACATCCGCAGTTTCATCGTCTCGAAGGGGCGCACATCGTCGGTGAAGATGGCCCCGCCCGCGGCCCAGTCGGGGCGGCCAGAGCGGAAATCGTCCTCGATCACCCATTGGCGGAAGGTTTCCGTTTCGATCGCGGCCAGATCGCGGCGCCTGGTCAGCCGTTCGGCCAGCGCCAGCGTATCCACCCCCTGCGCGGGCGTGATGCGGTCCACCATGGTCGCCGGAAAGCCGATGTCCCGCGCGATGTGCTCCACCATGTCCGGCGCGGTGCGGCGCGCGAAATCGAGCACGAGACTGCGCAGCATCGGCCCGTTCTCGGGAAGGTTGTCGCAACACAGGATCGTCAGGGGCGGGGCGCCCGCCGCGTGCCGCGCGCGGATCGCCCAGACCAGAAGCCCGGCCACGCCCACGGGGTTGTCAGGGTCCGCAAGATCCGCGGCGATGGCGGGATGGGCCGGATCGACCCCGCCCGTTGCGCGGTCGATGCCATAGCCCTTCTCGGTCACGGTGATGGACACGATCCGCGTCGCGGGGTCGGCGAGTGCCGCCAGAACCGCGTCGCGGTCGGTGGAAAGGCAATGGGCCGCGGCGAGCGCACCGATCACCCGCGCCTCGGTGGTGTCCGCGTCGCGGGCGATGACGGTGAACAGCCCGTTCTGCGGGGTGAGCGCCTGGGCCGCATCCGGGCTGCGCAGGCTGACGCCGATGATGCGCCAGTCGCCGCCCGATGCGGCGAGCGCATCGTCGGTATAGACCGCCTGGTGCGACTTGTGGAAGGCGCCCAGCCCGAGATGCACGATGCCGGCGGCGTGTTCCGAAGGGTCGTAGCCGGGTTGCCGCACGCTATTGGACACGCCGGCAAGTGTGGTCAGGCGGTCGGTCATGGCGCGATCCGCGGTTCCAGCGCCGCGATGATTCCACGCAGTTCCGCCAGCCCCTTGAGCCGCCCGATGGACGGATAGCCGGGCTGCGCGCGGCGTCCCAGATCGTCGAGAATGTCCTGCCCGTGGTCGGGCCGGAACGGGATCGACGCGTCCGCGCGGCCCGCGGCGCGGCGGCGGGCTTCTTCGCGCAGTGCGGCCTCTACCAGGGCGACCATGTCGGTGTCGCCGCCCAGGTGTTCGGCCTCGTGGAACGATCCGCGGATGTCCCGGCTTTCGCGGGTCACGTTGCGCAGGTGCAGGAAATGCACCCGGTCGCCCAGCCGCGCCATCATGCCCGGAAGATCATTGTCCGGCCGCGCGCCGAGCGATCCGGAACACAGCGTGATGCCGTTCGCGGGGCTGTCCACGGCCTTCAGGACGGCCATGTAATCGGGTTCGGTGGACATCACGCGGGGCAGGCCGAGCAGCGGGAAGGGCGGGTCGTCGGGATGGCAGCAGAGCCGCAATCCCAGCCCTTCGGCCACCGGGACGACCTCGGACAGGAAATCGATCAGATTGGCGCGCAGCGTGTCCGCGCTCATGCCCGCATAGACGGCCAGATGTGTGCGCACATCTTCAAGCGACATCCGTTCCGCCGCGCCGGGCAGGCCGAACACCACGTTGCCGGTGATCGCCGCGCGGGTGTCGTCGGGCATGGCGGCGAAACGCCGGGCAGCCGCTTCGCGCAGGGCTTCGTCGTAATCCTCGGCGGCGCCGGGGCGAGCGAGAATATGCAGATCGAAGGCCGCGAAATCGACCAGGTCGAAGCGCATGCAGGTGGCCCCCGTGGGCAGTCGCCAAGCGAGATCCGTGCGCGTCCAGTCCAGCACGGGCATGAAGTTGTAGCAGATCACCTCGATCCCCGCGGCGGCGAGGTTGGCGAGACTTTCCTTATAGGCGGCGACATGGGCGCGCCAGTCGCCGGTCTTGCGCTTGATGTCCTCGGACACCGGCAGGCTTTCGACCACGTCCCAGGCCAGCCCCGAAGGTGTGCCATCGCGCATGCGCGCCACTTCCGCCTGCCGCTGCGCGATGTCGCCGGGCGTCCACACGGTGCCTGTCGGGACGTGGTGCAGCGCGGTGACCACGCCCTGCGCGCCCGCCTGCCGCACATCGTCCACCGATACGAGATCGTTGGGACCGAACCATCGCCACGTCTGCTTCATGCCGCGTCTCCTCCATGCAAGCCTGCCGCGTCAGGGCAATATCTAGCACAGGCCTGAATTGATTTCTAGTATGGAAGTATGGTAAGCGGTTGCGAAGGGAGGACGAATCATGCCGCTGGAAACCGGCCCTGTGGGAACGCTCGACCCGCTGCTGCCCATCGCGCCGCAGTTGTTCCGGCTGCTACGGCATCGGATCGTCCATAACGACCTGCGCCCGGGGCACCGGATTTCGGAAACCGAGATCGCGCGCGAATTCGGAATAAGTCGGCAGCCCGTGCGCGAGGCTTTCATAAAGCTTGCGGGCGAGGACCTGCTGGCGATCCTCCCGCAGCGCGGCACGGTCGTGTGCAAGATCAGCTATGCCGCGGTGCTGGATGCGCGGTTCCTGCGCGAAGCGATCGAAGCGGATATCGTCCGCATCCTGTCCAGTGCGCCCGATCCTGCATGGATCGCGGAAATGCGGGCCCAGATCGCGGCGCAGCGCAGTGCGATGACCGGGCCGCAACAGGCGTTCTTCGCCCTCGACGACAGCTTCCACCGGACGCTGGCTGGGGCTGCGGGCAAGAACGGTGCGTGGCGGCTGATCGAAGGGCTGAAATCCCAGATGGACCGCGTGCGGTTCCTGTCGCTGGCGCATTTCCCGGTGCCCAACCTGATCGATCAGCACGAGGCCATCGTCGACCGGATCGAGGCCGGCGATGTGGCGGGCGCGGAGCGGCACATCCGCGATCACCTGCGCGAGATCCTCAAGGACCTGCCGGTGATCGCCGCCGAGTCGCCCGCCTTTTTCGACCTGCCGGCGGGGGGAATCCCCGACCCGGTGAATGCACCAGTAACAGGAGGAGACCACCCATGACCAAGGCTACGACCATCACCCGGACCCTTGCCGGCAGCGCGCTTGTCGCGACGCTTCTTACCTCGGCGGCGCTTGCACAGGAACGCACCCTGCAGCTGGGCCACCTCGCGAACGAGGACAATTCCTGGCATCTCGCCGCCGTGAAGTTCGGCGAGGAACTGTCGGCGCTGACCGATGGCCGCATTGCCGTGGAGGTTTTTCCGAATGAAAGCCTCGGCAAGGAAATCGACCTGATCAACGGCATGCAACTTGGCACCGTGGACATGACGATCACGGGCGAAAGCCTGCAGAACTGGGCGCCGATGGCGGCGCTGCTGGCGGTGCCCTATGGCTACCGATCCATCGAGCACATGGACGAGGTCGCATCGGGCGAGATCGGCGACCGGATCGAGGCTCAGATCGTCGAACGCGCCCAGATCCGGCCGATCGCCTATTTCGCCCGCGGCGCGCGCGAACTGACGGCAAACCGGGCGATCACGTCGCCCGACGATCTGGACGGGCTGAAGATGCGTGTGCCGAACGTGCCGCTGTTCATCGATGTCTGGAGCGCGCTTGGCGCCAACCCCGGCCCGATGGCGTTTTCCGAGGTGTTCACCTCGCTCCAGAACGGCACCATCGAGGCGCAGGAAAACCCGCTCGCGCTGATCCGCTCGGCCAGCTTCAACGAAGTGCAGAGCCACGTGAACCTGACCGACCATGTGCGGTCATGGATTTACCTGACCATCGCCGAAAGCACCTGGCAGCAACTGAGTGCCGAGGACCAGGAGGCCGTGATGGAGGCCGCCGCCCGCGCGCAGGAATACGAACGCGGCCTGTTCGAGGACAGCCTCGCCGCCGACCGCGCCTATCTGGAAGAGAACGGCATGACCTTCGTCGAGGTGGACAACGCCGCCTTTGCCGCCAAGGCCAAGGACGCGGTGCTGGCCAATGTCAGCGACGAGATCAAGCCCATCGTCGAGCAGCTCTTCGCCGAGTGATCGGTGGACGATTGTGACCGGGCGGGCGCGGATCGCGTGCCCGCCCTTTCCATGAAGGGGGCAGGAACCATGGTTTGGGTCGCGCGTATCGTCGACGCCGTCATCGCGCTGGCGCGGATCGGGGCCGGTCTGGCCTTCGGCGTGCTGATCGCGTCCGTGCTGATCCAGGTGGTCGGGCGGCTGACCGGCTCCGGTCCGGTCTGGACCGAGGAACTCACACGTTTCGCGCTGCTCTATCTCGTGGCTTTCGGGGCGGGGCTGGCGTTTCGCAGCGGTGACCTGGTGAACGTGGACGTGGTCTGCGAATCCCTCCCCGGGCGGTGGCCCTGGCTTCTGCGGCTTGTGTCGGCCATCGCCACGGCCGGTCTCGCGCTTTACCTGCTGGCACCGGCGTGGCGCTACGTGGCCATCGGGCGGATGCAGACGTCGCCTGCGCTGGGGCTGCGCATGGACGGGGTGCACCTGACCGTGTGGTTGCTCATCGCAGGTCTCGCGCTCTTCGCCGTCCTGCGCGTCGTCGGCATGCTGGCGGGCACCGAGGACGGCAAACCCCGCAAACCCGAAGAGGATTGAACCGATGGACGTGACGATCCTGCTGACGGTTTTCGTGCTGGGGCTGACGCTCGGCATTCCCGTGGCGATCACGCTGGGCCTGTCGTCGCTGGCCTATCTGCTCTATTCGGGCCTCCCGGTCGTGGTGATGCCGCAGAAGATGTATGCGGGCATGGACGTGTTCGTTCTGCTGTCGATTCCGGGCTTCATCCTTGCGGGCAACCTGATGAACCGCGGCGGCATCACGCAGCGGATCATCCGCTTCGCCAACGCGCTGGTGGGCTGGATCCGCGGCGGGCTGGGGCTGACCAACATTGCGGCGTCGATGCTGTTCGGCGGCATCACCGGCACGGCGGTGGCCGACGCGGCCTCCATCGGCGGCGTGATGATCCCCGGCATGAAGAAGGCGGGCTATCCGGCGGATTTCTCCGCGGCCGTCACTGCCGCGTCGTCGACCGTTGGGCCGATCATCCCGCCCTCGGTGCCGATGATCATCGTGGGTGCGCTGTCGGGCATATCCGTGGGGCAGATGTTCCTTGCCGGGGCGGTGCCGGGTATCCTGATGGGGCTGGCGATGATGGTGACCTGCTACATCATTTCCGTGCGCAAGGGGTTCCCGCACCAGCCGTGGCAGGGCATGTCCGAGGTCGCGCGATCCTTCGGCGGGGCGGTCTGGGCGCTGGCGATGACGTTCCTGATCATCTACGGGCTGCTGTCGGGGCTCTCGACACCGACCGAAACGGCCGTGATCGCCAGCGTCTATGCCTTCGTCGTGGGGGTCTTCATCTACCGCGAACTGCCCTTGCGCGCGGTGCCGTCCATCGTGATCGACAGCGCCGTGTCGGCGGCGGGGATCCTGGCGCTCGTGGGCTTCGCCAACGTGTTCGGCTGGATCCTCGTGTCCGAACGCATTCCGCAAGCCATCGCCAACGCGGTCCTGTCCTATACCGACAACCGGTTTCTCGTGATCCTGCTCATCAACCTGCTCCTGCTCTTCGTGGGCATGTTCATGGAAACCATCGCCGCACTCATCATCCTGTTCGTGCCGCTCCTGTCGCTGGCGACTGCCGTGGGCATCGAGCCGCTGCATTTCGCCACCTTCGCCGTGCTCAACCTGATGATCGGGCTGACCACGCCGCCCGTGGGCGTGTGCCTGTTCGTCTGCGCGGGCATCGCGCGGCTGCCGCTGGCACCGGTCGTCGTGGCGATCCTACCGTTTCTGCTGACCAACATCCTCGTGCTACTGGCGGTGTCGTATTTCGCCCCGCTGGCCACGTGGCTGCCGTCTGTCCTTGCGCCTTGAGGTTCTGATACCATGCAAACCCGTGTGTGCCGCCTCCATGGCCAGAACGACATCCGTATCGAAATCGCCAACATTGCCGACCCCGGTCCGGGCGAGGTCTGCGTCGCAATCGCAGCCGGGGGGATCTGCGGGTCCGACCTGCACTATTATCAGGACGGCGGGTTCGGCCCGATCCGCGTGCGCGAACCGATCATCCTCGGGCACGAGGCGTCGGGGCGCGTCGTCGCCATCGGACCGGGCGTGGAGGGCCTCGCGCCGGGCGACCGGGTGGCGATCAATCCCAGCCGCCCCTGCGGTGATTGCCGCTGGTGCCGGGCGGGGCTGACCACCCATTGCCTGACCATGCGCTTCAACGGCTCCGCGCTGCGCTTTCCCCATGAACAGGGGCTGTTCCGCGACCGGATCGTCGTCGATGCCGCGCAATGCGTGCCCGTGCAGCCCGACACGCCGTTTGACGAAGCCGCCTGCGCCGAGCCGCTCGCGGTCTGCCTGCATGCCCGCGCCATGGCCGGACCGGTGGGAGGCCAGCGCGTGCTGGTCACGGGCGCGGGGCCCATCGGGGCGCTCTGCGTCGCCGTCGCGGCGGCGGCGGGCGCCGCCGAGATCGTCGTGACGGACCTGGAAGACGTGCCGCTGGAGGTCGCTCGCCGGATGGGGGCCACGCGCGGCATCAATGTCGCGCGCGATGGCGCGGAGCTGGACGATTACGCCGAAGGCAAAGGCCATTTCGACATCGCCTTCGAATGTTCCGCCGCCGCCGCCGCGATCCGCGGCGCCATCGCCGCCACGCGCCCGCAGGGCCGGATCGTGCAGGTCGGCGTCGCGGGCGACACGCCGGTCCCGCTCAATGCGCTGGTGGGAAAGGAATTGACATACCAAGGCACCCAGCGCTTCCGCCAGGCCGAGTTCGCCGAGGCCGTCGCTTGCATCGCCGACCGCCGCATCGATGTGGCCCCCATCGTCACCGGCAGCTTCCCGCTGGAAGACGCCGCAGCGGCGTTCCGCGCGGCAGGCGACCGGCGGACCAGCGTGAAGGTCCAGCTCGCCTTCGACGGGGCGGCGTGATGGCCGCGGCCCGGACTGTCGCCTGCATCGGCGAATGCATGATCGAGATGACCCTGCCCGACGCGCAGGGCGCGGGCGCGCGCGTCGGCTTCGCGGGCGACACGTTCAACGCGGCGGTGTATCTCAAGCGCGCTGCGCAGGACCTGCGGGTGCGCTATGTCACGGCGCTCGGCACGGACGCGGCATCCGACCGGATGATCGAGACCTTCGCTGCCGAAGGCCTCGACGTCGCGCTGATCGAACGCCGGGCGGACCGGCTGCCGGGCTGCTATGCCATCGTGCTCGATGGCGGGGGGGAGCGAAGGTTCCTTTACTGGCGTGACGCGTCGGCGGCGCGAACCCTGTTCGATCCGCAGGTCACGGTCACCTTCGACGCGCTGGACGGTTGCGATCTGGTCTACCTGTCCGGAATCACGGTGGCGATCCTTGCTCCGGCAGTGCGGGAAAGGCTTGTGAACTGGCTGGCCGGATTTCGTGCCCGCGGCGGGCAGGTGGCGTTCGACAGCAACTATCGCCCGGCGCTCTGGCCCGACCGTGCCACGTCGCAGCGCGCCATCGCGGCGCTCTGGTCGGTCTGCGACGTGGGCTTGCCGTCGCTTGACGATGAAATGGCGCTGTTCGGGGATACGGATGCCGACGCCGTACTTGCCCGGCTACGCGCGTCGGGGGTTGCCACCGGCGCGCTGAAACGCGGTGCGGCCGGGCCGCTGGCCATCGGCGATGCCCCTGCGCAGGCATTCCCCCCGGCCGCGAAGGTCGTGGACACGACAGCGGCAGGCGACAGCTTCAATGGGGCTTATCTCGCGGCATTGTTACGGGGCGAACCCCAAGCTGCCTGCTTGCGGGCCGGTCACGGCATGGCCTGCCGGGTGATCGGGCATCCGGGCGCGATCCTGCCCAAGTCCATGTTCTGACCACCCGCCCCGGTCATCCCGCGTCGGGCTTGAAGCCGAGCCTTGCGTGGAACCTTGCCAGTTCCGATGGGGTGGGCGCGACCCCGGTGAAGGTCTGTACGTAGCCTGGAACCCGCGCCATGCGGATCTCAGGCTGTTCCTGCACCTGCATGGAGATATAGCCGATCTGGGTCAGGTAGACGGTGCGGGCCCGGACATCCGCGTCATCCGGCGCGAAGCCGAAACGTTCGAACATGGCGCGGATCGCCGCAAGCCGGCGGTCGTCGGCGGCGTTGACCCGTGCGGCCACCGCGTCCGACCGGTGCGCCCATCCGCGCACCGCGAAGTCCAGTTGCGGCTCGAAGACCGCGCCGTCGTGAAAGACCACGATCAGGTTCAGGATCGCCTCGGCGATCGTTTCGGCATAGGCCCCGCACGCGTCCACGAAGGCCCCGGTGTTCTTCGCCTCCCAGTCTTCCAGCAGCGCGTCCAGCAATGCGTTCCTGTCCTTGAAGAACCAGTAGAAGCTGGTGCGCGACAGGCCCAACTGCGCCGCGAGCGGCTGGATCTTCACCGCGTCCCGCCCGGTGTCGAGGAACGCCTGTTTCGCGGCCGCGAGCCAGACCTCGCGCGAGCCGCGCCAGCCCTTCTGATCGTGCGTGTTCGCGTCGTCCATGGCGCTGTCATAACGGGGCGCCGGTCCTGCCGCAATCAAAATAGACGGTGATGCACTTTTACTTGACGCTTGTGAACATTTTATGGGATGCGCGTCCAAGTAGCCAGACCGGGGACGCAAGCCATGACCACCGACCCGCTTTTCCAGCCCTACCAACTCAAGCACCTGACGCTGAAGAACCGGCTGATGATCACCAGCCACGAACCCGCCTATCCCGAGGACGGGATGCCGAAGGACCGCTACCGCGCCTATCACGTGGAACGGGCGCGGGCGGGCGTGGCGCTGACCATGACCGCGGGGTCGGCCTCGGTCGCGCGGGACAGCCCACCGGTGTTCAACAACATCCTCGCGTGGAAGGACGAGGTCGTGGGCTGGATGAGGCGGCTTTCGGACGAATGCCACGATCACGGTTGCGCGGTGATGATCCAGCTCACCCATCTTGGCCGCCGCACCCGGTGGGACAAGGCCGACTGGCTGCCGGTGGTGTCGCCTGGCCACGAACGCGAACCCTCCCACCGTGCCTTTCCGAAAAAGGCCGAGGACTGGGACATCGCCCGGATCATCGAGGATTACGCCGACGCCGCGGAACGGATGCAGGCGGCGGGGCTCGACGGCATCGAGCTGCAGGCCTACGGGCACCTGATGGACCAGTTCTGGTCGCCGCTGACCAACGATCTGGACGGGCCTTACGGCGGGAGCCTTGAGAATCGGCTGCGGTTCACCTTCGACACGCTGCGCGCCATCCGCGACCGCTGCGGGCCGGATTTCATCGTGGGTGTGCGGTATACCGGGGACGAGGATCTGCCCGGCGGGCTGACGAAGGCGGACGGGATGGAAATCTCGCGCCGCCTGCGGGACTGCGGGATGGTCGATTTCCTGAACGTCATCAAGGGCCATATAGATACCGATGCGGGCCTGACGGACGTGATCCCGGTGCAGGGGATGCGCAGCGCCCCGCATCTGGACTTCGCGGGTGGGGTACGGGCCGCGACGCAGTTCCCGACCTTCCACGCCGCCAAGATCCAGGACGTGGCGACCGCGCGCCATGCCATTGCGAGCGGAAAGCTGGACATGGTCGGCATGACCCGCGCGCACATGGCCGACCCCCATATCGTCGCCAAGATCCAGCGCGGGGAGGAGGACCGCATCCGCCCCTGTGTCGGCGCGAACTACTGCCTCGACCGGATCTACCAGGGCGGCATGGCGCTGTGTCTGCACAACCCCGCGACGGGGCGCGAACTGGAACAGCCGCATGTGACGCCAAGGGCCGACAAGCCGCGCCGCGTGGTGATCGTCGGGGCCGGGCCCGCGGGGCTGGAGGCCGCGCGTGTGTGCGCCGGACGGGGGCATGACGTGGTGGTGCACGAGGCGGCGAACGATCCCGGCGGACAGGTGCGCCTGACGGCACAGACCCCGCGCCGGGCCGAGATGATGCAACTGATCCAGTGGCGCATGGCGGAATGCGAACGCATGGGCGTCACGTTCCGGTTCAACAGTTTCGCCGACGCCGACGTGGTGCTGGCCGATGCGCCCGACGTGGTGATCGTCGCCACCGGCGGGCTGCCCCATACCGAGGTGCTGACCGAGGGCGACGATCTCGTGGTGTCGGCGTGGGACATCCTGTCGGGCGACGCCAAGCCCGGCGAAAACGTGCTGATCTACGACGACGCCGGGGATTACGCGGCGCTGCAGGCCGCCGAGAAAATCGCCGAAACCGGCGCGAAGGTCGAAATCGTCACCCGCGACCGCACCTTCGCGCCGGAAGTCATGGCCATGTCCCTGACCCCGTCCCTGCGAGAGCTGCAAAAGCGCGACGTGACCTTCACGGTGACATGGACGCTTGATGCCGTGGCGCGCGATGGCAACCGGCTTGTGGCGCTGTTGGGGAGCGATTACGGCGGCGTGTCGCGGGACCGGCACGTGGATCAGGTCGTCGTGAACCACGGCACGCGGCCGCTCGACGATCTGTATTTCGACCTGAGGCCCGGATCCACGAACCTGGGCGAGGTCGACTACGAGGCGCTGGTCGAAGGTCGCCCGCAAGCCGTGACCCGCAACCCGGACGGTGGGTATGCGCTGTTCCGCATCGGCGATGCCGTCGCCGCCCGCAACACCCACGCCGCCATCTACGACGCACTGCGTCTGTGCAAGGTGATTTAAGCCGACTCCGCAGGAGGCCGCGGCGCCGTGTGACCCCTGTGGCGCGCGGCAGGCATGGATCCGCGCGATCTGATCCGACGCACCATGGCATGGACCGTCATCGCATCGGCGCGGGGGGCAGGGTTGCTGAACGGTGTTCCGGTCGCCTGCATGCGCCGCCATCGCGCTGCCCGTTTTCAGCCGCTATGCGCGCCGTCCATGTCGCGACCTGAGCCGCCGGGGATAGCGCCATCCACGGCCTTCGCTTTCGGCGCGTTGGTTTTCTCGGCCCGATCTTCAGCGGGACGGTGCGCACCGGTGCGCCATGCGGCTTGTCACCATCAGCCGACTGGCAGCATTTTCACGTTCAGGCGCGCGCGCGGGGCGAATTCTGCTCGGTTTCGCCGAACAGATCCTCGGCCACGAACAGAAGCTGGTCGAGCCGATCATCGTCAAGACTGCCCGCCAGGCTGAGGACGCTTTCGATCCGCGGGTCATTGCGCCATGCGACGAAGGTTTCCACGATGTCGGGATCGTTGCAGACGAGGATCTGGTCCGCGATCCGTTGAAGCAGGGTCAGGCGCCTGTCATCGAGCTTCGACAACTGGACGAGGATGTCCTCTCGCGGGGATGGGGTCATGTGGGGTCTCCGTTTGTGAGTGTCACGTTTGTCTTGTCGCGGGTCTACTTCGTGGCCGAACTGTCGCCAACCGGCGTCGTCAGCCAGGCGCCCGTGCCATTGCGAAAATGACCGAGCACCAGTCCGGCAAGGATCAAGGCCACCGGATAGGCCAGCCCGCCCGGACCGCGCAGCGTCATCACGCCGACGACAAGGACGAGGCAGAACAGGCCGAGTGCGGACTCCCGGCGCTTGCGGGCAAGCTTGACCAGCACAGCCGCCGCCCCGGCGTAAAGCAGAAGAAAGTTCTGTCCCGCGAGCGTGAGCAGCGTGCCGAGCTCGAGAACGCCGGACCAGTTCGCGATGACGACCGCGATGAGCGCCGCACCCGTGACCGCAATCGCCTGCCGCGGCACGCCGCGGACCGTAGCGCTAAGCGCTGCGGGCATGAGGCCCTCGCCAGCCGCGGCATACACCATCCGCGACACCGCCCAGATCGCGCCGAGCAGGTTGGCGAAGATCAGCACAACCGACACGACCGACACCGCCAGCGTGCCCTTCAGGCCGAATGCGCCGCCGATGATTGCCGCGAAAGGCGCTTCGAACCCGTCGCCGAGGGCCGCTGCGTTCACCACGAGCGCGAGGCCGAGATAGAGCGCCAGCACCACGGCAAAGGACCCAGCCATGGCGAGGGGGATGTCGCGTCGCGGTGTTCCGAATTCACCCCCGAGACTGGCGGCGAGTTCCCAGCCCGTGAAGGCGAAGAACACCATCATCAGGACCGCACCGTAAGCGCCGAGACCGGGAAGTTCGGTTTCGACGGGAACGGCATCGGCAAGGGTCGGGCCCGTCACCGCCCAGCCCGCGGCAAGCAGGACGACGAGCGCCGCGACCAGTCCGGCCGCGAGCCACGCGTTCACACGCGCCGCGAGTCGGCTGGAGATCATGTTGGTCGCGGTCGCGGCCACGAGCAGGCCGAGCGCATGGGCCGCCGCCGGGCCGCCGAACGCGGTGGCCATGTAGTGCCCGCCGGTCATCGCGATGGCCGGAAGACCAAGAAGAACGGCCCCGAGAAACAGCAGTGTGCCGACCGCATATCCCGCATCGCCAAAGCCGCGCGCAAGGATGGTCGCCAGCCCGCCCGACGCCGGCCAGCGCCGCCCGAGGATCGCGAAGACCGCGAGCAGCGGTGCGGCAAGGGCCGCACAGGCCAGCCAGACCAGGAAAGCGCTGCTGCCGACCATCTCATAGGCGAGTCCGGGCAGGGTCAGCAGGCCGGCGCCGAGCACGATGTTGACCATCATGCCGGCGCCGCGCCACGCCGTCAGGGGTTTGTGAAGGTCAGCCATGCTGCGGCAGGTCCACAGGGTGGAAGGCGACAAGGTATGTCGCCCCCCCCTTGAGCGCGACCGACCCGCGCATCATGCCGGCCGGGAGCGAAATGACGGTGCCGGAGCCGCAGATCTTTTCGCCCTGGTCCCAGTAGAAACGCAAGGCACCGTCCAGGATCACGATCGTTTCGTCGGTCGGGTTGCGGTGCCAGGTGTGTTCCTTGCCCTCGACATCGCGCTGCAGCTCGATTGCGCCCTGGTCCGGCAGCACCCTGTCGAGCAACGCGCGAAGGTCCGTGACGTCGACTTGCGTGGTGAAGATACGGAAGTCGCCGTCGATGTCGTGGCGCGGGAGCTGGACTGCGTGGATCATGCGACCTTGCCTTTCCGTTCGGTATCGTCGGTATCGCCGCGGCGCGCCAATTGATGGAACGGGCAGCGCGGCGCTTCGTTCGTGTCTCCGATGAAATACTGCTGGTACTCGCGGGTGCCGGGCATTTCGTAGTGACCCAGGTGCGGATTGGGGGCAACAGCGTCGAAGGCTTCGAGCCGGTCATGGATCTGCTGGACCGCCCGCTTGGCGCCCGGCGCGTCCGTGTTCATGATCCCGTCGAAGATCCAGCGCGGCTGGAAGACGACCGTGAAGGACGTGGATCGCCGGCTCTGGCGCAGGACATGTGCGGGCGTGTTGCAGGCCACGAAGATCGGCTCGCCCGCGAAGCAGAACTCCCACCGGTCGGAATCGATCGTCCGGGGCACATCGGCTGGGCGCGGCGCGGTGTCGAGCCTTTCCAGACCGTCGAGAAGCGACCAGAAGCGGCCGCGATAATCCTCGATGGACTGCACCGGGCCGGGTCGTCCGAACACCACGAGCGAGGTCAGGCGCCCGAAGTTGCGTGCGTTGGTGACGTAGTCTTCCAGAATCGGCGCGACGCTCTCCGGCGTCAGCGGGTCCGGGAAGGCGAAGCGCAGTTCGTCCTTCTGCAATCCTGCCACGCCGAAGACGCAGGGAAACGCCCGCGTCTTGCTCGCCAAGGTCGATTCGAACTCGGAGAACACGATCCGCTGCCAGCTCGAGGTGGCGAAATGGTCGGAAACAGCGTGCCGCGACAAGAGGTTCGTCATTGTGGGTCACCTTACAGAGTTTCGTTTCGGAAAGGTTTCCGCACATCTGGCAAGAAATCATCTTTCGAATCGCAGATCCTTCTTCGTTTTGGAAAGAAACTGTCGTAAAACGTGCGGAACCGGTGAAGGATATGCCCATGCGACTGACCTCGACCGACAAGATGATCCTCGAGCTGCTCCGCGAAGACGGGCGGCGGTCGATCACCGAGATCGCATCGATCGTCGGCCTGTCCCGTCCAACCGTGCGCCATCACGTCGACAAGCTCCTCCGAGAGAAGGTGATCCGGCGGTTCACGGTGGAAATAGATACGCCGGGCGACAGTCGTCCGTCTGGTGTGCGCGCGATGTTCGACGTCCGCTTACACCGCAGCATTTGCGGCATCGTGTTTTCGTCGATCTCACATTGGAGCGAAGTGATCTCCGTCTGGTCCACATCGGGATCGACGGACATGCGCGTGCTGGTCGAAGCCGCCGACCAGAGCATCATCGAGGAGTTGCGCAACAAGCTTGCGCGGCATCCCGAGGTCGCGTCGCTGACCACCACGATGGTTCTCAAGACGTGGTGCGAGAGAATATCGGGCATCGAGGAACGAGCGCCCGAGGAATATATTATTACCAGACGGGGGGAGCCGGTATGAGGCCTTTCAGCAGCAAGGAAATTGACGTGATTCTTGGTAACGTGATCAAGCAGCATCGAAAGGCGGCAGGCCTGTCGCAGGCGGAACTCGGCAATGCAGCCGGGATAACCTTCCAGCAGATCCAGAAGTACGAATCCGGTCAGAACCGCATTTCGGTCAGTCGCCTGTTTCAGCTTGCTGCGACGCTCGGGCTCGAACCCGCGGCGGTCGTGACAGAGGTCCAGAGCGCGACGCGCGTCCGGTCGGTTCCCGCGGCGCTTCACGTGGCTGCATCCGGGCACTGATCGCGGCCCATCCCGCGGCTTGCGGTGCGGGGACCTGACCGGCAAGAGCGGTCAGGGCGCCACGGTCTTGCGCTGGCATGACCCGGTATGTCCGCGGTCGCCCTGGTCTTTGCCGGGGGCAGACCAGCCCATGGCATCGGGTCAGGAAGCAGCACAGCGCGGCCGAAGTCGGTGTCTGGGCATGTCGCGGGAACGCATCGTTTCCTCGCGCCCGACGGCATTGGCCTGTCGCGACGAACATGGCCATGGCGCATGGGCGCCTGTACGACTACCCTCGGCGCCAGTCCGACGGGATGGAAGGAGCCTGCGCCATGTCACTGCGGGATGCCGTCCAGAGCTTTCAAGCCACGCGCCGCGGCTTTCACGCGGCGCTGCGGTTCTGGCGTCCGCTGTTGCTGGCGCATCTTTTCATCAGGCTCGTGACGACGGCGGTACTGGTGCCGGTCATCGGTGCGCTTCTCGCGGGCTGGCTGTCATTCTCGAACCAGAGCGCGCTGACGGACCAGGACATCGCGCGGTTCCTCTCATGTTCGTTTGTCAAGTTTTTCGCGCGAGGCGATGACCCGGCGCCGTCTTCGCTGC
>NZ_QDFI01000139.1 GCF_003254465.1 Meridianimarinicoccus zhengii
CGGCCACGGCGAAGCGCGCGCGGGCCTGCGCACGCGCGTCGCCCAGCCCCAGCGCCGCCCCGGTGACCGTGCCGTCGGGCCCCGGCAAAAGCACCAGCGCACCCGCTGCCGCCACGAAGCCGGTCGCGGCAATCCATGCCTGTGCCGGCCCGGGCAGACCCGCGGTCCAGTCCGCGACATCCTCCGGCGCGACGAGATGTAGACTGCGGGCCTGGGGCGTATCGGGCGCAAAGGTCAGGGACATGCGAATGGGGCCTTTCGGAATTGCGAAACAACCCTGTCACCCTAGGCGCTTGCCTGTGCGGCGAAAAGCCCCGGCACGGGTCAGACGCTGTGATACTGCGGGTCCCAGACCGCCGACAGCGACCGGTCGCCCACCCGCGAGAGCCGCGCCAGCGTGGCATCCAGCCCCGGCACATCACCCCGCGCGGCGCAGATGCGCACGCTCTCGGCGACCTGTTCCAGCTTCGCCAGCCCGATCCGCGCGCTCAGCCGTTCCATGCCCTGCGCCAGGTGTGCGATCGCGTCGAGATCGCGCGCGGCATAGGCGCGACCGATTCGCGCCAGCGCAAGCGCCAGATCCTCCATCGCGTCACAGATCATCCTGTCCGCGTCCCTGTCGCCCAGATCGGCATAGAGCCGCGCCAGCCGTTCCGGGTCGATGGCGACAGCTTCCTCGAATTCCAGACCCCGTGTCATGTCTACCCCTTACGCAGAAACCCACACACCCGTGACCGGCATCCCGGCCTTCGCGGACCATAAGAAGCGCAGGTTGAACAGAATCTTGCCCGTGCGGCGTTATCTGTCTCGAATTTCGCGCGGATTGGTCGTATCCGGACAGCCATGACGACCGATGCGCCCAACCCGCTGTCCACCCGGCCGCTGCCCGGATATCTCGTGCAACGTTACCGCGGCTGGAAAGCCGTGGATTACGCCGAGAACCAGGTCTGGTACCGGCGCCTCGCCCATGAAGGGCAGCGCCCGCGCTGCATGGTCATCTCGTGCTGCGACAGCCGCGTGCATGTCACGCAGCTCTTCGGCGCGGGGCCGGGCGAATTCTTCATGCATCGCAACATCGCCAACCTCGTGCCGCCCTACGCGCCGGACACGGACCATCACGGCACGTCGGCCGCGCTGGAATACGCGGTGTCGGTGCTGCACGTGTCGAACCTGATCGTGATGGGCCATTCCATGTGCGGCGGCGTCCAGGGCTGCCGGTCCATGTGCAGCGGTCACGCGCCGGAACTGGAGACGCCGGAAAGCTTCGTGGGCCGCTGGCTCGACATCCTGCGGCCCGGCTATGCGCGGGTGCAGGACATCGACGACGCGCAGGCCCAGCAGACCGCGTTGGAGAAACAGACCGTGGTCGTGTCGCTGGAAAACCTGATGACCTTCCCCTTCGTGCGCGAAGCCGTGAACCATGACATGCTCGGGCTGCACGGTATCTGGGTGGATATTGCGACCGGCGAGCTGCAGATGTTCGACGGCGACACGAAGGAGTTCGCGACCGTCTGAGGTCAGAAATCCCGGCGCACGCCCAGAACAAGCACGTTCGATCCGGTATCGACGGGGAACAGCCCGAACGCGTCTGACCGGTGGTGCAGCCGCAGATACGGCCGCGTCTGGGACGGCGCACCCCCGAATTCCAGTTCGATGAACCACATGGCAAGGGTGCGCTGCGACTCACCGCGCCGGGCGATTTCGCTCTCCGGCACGTCGGTGGCATGGGACAGACCGAGGCCATACGCGAGGCTGGGCAACCACACGGGATCAGGCCGCAGGCTGCGCAGGTAGACGGGCACCGCGATCTCCCAATGCTCCTGTTCGCCGAAATGCCGCAGAAGCGTTCCCTCGACCCCGTAGAAGCCGACGCCCGGCCAGGCCCATTCGCGCGAGACCGAAACGCCAACTGCCTGCGCGTCCCGCGACCTGACGGTATCGGTTTCGATGAGGATATCCTGCCAGGTGTTGTCGGTCATCTGTCCGGCGAACGCGGACGCGGAGTCGCGGGGCAGATCGGCGCGCGCGCCCCCGACCGACAGCGCAAGCGCCACAAGGCCCAGCATCGGGACAATCGATCCCGCCCCCTGAGG
Organism: Meridianimarinicoccus zhengii; assembly: GCF_003254465.1. Lineage (GTDB taxonomy): Bacteria > Pseudomonadota > Alphaproteobacteria > Rhodobacterales > Rhodobacteraceae > Meridianimarinicoccus > Meridianimarinicoccus zhengii. The sequence continues at coordinate 2,094 of NZ_QDFI01000139.1, forward strand.
ACGACCCGCCATCCGCCGTCAGCTCCGGTTCAAGGGCAGCCGGACCCCGAACAGCACCGCGTTCGATCCGGTCCGCGCGTCGAAGGTTTCCCAGGCGTGGGACCGGTGGTGCAGCCGGATATAGGGGCGCAGGCGGCTGTCGTCATTGCCGAATTCCAGCTCGAAGAACCAGTGCGCCAGCAATTCTGTGCTCTCGCCGGTGCGCGCGATCTCCGTCTTGGACGGTTCGGACCCAAGCGACAGGCCCAGCCCGTAGGCGGCCGACGGGATGAACGGATTGGCCGGACGGGGCGTGCGCAGGAAGATCGGCGTGGTCAGTTCCCAATGGGTCTGTTCGCCGAAATGTCGCAAAAGCTGCGCCTCTGCCCCAATGTACCCGAACCGTCCGAGCCGCCACTCCCGCGCATAGCCCGCACCGGCCTGTGTCGCGTTGCGCCAGCGCACCGACCCCCAGTCGTCGAACAACTCGCCCCATTCGTTGTCGGTCATCTGCCCGACAAAGAAGGTCAGGTTGTCGCGCGATTGGGCCACGGCGGGCGCCGCCCCAAGCAGGGCAAGGGCCGCGCACAGCGCGCGCGCGGCCCCGAAGGCATCAGCCCTTCTTGAGGATCCGGTTGCCCAGCGTTTCCGCGATCTGCACCGCATTCAATGCCGCCCCCTTGCGCAGGTTGTCACTGACGCACCACAGGTTGATCCCGTTGTCGATGGTGCTGTCCTGACGAATACGGCTAACGAACGTAGCGTAATCCCCGACGCAATCGATCGGCGTGATGTAGCCGCCGGATTCACGCTTGTCGACGACCATGATCCCGGGCGCCTCGCGCAGGATTTCGCGGGCCTCTTCCTCGTCGAGATGATCCTCGAACTCGATGTTGATCGCCTCGGCATGGCCGACGAAGACCGGCACGCGCACGCAGGTCGCGGTGACCTTGATGGACGGGTCCATGATCTTCTTGGTCTCCGCGACCATCTTCCATTCTTCCTTGGTCGATCCGTCTTCGAGGAAGACGTCGATCTGCGGGATCACGTTGAACGCGATCTGCTTCTGGAACTTCGCGGGCGGCACCTCGTCCACGGGATTGTAGATCGACTTGGTCTGGTCCCACAGCTCGTCCATGCCCTCCTTGCCCGCGCCAGACACCGATTGATAGGTGGACACGACGACCCGCTTGATCCGTGCGCGATCATGCAGCGGCTTGAGCGCCACGACCATCTGCGCCGTCGAACAGTTCGGGTTGGCAATGATGTTCTTGGCGGAATAGCCGGTGATGGCGTCGGCGTTCACCTCGGGCACGATCAGCGGCACCTTGGGATCGTAGCGGTAGAGCGACGAGTTGTCGATCACGACACACCCCGCGGCGGCGGCGCGCGGCGCGTACTGCTTGGTCGCCTCCGAGCCCACGGCGAACAGCGCCATGTCCCAGCCGGTGAAATCGAACGTGTCGAGATCCTGCGTGGTCAGGGTCCGGTCGCCGAAAGACACCTCGGTGCCGAGCGACCGGCGCGAGGCGAGTGCTGCGATCTTGTCCACCGGAAAGGTGCGTTCGGCCAGGATGTTGAGCATTTCACGGCCCACATTGCCCGTGGCGCCGACGACGACGACGTTATAGCCCATCTGCGGGACTCCCTTGACTGCGACCCGCGCCCTTTACAGGACCGCGCGACGGCGCGAAAGGGGGGCCGCACCGCCGGACCGCTCTGTGACCCAGATGCTAAGGCTCGGCCCAAGCGGCGGCAGCGGCCCGGGCGGCGGCGAATTTCGGGTCGAGCCGCGCGCGATCGATGGTTGGCCGCCCCGCCGCATCGGTGGTCACGGGCGGGTAATACACCTCGTCGAGATACCGCATGAACGCATCCCGCAGATCGGCATCGTAACCGGCCTCGCCCGGATGCGCGAAGAGCCGCGCAAGCTGATCCGGTCCGTCCGCGGCGCAGATCACGCCCGGAATGCGGAACAGGGCCTCTCCCAGCACGATCACGTTCTTGTCGTGGAAGAAGGCCTGAAGACCGACCGACGAATTCAGCGTGACGACCCCGCGCGAGGCCGCCACCTGCTCGAACGTGTCCGTGGTGTTGTCCACGACCACCCGGTCGCCATGCCGTGTCTGCATGCCTGCCAGCGCGGCCGCCAGAGAGCGTTTCGAGGACGGATGTTCCTTGAGCCGCAGGTGCCAGCCGTCGGGCAAATGCGCCACCGCGTCGGACAGCGCGCGCAGGAACCCCTCCATCCCGCCGCACCAGCCGGCGAACCGCGTGACCTGCGTGTCGTCCTGCACCTGGAGCGGGCAGAACAGGAAGGGACGGCCGGACAGCACGCCGTCGGCCTTGCCCTGTGCGACACCGGCGCGGCGCGAGGCGCGCGCGACCAGGCTGCCGCCGAGCGCCCGCCAG
>NZ_QDFI01000140.1 GCF_003254465.1 Meridianimarinicoccus zhengii
CGGCGGCGGATGGTGCGCGGGCGGCCCGGCCTGCGGCTGGCGCTGGCGGCCATCGGCGGCCCGCGCGAGGAAGCGGGGTCGGTCGTGCTGTCGCTCGGCCTTGGGCTGGCGGTGCTGGCGGCGGTCGGGCAGATCGACACCAACCTGCGCACGGCGATCGACACGGACCTGCCCGAGATCGCGCCGAGCTATTTCTTCGTGGATATCCAGCCCGACCAGATCGACGGGTTCCGCGCGCGGCTCGACGGCGATCCGGCGGTATCGCGGGTGGACGCGGCGCCGATGCTGCGCGGGGTCATAACCCATATCAACGGCACCCCGGCGCGCGACGTGGCCGACCACTGGGTGCTGCGCGGCGACCGGGGTGTCACCTATTCCGCCGCAGCGCCCGACACGGTGGAGGTGACGGAAGGCGCATGGTGGCCCGAGGGCTATGACGGCCCGCCACAGGTCAGCTTCGCCGCCGAGGAAGCGGTCGAGATCGGGCTGGAGCTTGGCGACACGATCACGGTCGATATCCTCGGGCGGCCCATCACGGCGGAGATCACCAGCTTCCGCGCGGTGGATTTCTCGAATGCGGGCATCGGCTTCATCCTGTCGATGAATCCCGCCGCGCTGCAGGGGGCGCCGCATACCTGGATTTCCACGGTCTACGCGGAGGAAGGGGCCGAGGCCGCGATCCTGCGCGACTTGGCCGGGGCCTATCCCAACATCACCGCCGTGCGGGTGCGCGACGCCATCGACAACGTGGCGCGCGTGCTGGCGGGGATCGCCGCGGCCACATCCTATGCCGCCGGGGCGACGCTGCTGACTGGCTTCGTCGTGCTGATCGGGGCTGCGGCGGCTGGCGAACGCGCGCGGGTCTACGAGGCGGCGCTGCTGAAGACGCTGGGGGCGACGCGGGCGCGCATCCTTGGCAGCTTCGCGCTGCGCGCGGGGCTGATGGGGGCCGCCGCGGGGCTCGTGGCGCTTGCCGCGGGGGCGGCCGCAGGCTGGGGCGTCATGACCTTCGTGATGGAGGCGCCGTTCCGGCTGGCATGGGGGTCGGCCATCGGCATCGTCGCGGGCGGCGTGCTGGCCACACTGCTGGCGGGGCTTGCCTTCGCCGCGCGCCCGCTGGCCGCACGCCCGGCGCAGGTGCTGCGCGCACAGGACTGACGCGGCGCAGGGGATGGCGGTGGCGCAGGGGGCTGCGCGCCCCTCGCCACCGCGGGATATTTCCGGACAGAAGACGAAGGGGTGAGATGGGGGCAGAGTCGACACTGGTGATCGGCGCGGGCCTGTGCGGGCTGACGGTGGCCGCAGGGCTGGCGCGGGCGGGCGTTCCGGTGACGGTTCTGGACAAGAGCCGGGGCTTGGGCGGGCGGCTGGCGACCCGGCGCGCGGGCGACTGGCGCTTCGACCACGGGGCACAGTATCTGCGGCCGAAATCCGACGCGTTCGCGGCGTTCATGGGCGGGCTTGGGCCGGCGGACTGGCCGCAGGTGCCGGGTGCCCGCGTCGGGACCCCGGGCATGAGCGCGCTGGTCAAGCCGTTGTCGTCGGGTCTTGACGTGCGGACGGGGCAGGGCGTGAGCGGACTTGCGCGCACGGGCGGTGCCTGGCTTGCGACGGATCGGGATGGCGTGGAACTGGCCCGCGCCGCGCAGCTCGTGCTGGCCGTGCCCGCGCCGCAGGCCGCGGCCCTGCTGCCGGACGATCCGCTGGGCGTGCAGGCGGGGGCGGTGCCGATGGACCCGTGCTGGACGCTGATGGCGGCGTTCGAGGCGCGTCCGGACCTGCCCGATGCCATGCGCAAGACGGATGCAGCCCTTGGCTGGATCGCGCGCGACGGGGGCAAGCCGGGCCGGACGGGCGAGACCTGGGTGGCGCAGGCCAGCGCCGGATGGACCCGCGCCCACCTCGACCTGCCGCGCGACGCTGCGGCTGCGGCCCTGCTGGACCTGCTTCGCGCTCGCGCGGGCGGGCGCCTGCCGGGGGTGCTGCATGCCGATGCCCATCGCTGGCTCTATGCGCAAGCGGCGGTGCCGTTGGGGCAGGGCTGCCTGTCCGATCCCGCGCGCGGTCTGGTGATCGCCGGGGACTGGTGCCTCGGCCCGCGCGCCGAGGACGCGTTCCACAGCGCACAGGTGGCGCTGGCAGCACTCGGTCACTGACCCTTTCCCCCGCTGCGGCAGCGCTGTATCGGACCGGCATGCAATTCCAGCTTTCCGCCCTGTCCGATCTGTTCGACGCCGGTTTCGACGACCTGATCGACGCGCGCTCGCCCGCCGAATACGCCGAGGACCGGCTGCCCGGCGCGATCAGCCTGCCCGTGCTCGACAATGACGAACGCGCGCAGGTGGGCACCATCTACGTCCAGCAAAGCCGCTTCGGCGCGCGCAGGCTCGGCGCCGCGCAGGTGCTGCGCAACATCGCGGACCATTTGGACGGGCCGCTCGCCGACCGGCCCGGCGGGTGGCGACCCTTGGTCTATTGCTGGCGCGGCGGGCAGCGGTCGGGCACCTTCGGATGGCTGATGCGCGAGATCGGCTGGCCCGCGCAGACGCTGGCGGGGGGCTATCGCAGCTACCGCCGTCTTGTGGTGCAGGCGATGTACGACACGCCGCTGCCGCACCGGCTGGTGGTGCTGACCGGCATGACCTGCACCGCCAAGACGGTGCTTTTGCACAAGCTGGCGGGCGCGGGCATGCAGGTTCTGGATCTCGAAGGGATCGGGCGGCACCGGGGCTCGATCTTCGGGGCGATGGCCGATCCGCAACCATCCCAGCGGGCGTTCGAGGGGGAGATCGCGCTGGCGCTCGCGCGGTTCGATTCCGCGAAGCCGGTGGTGGTGGAGGCCGAAAGCTCCAAGGTCGGCGACCTGATCGTGCCGCCTGTCCTCTGGGCCGCGATGTGCGCCGCGCCACGGGTCGAGGTCACGGCCCCGCTGGCCGCACGGGCCGCGCATTTCCCGCAGGCATATCCTGATCTTGTGGGCGACCCGGCTCGGTTCGCGGCGCTCGTGGGTCAGTTGCACCGCCTGCACGGGCGTGCGCAGGTTGCGCGCTGGCAGGAGATGATCGCCGAAGGCGACATGCCCGGCGTGGCGGCGGAGCTGATGACCACCCATTACGACCCGCGCTACGGCAAGTCGCAGGCGCGCTTCGCCGACCGGGTCGTGGCGCGGCAGGTGTTCGACCGGCTGGACGACGCCGCGCTCGATGCGGGGCTGCCCGCGCTGGCCGCCACGCTCGAACACGCCGCCAGGGGCGCGGCACCGGCCACGGGCGGACCCTGAAATTCTGGTATCCAGAATTTTAAGCCCCTGGCGGCGGTCGCGGCGCGCCGCCCCGTGCGTTCATTCCAGCACGATGCGCGGTGCCCCTGCGGTGACGGTGCCGATGACAGCGCTGCCGTGGCCCATGGCGCGCAGCTCCGCCACGCGCGCGCGCGCCGCGTCCGCGGGCACCGCCGCCAGAAATCCGCCACAGGTCTGCGGGTCGAACAGCAGCCGCGCGCGCGGGCTGTCGTCCAGCCCTTCGATCTGCCCCGCCGCGTGATCCCGGTTCGCGGGCGCAAGGGTGGATGCGATCCCGCGCGCCGCCAGCTGCAGGGCCGCGTCGAGCATCGGCACCGCCGCCAGATCGATCCGCGCCCCGCAACCCGATGCCCGCAGGAGCGCCAGCAGATGCCCGGCCAGCCCGAAACCGGTCACGTCCGTCATGGCATGCGCAACCGGGGCCAGGGCCGCCGCCGCATCCCCCTGCGGCGTGGCCATCAGGCGGTGAAGCGCGGCCAGGTCGTACCCCGCTGCGCGCCCGCGCATCCCCGCCGCCAGGATCGTGCCGGACCCGATGGGCCGGCTCAGCACCAGCGTGTCGCCGGGCCGTGCGCCCGCCAGCGTGATCGGGCGATCGGCCAGCCCCGTGACCGTGAACCCGATGGTCAGTTCGGTGCCCATGGTCGTGTGACCGCCCGCAAGCGTGACCCCGGCATCGGCCAGAACGCTGCCCGCGGCCGCGGTGATCTCGGCAAGTGTCCGGGCCTGCAGCGGCGCGGCCATGCGCGGCAGGATGATCGTGGCGAGCGCGGCCTGCGGCGCGGCCCCCATCGCCCAGACATCCCCCAGCGCATGCAGCGCCGCGATCCGCGCCATCAGCCCGGGATCGTCCACCACCGCGCGCAGGTGGTCGGTGGTGATGACCTGTCGCGTGCCGCCCGCGTCGATCACCGCCGCGTCGTCGCCGGGCCGCGACAGGATGTCGGGCCGCGCGGGCGCGGGCAAGGCGGCCAGCGCCGCG
>NZ_QDFI01000141.1 GCF_003254465.1 Meridianimarinicoccus zhengii
CGGATCGAACCTTGCGCTGCTGGCCGCCGCGCGGGAGGGAATCGCCGCCGCACAGGCGCGCCTGCACGAGCTGGAGCGGCTTGCGCGGGGTGCCGGCGGCTATGACCGGCGCGGCGCGCGTGTCGACGGCGCCGCCGATCCGCGCACGTTTCGGCGGGTGTGATGTGGATACGCCGAAACTGTTTAAAATGCCGGATAATCGGGGCTTGGCGTTTAGCATCCTCTTAGGAGTCGCGCCCCTATCACGGCCTTGCATCCGGACAGGATGGCGCGGCGCAGACCAACCGCCGCAGGCGTCAGAACGACGGAAACGCCGTGTTGCGGCACGGCCCATGCAGTCGGGGTGCAAAGCACCCGAAACGAGGATACAAGACCTATGTCCAGCATTCTGACGAATACCAGCGCGATGGTGGCCCTGCAGACGCTCAAGGGGATCAACAGCGGGCTGGAGAAGACACAGAGCGAGATCTCGACCGGCAAGTCGGTCGCGACCGCCAAGGACAACGCCGCGGTATGGGCGATCTCCAAGGTGATGGAATCCGACGTGACCGGGTTCCGTGCCATTTCCGACAGCCTCGCACTGGGCGAGTCCACCGTCGCGGTGGCACAGCAGGCATCCGAGGCGGTGACCGATCTTCTGACCCAGATGAAGGAAAAGATCGTCGCCGCCACCGGCGACAACGTGGATCGGGACAAGCTCAACAACGACGTGACGGCGCTCAAGGAGCAGATCGGTTCCGTCGTGCGGGCAGCGCAGTTCAACGGGCTCAACCTCGTCGATGGCGCGACGGCCAGCACGGACGTGCTGTCGTCGCTGGATCGCAGCAGCGGTGCGGTGACCGCGTCCTACATCACGGTGAATGGCGAGGACCTGTCCACGGGCGGCTATGTCGCGAAGGCGGCCTTTACCGGCACCGACGGCGTCGCCGCGGACGGGGCGGATTCCTTCGGCTTCTCGCTCGACGGCACGGGTGGTACCGACGACAGCGGCACGGTGGTGATCGCGGATCCGACCTATGAAGCCGGCGACAAGATCGCGCTGCAGATCGGCGACAAGAGCGTCAGCTACACGGTGACGGCGGATGATGTTGCGGCAACCACCACGGCCGATATCATTGCCGTGGGTCTGAAATCCGCGATCGAGGCGTCGGGCGCCGACGTGACGGTCGACTACGACAGCGGCAGCCCCGGCGAACTGGTCATCACCAACAATGCCACGACATCGCTTGCGATCAGTGGTCAGTTCACCAACACGGGGTCGGGTGGTCTTGGCGCCATGGCGGCCATCGACGTGACGACGCTCGGCGGTGCGCAGGCCGCACTCGGGACCATCGAGACGCTGACCCAGACGGCCATCGATGCATCGGCGGCGTTCGGGTCGAAGGCCAAGCAGATCGAGAGCCAGGCGGATTTCGTGTCCAAGCTGACGGACTCGTTCAAGGCCGGCATCGGCAGCATGGTCGACGCCAACATGGAAGAAGCCTCCGCCCGTTTGCAGGCGCTCCAGGTGCAGCAGCAGCTCGGCATCCAGGCGCTGTCGATCGCGAACCAGGCACCGCAGAACGTTCTGTCGCTCTTCCGCTGAAGCAAACCGGTGTGACGCCCTCGTGGCGTCACACCTTGAACGCAGGGGATGCGTTCGCCAGCGCCGTGCACAGTCCAGAAAGGGTAGCAGGTGACAGCAGTGGCTCAGGCTCGAAAGGCCTATGAAATTGGAAATCCGGCGCTTCGCAGCCCGCGCAGCACCGAGTACGAGGCATTTGCCCGGGTGACCCGGGCGCTCAAGTCCGCCGCAAGCCGCGATGCGCCGGGGAAGTCGGAAACCATCCGCGCCCTGCACGAGAATCGTCGGCTCTGGACCCTGCTCGCCGCGAGCGTGGCGGATGACGACAACGGGCTTCCCGACGATCTCCGCGCGCGCCTGTTCTATCTTTACGAATTCACCACGGTCCACACCCGCAGGGTCCTGCGGGGCGAGGCGGGGATCGACCCGCTGGTCGACGTGAACGCCGCCGTGATGGCGGGTCTGCGCGGTCCGGGTGGTGGAACATGACCGGGCTCGTGCTCAAGCTCGGACCCGGCGAGCGCATCCTGATCAACGGGGCGGTGATCGAGAACGGGGATCGCCGGACGCGGCTCAACATCGTGTCTCCGCATGCGAACATTCTTCGTCTGAAGGATGCAATCCATCCCGACGACGTCACGACCCCCGTCCGCAGGGTCTGCTACCTCGCACAGTTGATCCTTGCGGGCGACGCCGATCCTGCCGAGGCGCGAAAGCAGCTGCTGGTCGGGATCGAGCAGCTGAGCCAGGTATTCCTTGATCGCGACAGTCGCAACTGCCTCGCCGAAGCGACGGCCGCGGTGACCGAACGACAGTATTACCACGCGCTCAAGGCGCTGCGCGGGCTCTTGCCGCGCGAGTCGCGGCTGCTCGCCACGCTGGACGAACCGACGTGATCGCGCCCGTTCTCCCATTTGGCGGCGTGGCAGGATGGAACTTCCTGTCGAGGACCATAGAGACCCAGAAGGAGGTCGTGACCGCGTCGCCATCGACGCAGCGTGATCTCGCCTATTTCCGGGAACGCATCGGAAGCGTCGAGAGCGCACAGGACCTGGTGGAGGATTTCACGCTGATGAAGGTCGCGCTCGGCGCATTCGGCCTTCAGGACGACCAGGCGAATCGCTTCTTCATCGGTCGCGTGCTGGAGGAGGGAACCTTCGATCGCGGTAGCCTTGCGAACAGATTGAGCGACCCACGCTACAAGGCCCTGTCCGATGCATTCGGATTCGGTGACCTCGGCGGTCCTTGGACAAGCCTGCCGGGCTTTGCCGACCGGATCGTGTCCGCCTATCGCGACCAGACCTTCGAGGTCGCCGTGGGGAAGGTCGATTCCGACATGCGCCTTGCGCTTGGCATGTCGCGCGAGATCGACCGGATCGTCGACAGTTTCGATTCCGACGATGCACGCTGGTTCGGCGTGATCGGCGCCCCGCCGGTGCGCGCCGTCTTCGAGAAGGCGCTGGGTCTGCCCGAAAGCTTCGCCGGGCTGGATATCGACCGGCAGTTGTCCATTTTCCGGGCTCGTAGCGAGGATGTCTTCGGCGTTTCCGAAGTTTCGGATTTTGCCAGCCCCGAAACGCGCGATGCCCTGCGCGATCGTTTCCTGCTGATGTCGGAGCTTTCGGGGGGCGGGCCGCGAAGCGCGACTGCACCGATCATTTCGCTGTTCTCGGGTTCGGCGGGCGCGGCGTCCATCCTCCAGGTCCTGTATTCAAGATAAGGGCGACCGGACCGTACGGGGATTGCCCGTCCGTGCAGCCGCAATGCGGTCCGGTTGCAAAGCTGACCGGTGGTTTGAAAAGGGGACATGCCGCGAAGGGCTTCGTGGCGTGCCGCAGTGCTGAGAAAATGTCAGCGCGGGTTGCGCCGGTAACGGGCAATGGTATGTGCGGACATGGCGGTGCCGGTTCTTGCACCGTTCCGCTGCGCCGTTTTCAGGATCGCCTCGATGAACGCACCCCCAATTCAGACGCGTGTCCCCGGAGTGGATCCGCGCCGCTCCGAGCGCGCGCGCACCGCGTTGCGGTGGATGGGCGGCCATCCGGCGGATCGCGGGAACGGGCGCACGTGACGCGCGCGTCCTACATCGTTCTGCGCTATGGGCGGGCCGAGCCGGATGCGTTGCTGGACGCCGTGGTTCCGGAAGATGGTCCCGTGCAGCACGTGTCGGCGCGTGCCGTGCGGCTGCAAGGCTTCGCGCAGACGCCCGACCGTGCTGCGGAGAGCCTGCGACGGGCCCGCAGGCAACCCGGCCCCGGTCCGCACCGCTCATTGAAGCGCTGGCTCTACGCCCTGCAATACAATGCCTTTCGCGCGCGCATGGACGCCGCGCCGGGCACGGTGGCCATCGTCTGGAACGGGCTGACCGGCACGCGGCTTGCCTTTGCCGCGGCGGCCCGCGATGCGGGGCGGGCGTGCATTTTCGTGGAACGCGCGCCCCTTCCCGGACGCATCACGGTGGACCCGCGGGGCGTCAACGCGGCGTCCAGCCTTGCGCGCGACGCCGCGTTCTTCCGCGACTGGGCGCAACACACCCCGCGGCCCGCCGGGCCGGGCTGGCGGGCGCTCGGCGGCAGCCTGGTCGCG
>NZ_QDFI01000142.1 GCF_003254465.1 Meridianimarinicoccus zhengii
CACGCGCAGACCATGGCGCCAGCGGCGGGCATGGCTGCACCGCCGCCGGACCGCTACGCCGCGCCGCAGTCTCGCACCGCGACAGGCCAAGGCGGTGGCCGCGCAACGGCGCGCCAGCCCGCTGCGCAGGGCGCGCTGGACGCCTATCCGGATTTCGACGCGGTCGTGGCGCTGATCCGCGCGCAGCGCGACGTGAAGCTGCTCGTGGACGTGGAAACCGGCCTGCATCTCGTCAGCTATACGCCCGGACGCATCGCCTTCCGCCCCGCCCATGACGCGCCCGCGGATCTTGCCCAGCGGCTCGGCGCGCGGTTGCAGGCCTGGACGGGCACCCGCTGGGCCGTCAGCGTGACAGCGGCGGAACAGGGCGCGCCCACCATCGCCGATGCCCGCGATGCCGAGGCCGACAGCCTGCGCGCGCAGGCGCGGTCCCATCCGCTGGTCTCGGCAGTGCTGGCGGCCCTTCCCGGCGCGGATGTGGATATGGTCCGCACGCCCGCAGACCTTGCCGCCGAAGCCGCGCGCGACGCGTTGCAGGCGGCACCCGAACACGACCCCGATGACCCGGACGACCCCGGCGCCGATCCCGGCGAAGGGTGGGATCCGTTCGAGGACGACTGACACACGCAGCACGAAGGAGACAGGCGATGTTCAAGGGATTGGGCGGCCTTGGCGACATGGGCAAGATGATGAAGGCCGCGCAGGACATGCAGGCCAAGATGTCCGAAATGCAGGAAGAACTGGGCCGCATCACCGTTACGGGGACAAGCGGCGCGGGGCTGGTGACGGCCACGGCGACCGCCAAGGGCGAGTTGACGGGCCTGTCCATCGACCCGTCGATCTTCAAACCCGAGGACCGGGAAATGGTGGAGGACCTGATCCTTGCCGCCATCAAGGAAGCGCAGGCGCGCGCGCAGGACCGGTCGCAGGAGGAGATGCGCAAGATGCAGGAAAGCCTCGGGCTGCCTGCCGACATGAAACTGCCGTTCTAGGCCGGGACAGGGGCGCATGACCACGGGGCCGGACCGGTCGATCGAGGATCTGATCGCGCTGATGGCGCGGCTGCCGGGGCTTGGTCCCCGGTCGGCGCGGCGCGCGGTCCTGCATCTCATGCGCAGCCGGGGGCAGCTGATGGGGCCGCTGGCCGAGGCGATGGGCGACGTGGCGCGATCCGTGCGCGACTGCGTCACCTGCGGGAACGTCACCACCGCCGACGAATGCGCCATCTGCACCGACCCGCGCCGCGCCACCGGGCTGATCTGCGTGGTGGAGGACGTGGGCGACCTGTGGGCGATGGAACGCTCGGGCGCCTTCGGCGGGCGCTATCACGTGCTGGGCGGCACGCTGTCGGCGCTCGACGATGTGGGGCCGGAGGACCTCGGCCTGCCGCGTCTGGCCGACCGCGTGGCCCGCGATGGCGTGACCGAGGTGATCCTGGCACTCAATGCCACGGTCGATGGCATGACCACGGCGCACTACATCTCCGACATGCTGGCGGGCCGGGTGACGGTCAGTTCGCTGGCGCAGGGTGTACCGGTGGGGGGCGAGCTGGATTATCTGGACGATGGCACCATCGGCGCGGCCTTCCGTGCCCGTCGCGGGATCTGACGGTTCAGACCGGCCAGCCCGCGTATCGCCGCTGACGATTTTCCAGCATGAACACCCGCCGCTCGATCCGCGACCGTTCGAAGAATAGCCGCGCGCGCTCGGCCCCCGCCTCGTCCGGAAGGGACCGGATCAGGTCATCAAGGTCGCGCAGGTCGCGGCGCTCCGCGTCGATGTCCTGCCCGATCTCGTAGTAGGCGCGGCCCCGGTCATGGGCGGGACGCATCGCCGCCAACTGATCCGGCGTGCACCATGGCGCGATGGTCCGGCCGCTTCGCCCCAGATCATACGCCTTGGCCGGTGTGCAGTAGCGCGCGAGCCCCGCCTGCCGCCCGGCCAACCAGGCCTGCACATCCGGGGCTACGCCGACCTTGGCGCAGGCTTTCTGGTGACGCTCGACATGATCCGGCGCGCGGCCTTGCGCACCATCGGCGAACCCGATCCCGCGCCAGTCGCCGGCAAGGCACTCGTCCTCCGACAGGGACGCACAGGCGGCAAGAACCGTCAGCACCGCCAGCCCCAGCACGACGCGCATGATCCCCATGGCCTGCCCTCCGACCGCGACCGCCTGCCGGAAGCCTAGCCCCAAGCCGGCGCGCCGTCAGCCCCTGCGCGGGTCAGTCACGCGGATCGCGGCCGTAACGGGGATCGTCGTCATCCTCATCGTCATCGTCGTCGTCATTCGCGCTGGTGTCATCCGGCAGGTTGAAGAAGCTGTCCGCGTCCACCTTGTCGTTGCTGGCGTCGTACTTGTTCTCGCTGAGCGTGAACGTCTCCAGCCCCGAGATCGCTGACGGGATCTTCGGCTCGGTATCCATTTCCAGCGATTGCTCGGTGGACACGAGCTTGCGGCGTTCATCGTCGGTCAGAACCACGCCTTCGCGCGCCTTCTTGGCCGCGGCCTTCTGCACGGCGGCGTCCAGTTCCGATTGGCGGCAAAGCCCCAAGGCAACCGGGTCGATGGGCGAGATGTTGGAGATGTTCCAGTGCGTGCGTTCGCGGATCGACTGGATCGTCGGCTTGGTGGTGCCCACCAGCTTGCTGATCTGGCTGTCGGCCAGCTCCGGATGGAACTTCACCAGCCACAGGATCGCCGCCGGACGGTCCTGCCGTTTGGACAGGGGCGTGTAGCGCGGGCCGCGCCGCACGTCCTCTCCCGTTGCCGCCGGGTTGTGCTTCAGCCGCATGCGGTAATTCGGGTCCTTCTCGGCACGGTCGATTTCCGACTGGTCGAGCTGGTTGTTTGCGATGGGATCGAACCCCTTCACCCCCGCGGCCACGTCGCCATCGGCGATTCCCTGCACCTCCAGTTCGTGGAAGCCGCAGAATTCGGCGATCTGTTTGAAGCTGAGCGTGGTGTTGTCCACAAGCCAGACGGCGGTCGCCTTGGCCATGATCGGCTTGCTTTGCATCTGTCTACTCCTGTTCCTGACGCGCGCGGCGGGGCAAGACTTGCCCGCGCCGGGAAATCGGCTGCGCCGGGCCGGCGCGTCTTTCCGAATGTGGGAAGATGGCGCACATATACGGTCTGACCCGCGCGGAGGAAAGAGCAAATGCAACAGGCGATCTGGGCGTTGGCGGTGGTCCTGCTGGCCGGGGCGGCCGCGGCGCAGGACCGTGCGCACCGCGCGGGCGATTTCGACTACTGGGTGCTGGCGCTGTCATGGCAGCCCAGCTGGTGCGCGCGCGAGGGCGATGCGCGCGGCGCCGACACCTGCGATGCAGGCAGCGGCGCGGGCTGGACACTGCACGGGCTTTGGCCGCAATACGCCACCGGCTGGCCGGAGTTCTGTGACACGGACCGGCGCGGGCCGTCCCGGCGCGACAACGACGCGATGGCCGACATTCAGGGATCGGGCGGGCTTGCCGCGTATCAGTGGCGCAAGCACGGCACCTGCTCGGGCCTGTCGGGGCGCGACTATCACCGATTGGCGCGCGAGGCGTACGGGCGGGTGAACCGCCCCGCCCTGCTGCGGCAACTGGAGGACCCGGTGCGCCTGCCCGCATCGGTGATCGAGGCGGCTTTCCTGGAGGCGAACCCGGACTGGACCGCCGACATGGTGACCATCACCTGCGCCGACGGGACCATTGCCGAGGCGCGGCTGTGCCTGACCCGCGACCTTTCCCCCCGTCCCTGCGGCGCGGACGTAGTTCGCGACTGCACGCTCGACCGGGCGCTGTTTCCGCCGCTGCGCTAGGCCGTGTCTGCAATCAAGGGATTCCCGTTTGGTCTCATTTCTGATTCAAGATCGAAAACGGAG
>NZ_QDFI01000143.1 GCF_003254465.1 Meridianimarinicoccus zhengii
CGACCGCGCCCGCCGCCGCGCGCCCGCCGCTGCCGCCCGTTGCGGGGCCGGCGAGTATGCCGCCGATCACGCCGCCGGTGATCGCGCCTGCGGTGGTGTTGCGGTTCTCGGGATTGCCGGCGGGCGCGTCGAACTGGCTGGTGGTGCAGGACGCGAGCGCAAGCGCGCTGGCGGCGGCGATCAGGATGGTCTTGGTCATGGCTCTGCCTCTGGTGTCGTTCGGGCAGGGTATGACACGACAGGCGGCGCCTGCGCCAGTCACGGCTGCGCGGCTGACGTCGCGTCGGCGCCGGTCCGCCCGGCCGCGTCGGCCCGGGCACTGTCCCATGCCAGCATGGCGCGTTTCACGGGCAGGCCCCAGTGATAGCCGCCAAGCCCCCCGTCGCGGCGCAGCACCCGGTGGCACGGGATCAGGTACCCGATGGGGTTGCGGCCCACCGCGCTGCCCACGGCGCGGCTGGCGCGTTTCGTGCAGACCGTTTCGGCGATGTCGGAATAGCTGGTCACACCGCCCGCCGGGACCTGCAGGAGCGCTTCCCAGACCTTGATCTGGAAGGGCGCGCCGATCAGGTGCAGGGGTGTTTCCCGACCTCCGAATGCCCCCGTTACCAGTGCCGCCGCCCGTCCGTCGTCCGCCACGATCCGTGCGCGCGGCCAGCGGCGGGCAAGATCGTCATGGGCGGCCTCCAGCCCCGTCTCGGCGGCGAAGGCCAGCCCGCACAGTCCGCGATCGGTCGCCATCGCTACTCCGGGGCCAAAGGGCGTGTCCACCGTGCCTGCCCGGATGGTCAGCCCCGCCCCGCCGCGGGCGTAATCGCCGGGCGACATCGCCTCCCACCGCAGGAACAGGTCGTGCAACCGCCCCGGCCCGCTGAGCCCCACGGAATCGGCAGTCTCCAGCAGCGTGCCCCGCGCCGCCAGCAGCGCCTTGGCGTGCCCCAGCGTCAGGTATTGCTGGTAGCGTTTCGGCGACACGCCCGCCCAGCGGCTGAATACGCGCTGGAAATGCGCGGCGGACATGCCAAGCCGCGCGGCCAGGTCATCGAGGGGCATCGGTGCGCCGCCCGCGTCGTCGATGGTCTGGATTGCGCGGGCGATTACCTTGTAATGGTAATCGTTCGGGGCGGCGTCGCCCTGCAAGGGCGCGGTCGGCATGTCGCCGTCGGGGAAAAGGATATCGCTCATGGCCGAAGATGTAGACCCTGCCGCGCCCGCGCGCGACCCGGAACCTGCGCAATCCGCACGCCGGACCCGTGCCGCGAAACCCCGTCGCAAGCCCGCGAAGGGTCTTGCCGCCAACGCGCCCTCGGCCACGCCGATGTCGCCGCAGGCCGACTACGCCACGATCCGTGAAGCCTTCGCCCGCTTTGCCAGGGCAGAGCCGGAACCGAAGGGCGAGCTGGAGCATGTCAATGCGTTTACCCTGCTGGTGGCCGTGGCCCTGTCGGCGCAGGCCACCGATGCGGGCGTGAACAAGGCCACGCGGGGTCTGTTCGCGATGGCTGACACGCCGGAGAAGATGCTGGAACTGGGGGAGGAAGGCGTGATCGCCCATATCCGCACCATCGGGCTTTTCCGCAACAAGGCGAAGAACGTCATCAAGCTGTCGCGCATCCTCGTGGACCAGTTCGGGGGCGAGGTGCCGTCCTCGCGGGCGGCGCTGCAATCGCTGCCGGGCGTGGGCCGCAAGACCGCCAATGTCGTGCTGTCGATGTGGTGGGGCCATCCGGCGCAGGCGGTGGACACCCATATCTTTCGCGTCGGCAACCGCACCGGCCTGTGCCCGGGGCGCGACGTGGATGCGGTCGAACGCGCCATCGAGGACCAGGTGCCGGTGGAATACCAGCGCCACGCCCATCACTGGCTCATCCTGCACGGGCGCTATGTCTGCACGGCGCGCAAACCGAAATGCGGTGCCTGCCTGATCCGCGACCTGTGCGCCTTTCCCGACAAGGATTGACCCGCGCGCATCTCTTTGGCCGACACTGGGGCACTGCGCTTTCTGACCGCAGCCGCAGCTGAAAGCCCGAAAGTTGACACAGCGGCAAGCAGGGCGTTATAACTTGTTAACGTTGGCACCATCAGGGGTTGGAGAGGGCTTATGAAATTCGCGATCACACTGTTTACAGCAACGGCGTTCATGTCGTTCGGCGGCGCTGCCGTGGCATCCTCGCTGTATCTCAATCAGGACAATATCAGTGTCTCGGTGGGGCCGGGCACAGGTGCGGGGACGTCGAACAACACCTTCACGCGCGGGTTCGGCATCGAGAAGGTCATCGATGCGCCATCGGCCGACGCGGAAGAGTTTCACAACCAGGACACGCACATCTGGTACACATTCAACGATCCCGCCTCGGGACTGGAACTGTTGTTCGATTTCGGTGTCTCTTACGATATCGAGACCCTTCATTTCTGGAACTACACGGGCGAACGCTATGACGTGGACGAGGTGGTGTTCACCTTCTTTGACGCGCTCGGCAGCGAGATCGGTACCGAAACGGTGAATCCTGCGCTTGGAACGTCTCCCGGCATCCGGGCCCAGGACATTCCACTGGTTTCTCCGCTGAACACCCGCAGTGTGACCGCGTTTCTGACGGGAACGAACGGGGACATCGACTTCCAGAATATCGGTTTCACGGCACGGGTGTCGGATCCGGACCTCGATCCGACGACGCCCGTACCGCTTCCGGCGGCGGGATGGATGCTGCTGGCCGGGGCCGGTACCTTGCTGGCGTCGCGCCGCCTGCGCTGATCGGCGAATTACGGCCACAAACCGTGCGCGCGCTGTAACCGGGTTGGTCGCGCGCGCACCGTCGGACGCGGGGCAGGTGCCGGAACCTGCACTACACGCTGTCACAGATCACCAGTGCAGCGAGGGCTTGCACGGTAGCCCCTTCCAAGGCGCGACCCGTCCGCCGTGTCGCAGGTCCTGGCCCTGTGTTGTCCGGGGACTGCTGCGTCTTGACAACGTCTCCGTCGAACCGCCACACCGCCGATGAACCTGATGGAGCGGGGCTTTTCACATGGCATATGCCTATGACGACCAGAACATCTTTGCGAAAATCCTGCGCGGCGAGATCCCCAACGATACGGTGCTGGAAACCGAACACAGCCTTGCGTTCCGGGATATCACGCCGCAGGCGCCCGACCATGTGCTGGTGATCCCGAAAGGGGCATATGCCACCTACGACCATTTCGCGCTGGAAGCATCGGACGCCGAGATCGTCGATTTCACGCGCGCCGTGGGGGCTGTCGCCAAGGCCATCGGGGCGATGCCGTCCGAAGGGGCGGGTGGGTTTCGTGCCATCACCAATGCAGGACCCGATGCCAGCCAGGAAGTGCCGCACATGCATGTGCACATCGTGGCGGGGCGGCCGTTCGGCCCGCTTCTGCCCAAGGTCTGACCGGCCATGATCGCGGTGATCTTCGAGGTCGAGATCGCGCCGGGCCAGCGCGACGCCTATCTCGACATGGCGACGGCGATGCGGGCGCATCTGGCGGAGATCGAGGGCTTCGTCTCGGTCGAGCGGTTCGAGAGCCTGACGACACCGGGCAAGTTGCTGTCCCTGTCGGTCTGGGAGGACGAGGCCGCGCTGGACCGCTGGCGGCAACTGCCCGCCCATCGCTGCGCGCAGGCGCAGGGACGCGATGCGTTCTTCGCGGATTACCGGCTGCGGGTCGCGGGCGTGATCCGCGACTATGGCATGACCGACCGCGCGCAGGCCCCCGCCGACAGCATCGCCGCGCTGGGAATCTAGAGCGTGTCGCGTTTAATCGGTTCCGTATCCGGCGGCCTTGAAGAAGTTGTAGCACT
>NZ_QDFI01000144.1 GCF_003254465.1 Meridianimarinicoccus zhengii
TGGCCACCAGGGATCACACCGTCGACGGTGCCGAAATTACACCACGTGCTCGGACGCTACCTCGTGCCCCTGGATCAGGCTTCTTAGGTGGCTGGGAGCTGCGGGGCGAGGTTTGTATCATGTTCTATGATATTGAGGCATTGCTGAAGGCGACGAAAAAGGGAGCATTCGACCCTCTGCGGACCCTCGCCGTCCGATCGCGCGCTGCATTGCAGCGTCACAAAACCTGCCATTGGTGCAAGGCGCAGCATTTTCCGTAAGCGAGCGGCGGCAGTGCGGGACCGTCCTGCCGTTCGCTGCAGATGCTCGACCTCCGCTGCATCGGCGAATGTGCTGAAATGATGGTCGGGAAGCCGAAACTAGTGAAGGCACCAATCAACCGCTCCGTTAAGGTCGAAGCGGACCTTTGGTTTGCCTAATAGTGTACGAACTGCCTTGTGCTCAGATCACCGATGAGGTGCCTACCGCCGACGGCATCTGTTGAGCCCATTTGGATGAGCGGCGAACGACAGCCGGGTTGGTATACCGGCTCCTGATGGAGCCGAGGCGACCGTATGTGGCAAACGACGATCCCGTTCCCCCATGACGTCCGAGCGATCGTGTTTCGGGGGGTTGTGTCAGCGTGTGACCCTGCTAGACCATTAATACATGTTTAGAGGTCTCGCAGTGGGAGGATTCATGCGAAAACTGTTTATATCGGCGTCGGTTATAGCCATGTGCCAGGGGACGGCGGCCCAGGCCGAATGTGTCTCAGGCGACGGGATCAGCTGTATTTCGGCAGGATCATGGGCTTGGACGGGGTCTGGCGACTTCCTCGAAGCGGGCAACTGGCGCTTCGGCACCCTGTTCGGCGAACCGTTTGTCGCGCCGAAGAGCCTGCCGTTGCGCTACGGCGTGTATGTCAATTCCGTCAATGGATTCTTCGACGCTTTCGAGCTTCCCGCCGGCCCCATGCAGCTGAGTGCGGATTTTACCTCGTCTTTCGAGATGTCGATGGGTGCCGGTATCGATACGGAGTTCACGATCAACGGCGCCACCTATGACCAGCGGTTGTTCGTCGGGCGGTCCCTCGGAGACCTCTCCGCGCGCGCGGTGGGCACTCCGGAGGGCGTGTTCACCGATGCGGACGGAACATCGACGGTGAATCTGAACGCCGGCAGGCTCGTTGCGCCCGTGGTGATCGGCGAAGACACGCGCGGTGTGCTGAACGTGAGCGGGTTATCTTTTGGCGATGTCGTGACCCTGGCCCAGAATGCCGGGAGTGTCGGAACACTGAATATCACTTCCGGAGCACAGTTCTCAGTCAATGATCTGCGTTTTGGTCAAGGCAAGGCGGTCGTGAATACGGAGGGCGTGTCTTCCGTGACCAGCCAAATCAGTTCAGACGGCTCCGACGACCTGACCTATCGCATCCGCGGCGGCGGAACGCTTGCATTGAATGGCTCGTCAGGCTTCACGAAATTTCGTGGCGACGATGTCGCAAACCTGATCAACGAGACCGGCGGCACGATCACCCAGACCGGCGACGGGTCCAGTTCCACCATCAACTGGACCTTCACCAACGACGGGCTGGTGGATGTGAAGGCGGGCTTCTTCGGGCTGGGCAATCTGTCCGGGACCGGCGCGATCAACATCGACGCGGGCGCGGAGCTCAATTTCAACGGGGCGACACTCGCGGGCGACACCACCCAAACGATGAGCGGTGACGGCCTGATCGACATTCGCGACATTCGGGGCCCCGGCAGCCTGACCCTTGCGGGCGAGTACACGCTCGGGCGTGGGATCATGGGTGGCGGCACCAACGCGTTCATCGGCACGACGCTCGTGAACACCGGCAGTGCGACCATCGACAACCGGACGTATAGCAATGTTGGCGGGACCACGAACGCCGCGTTCACCAACAGGGCCGGATCGGAACTCGACCTGACCGGAACGACAGGCTTCGTGCGGAGCTACACCACTGGCGACGCCATTCTCATGAACGAATCCGGCGGCACGATCACCCAGACCGGCGAGGGCGCGCGCTCTACCGTCACGTGGGACTTCACCAACGACGGGTTGGTGGATGTGAAGGCGGGCTTCTTCGGGCTGGGCAATCTGTCCGGGACCGGCGCGATCAACATCGACGCGGGCGCGGAGCTCAATTTCAACGGGGCGACACTCGCGGGCGACACCACCCAAACGATGAGCGGTGACGGCCTGATCGACATTCGCGACATTCGGGGCCCCGGCAGCCTGACCCTTGCGGGCGAGTACACGCTCGGGCGTGGGATCATGGGTGGCGGCACCAACGCGTTCATCGGCACGACGCTCGTGAACACCGGCAGTGCGACCATCGACAACCGGACGTATAGCAATGTTGGCGGGACCACGAACGCCGCGTTCACCAACAGGGCCGGATCGGAACTCGACCTGACCGGAACGACAGGCTTCGTGCGGAGCTACACCACTGGCGACGCCATTCTCATGAACGAATCCGGCGGCACGATCACCCAGACCGGCGAGGGCGCGCGCTCTACCGTCACGTGGGACTTCACCAACGACGGGTTGGTGGATGTGAAGGCGGGAACGCTATCGCTGCAGAGCATCGACGGCGCGGGCGAACTGCGCATCCGCGCCGATGGCGACGTCACCTTCTCCGGCGACACGATCAAGCAGGAAACGATCCGCTTCGACGACGGCCGTACCATCACCTTCGATGACGAACGGCTCGAAGTGGTCAACCTCTTCGGCGGGCTCGACCAGCGCCGGGGCATCTTCGCGCCGGGGGCTTCGCCGGCGGAGAGCTTCATCTCCGGGGACTACATCCTGGGCGCGGCCGGCGTTCTGGAGATCGAATTCGCGGGGAATGCGGCCGGGCTGTTCGATCATCTGACGATCGGCGGGGACGCTTTCCTGAACGGTGGCGCGCTGTCGGTCGTGCCACTCGATGCCTTCGCTTTCGGCCCGGGCGGGATGTTCGAGGTCATGACCGTGGAAGGCGACCTGTTCGGCACGTTCGCCGGCCTTGACGAGGGGGCACGCGTCGGCACTTTCGGCACGGATGTGTTCATCACCTACATGGCGGGGGACGGTAACGATATCGCCCTCTTCACTGAAGGGACGGCGACAACCCCGGTTCCATTGCCTGCATCCGCGCTCCTGTTGCTCGGCGGCCTGGGCATCCTCGCTGTACGTCGACCGCGCAGGTTTGCTTGATCGGCACTGTGGCAAGCCCGGCGCATACGACGTCGGGCTCGTCATCGGATGTTCTGCCAGACGGAGGACACACAATTCGAAAAGGACGCGCGACGTCTTGCTATCAATTCCGAAGAAGCATCCTTGTTCGAGAGTCCACCCGCTAACGAGTGCAGAATTCTAATCAGCCTCGACCAACACATGTACGGTACTTGCGAGCACGTCAGCGCCACAGCGCGTGAAGCGATGGTCGATCCGGAATTGCTGTACATTGCTTGAAAGGCTGGTCTGGCTGAACTTCGGCGCTCATGCGAGCAGACGGTGTAGGTCGGCCGAAGGCCGCCCTTGTCGGGCCGTTCGTGCTGCGACTGCGAAGTGAGGTCTTCACCGCAGCGGTCAGTATGGGCTCGAAGCTGCCTTGCGGCGGGGCAGCGCCTGATTTTGCCGCTTTGAGTGGGCTGACGCCGGCATGTATGACGGCAGCCAGCCCGGAGCAGTCATGGCGAGAGATAGCGGTGCTCGTCAGAGCCGACCGTACCTGTCAGTCTATTAATTGGTTCGCCCTGAACAATTCCTAACCTACTGATTCTCAGCGCAGATCACGCTGGAGCGCTGGT
>NZ_QDFI01000145.1 GCF_003254465.1 Meridianimarinicoccus zhengii
GGCTGAAAACTGTCGCGGCAATCGTCAGAGCGGCCAGCCAGAAGTTTGTTCAGCCTGAACTGCTTGGCTGGTATCTTTGCACCCTTGCCGTTCTGCAAATCGGGTACTTCCCCGCTGCTTTCATCTACATGAGTTTACTGCTGCGGGTGGCCGGTATCGACAACTGGCGGACAATCGCCGCCATCAGCGCGACCTGCGTCATCGTGGTTTTCGTCCTGTTCCGCGCCATCGGGATCGTGCTGCCCATGGGGGGACTCTGGTCTTGAGCCGGAATTGGAGACCGCAATGATCGACCTGGTCGCGTTCGAGCAGGCAGTGGCGATGGTCTTCACCGTCGAGACACTGTTCTGGATGGCGGTCGGTGTTACCGTTGGCGTCGGCATCGGCGCCATTCCCGGACTTTCGTCGACGAGTGGGATCGCATTGATCCTGCCGCTGACCTTTACCATGTCCACGGCGCCCGCGCTTGGATTGATCATCGGATTGTACAAGGGTGCGATCTACGGCGGCGCGATATCCGCGATCACGTTCGCCACGCCGGGCACACCGGATTCCGCGCCCACCGTCTACGACGGCTACAAGATGATGAAGCAAGGCAAGGGCCGGAAAGCGATGCTGATGGCCCTTTACGCTTCCGTTACGGCGGATGTGGCCAGCGACATCGCGACCATCATCATCGCGCCGCTCGTCGCCATCGTTGCGCTGTCCTTTGGGCCGAGCGAACGCGTCTGGCTGATGATGATCGCCATCGTCCTCATCGGTTCGCTGAGCGGAAGCCACTTCGCCAAAGGGCTGCTGAGCGCCGGGATCGGACTGTTCGTCGGCACCATCGGCAATGACCCGATCAGCAACGCGGAGCGCAACACCTTCGGTCTGTGGTGGCTTCAGGGCGGCGTCGGGCTTGTGCCGCTCATAATCGGGCTCTTCGCGATGGCGGCCATGTTGGAGGAATGGGCCAAGCACATCGCCACCAAAACCACGGACGAGTCCCAGGCCATAGCTGTCAAGGGCATGTTCGGGAAAAGCCAGGAGGGTCTTTCGTTCCGGGAATACCTGTCCTGCTGGCGCGAGATGGGCATCGGGATCGGTGTCGGCACCTTTGTCGGCATGCTGCCCGGACTCGGCGCGCTGGTCGCCTCTTTCCTGTCCTACAGCATTGCCGTCCGGTATTCGCCCGAGAAGAAGATCGGTACCGGACGACTGGAAGGAATTGCGGCTTCAGAGGCTGGAAACAACGCGACCGTCGGTCCAACGCTGATTCCGCTTCTTGCATTCGGTATTCCCGGCAGCACGACCGCCGCCCTGATCGGGGGCGCGTTGATCATGCAGGGGGCAACGCCCTCCGCCCGGATGTTCCAGGTCTTCCCAGAGATCATCTACGCACTGTTCATCATTCTCCTGCTTGCCAATTTCGTGAATCTTGGAATCGGGCGGATATTTGCGTTCCTGTATGCGCGACTTGGCCAGCTTCCGCGGACGATTCTAGTGCCGACGATCATGTTGATGTCGGTAATCGGAACCTACGCCTATCAGCAGAATGTCTATGATGTCGTGGTGATGCTGTTCTTCGGTTTCCTGGGTTTCGCGATGCTGTTCTTCCGAATTCCGGTTGCGCCGCTGATCATCACCTTCGTCGTGATCCCGATGGCCGAGGCCGATTTCCGCCGCGCCCTGCTGATCAACAGGGGCGACTGGACGAATGCGCTGCTCGGGTCCGGGCTTGCGATATTCCTCGCCTCGATCGTGGCCGTCCTGCTCTATTTCTCTATCCGTGGAAAGATGAACTCGCGTCTCAACAAGATCAAGGAAGACGTGTCGAAACTGGAATGAAGATCATGCTGGCAAGGTATTCAGAGTCGCAGGCCGTCATGAGAGAGGCATGAAATGAAAATCAGAGAGCAGACAATCCAGAACATGTTGCGGGCGACGCAGGGTATTGATTTCAACGCGGACCGGTCGCGGGAAATTGCCGCGGAGGTCACGAACCTGCTGGACGCGGTGGATGAGTTTTCGGAACTCATGCATTTCGATTGCGAGCCGCTGCATTTTCACGGCTATGTCGCCAACGGCAAGGGGGTTAAGGCATGACCGGCGCGGGGGCCGGAAATGTGCTCGGTTCATCGCTGATCGAAACTGCGGAACGCATCCGGTCACGCGAGGTCTCCGTGCAGGATGTGACCGCTGCTTCCCTTGCGCGTGCCGAGGCGCTCCAGCCTGACATCAACGCCTTCATCCGGATCGACACCGAAGCCGCGATGCAGGCGGCGGAACGGGCAGATGGTGAGATTGCAGCGGGCCGCTATCGTGGCGTGCTCCACGGTATTCCGCTCGCCCACAAGGACATGTTCTATCGCGCGGGCGAGATAACGTCTTGTGGTTCCGACATTCGCCGCGACTTTCGTGCGGAGTTCACGTCAAATCTGATCGCCCGTCTTGACGCCGCCGGGGCGATCTCCATCGGATGGCTGAACCTGTCCGAGTTCGCCGGGGGACCGACGGGCCATAATGTCCATTTCGGCGATTGCCGAAATCCGTGGAACACGGCCCATGTATCCGGTGGATCCTCCAGCGGGTCGGGTGCCGCCGTGGCCGCCGGGATCGTTTTCGGGGCACTCGGGTCCGATACCGGCGGATCGGTACGCATTCCCGCCGCGTGTTGCGGTGTCGTCGGAGTGAAGCCGACCTATGGACTCGTGTCGCGCCACGGCGCCATGCCGCGGTCCTGGTCACTCGACCATATCGGCCCGCTGACCCGGAGAGTGGCGGATTCCGCTGCCATTCTCCAAGCCATCGCAGGCGTCAATGCTGGCGATGCGACATCGTGGTTCAGTGATGTTCCAGATTACGTGGACGGGCTGGGCGCGGTTCCAAAGGGCATTCGCATCGGCGTGCCGAAACGCGGTTTTGTCGAAGATGCCGCGCCGGATGTGATCGCCGCCTTCGAGGCAGCGCTGGAGGTGCTCTGCGGCCTCGGATGCGTGCGCGTGGACGTCGATCTTCCGGACCCGAACGGGCTTTCGAAGCTCAACGACGTGATCTCGAAATCCGAGGCGGCGACAATCCATCGCAAATGGCTGACCGATACACCCGAACGGTACGGAGATCACGTGCGCTCGCGGATCGAGGCCGGCCTCGCCATTCCCGCGACCCGCTACCTTGAGGCGCTCTCCGTGCGAACGGGTATCACGCAGCGCTTCGTGGACAGCGTATTCTCGAAATGTGATGTCGTTTGCGCCCCGACCCTGCCGTTCAGCGCGCCTCGGCGCGACGAGTCCAATCCCGAAGAGCCGACTGGCGTGCTCGACCTGGTGCGAAAGATGACCTATCGCACGCGGCTCTTCAACTTTCTCGGGTTGCCGGCCTTCAGTATCCCCATGGGGTTCGACGCCCGGCATCTACCGCTAGAGCGTGTCGCCCCTGATCGGATTCTGGATTCCCATTTCGATCATCCCGTGATTCCCTGTTCTGGAGGCAGATATGGGGGTCAGGTATGGGTAAGCCGCATCCTGTTGAGTTACGTGAACGGGCGGTTTTGCTTGTTGAGCAAGGCAGCACGCACACCGAGGCGGCGCGGCGCCTGTGTGTTTCCATCAAGTTCGTCAATGACATGGTGCGGCTCAAGCGCGAGACTGGCGCGCTTGCGCCAAAGCCGCAGGGCAATCCGGGACGCGGCAAGCTGACCGATGTCAAAGACTGGGTGCGGCGCCGGATCGCGGCC